>QCGE01000001.1 GCA_003278195.1 Prochlorococcus sp. AG-363-P08
ATTTTCCTGAAACACTTAGCCCTTAACTTCAGGGGACCCTTCTTATGCAATTTGCAAAAGAATTCCCCTTTTTCGCATAAGGACCCTAAACCCTTACAAAAACTTGAAGTTTCAGTAGAGAAGCAAAAATCAATCATTACTGCATCTTCCTATGAAGAGATGAAGCTTGTTAACCTCTTTTGAAGAGAGAGGTTTGTTGTCAAACGCCCCTCAAGAGATCAATGGGAACAAGTTCAACCTTTGAAAACCGAACCAAAGAAAAGGAGTTAAACGCCAAAATACAAATTGGCGAAAAAGTTTTATTAATACGTCTTCCTTGCAATCCAATCTTCCCAGTTGGGGCTATTTATCTAGCTGACCACTTGCATAAAAGATTTCCTGAACTCAAGCAACAAATCCTTGATCTTGCTTCCATTCCTTTAATCGATGTACAAAAGGTTCTGATAGAGACAATTAAAGAATTTCAACCATCAATTCTGGTCTTCTCTTGGCGGGATATTCAAATTTATGCGCCTGTAGATGGACGAGGCGGAAATCCCCTTCAAAACTCCTTTGAAGCCTTTTATGCAAAAAACCCTTTCAAAAAACTTAGGGGTGCAATTGGTGGATTAAGGCTTCTAACTAGTCATTATGGTGAGCTATGGAGAAATAAGCGCTTAATAAGTAAAGGAATTGTTTGCGCCCGAAGATACAAGCAAAGTGCTACTGCAGTAGTGGGTGGAGGAGCAGTAAGTGTTTTTTATGAGCAATTAGGAAATTCACTTCCCAAAGGAACAATTATTTCCATAGGAGAAGGCGAACCATTATTAGAGAAATTACTGAATAAAAGCAATATTGATAGTGAAAGATGTTTTCCGGCTGGCGAATCACCCCGAAAAGGTCTAATACATGAGCAACCTCTTAGCCTTCCAAAAACAGCGTGTAACTATAAATATATAGAATCAATATGGCCACAAATGCACTGGTACTTAGAGGGTGGTGATTTTTATATAGGAGTTCAAACAAAAAGAGGATGTCCACACAATTGTTGTTACTGTGTTTATACTGTTGTCGAAGGCAAGCAAGTAAGAGTCAACCCAATAAATGAAGTTATTAATGAAATGCGCCAACTTTATGACTTAGGTGTAAGGGGTTTTTGGTTTACAGATGCACAATTTATTCCTGCAAAACGCTATATTGAAGATGCAAAAGAGCTCCTTAAAGCGATTGATCTTGAAGGCCTAAAAGATATACGATGGGCAGCATATATAAGAGCAGACAACCTTGATGAAGAATTAGCCGAATTAATGGTAAAAACTGGCATGAGTTATTTTGAAATTGGTATCACCTCAGGCTCCCAAGAATTAGTAAGAAAAATGCGTATGGGTTATAACCTTCGTACTGTTTTAGAGAACTGCAGAATACTTTCAAAAGCTGGCTTTAAAGACAAAGTCTCTGTTAATTATTCCTTTAATGTTATCGATGAGCGTCCAGAAACAATCCGACAAACAATTGCATATCACAGAGAACTCGAAAATATTTTTGGAGTTGATAAAGTGGAACCTTCAATATTTTTCATAGGGCTTCAGCCACATACTCATTTAGAACAATATGGATTTGACAAAGGAATCATCAAGCCTGGCTACAACCCTATGAGCATGATGCCATGGACTGCAAGGAAACTGCTCTGGAATCCTGAACCTATGGGAAGCATTTTTGGGCGGGTTTGCCTGCAAGCGTTCGAAATCAATCCCAACGATTTTGGCAGAACCGTGATGGATCTTCTTGAAGATGATTACGGTGTCTCCCCTCTAGAAGAGGCCTTAAGGGCTCCTCTAAAAGGAGAAGGTGCTCTTGCAAAAGCGGTCAGGTAAATCAAGAAAATCACCACAAGAGAAAGAAGTCCAATCAAACCTCCTAATGGATTGGGTTCCATTGCCCCAGGTCCAACTAACCAAGATGGAGCTTCAGGGGAAACTTCTATTAAAGATTTCGTCAAAAAGAACCAACCGCCTACCAGCCCCCCATGCAAACCAATGCAACCCCAAATCGACCCCCTATCTAAAAGCCTTCTCAAGGCTAAAATTAGGCCTAGCAAGAAAAGGCCTACAAGTAATCCCAAAGAATGGAATAAATTCGTATCAAACCTAATATGAGCAAGGCTGAAAATTGTTGCCTGGACTAAAAGGCTAGGCCAAAGTCCAAGCAATTGATTTAGTTCACTCAAAAGCCAACCCCTAAAAATTAACTCCTCTGCAAAGCCAACCCCCAGTAATAAAAGCAAAGTATTCAATATATTTGCTGAGTCAAAATCACCGCCCCAAACGCAAAAGGACCCTTGAATTAGAATAGAAAAAATCAAAAATAATAATCCAGTTGCGATAAAGGTGCCTTTGAAAAAACTAAGGGCAATTAATTTGCCTGACGAACAGGAAATCCCGAAATAATTCCATGGGGTTGTAATTTCCCATCTTGTTCTAGCCCAAGTTGGTAAATATAAAATAAAATATGAAAAGCTTATTATTGTACCTATGAGATCTTGCTTATCAGGTGGTAGTTTTATTCCAACAGAAAGCATTAATTGGACAGTAATCCAGCCAAAAATATAAAGTATCGGGATAAAAATAAAAGTTTCCACCCAAAGCTTTTGCTTATGATCAAAGATCTTCATAATATTTTTGATCTTAGTTGTCTTTCTCCAGAGTACTCGTTAAACCTTTGCCTTTAAGAGATTCACAATAGAATTCTGCAGGCTCTAAATCACAAACTATCACCAGTCCAACTCCATTATTATGGGCCTCTAGCATTATCGAAATCGCATCTTGATCACTGAGTTTTGGGACAACCTCACGCAATGAACTTACAACATATTCCATGGAATTCACAGGGTCGTTATGAAGTAAGACCTTATATAAAGGCGAATTTTTACGAAGTGTTTGTGATTTCTTTTCAAGAACTGTAGAACCACTATTGCTGCTTACTTTTAATTGGAGAGCAATAAAAGCGTGACTTTCTTTCAACAAACCAAAACCCCTAAAGTTATCTTTCATGGTAGAAATTTTATAGAGAAGAAATGCGATTCATTGCTTTTACAACATTTTCACGACTATTAAATGCAGAAAGTCGGAAGTAACCTTCACCCGCTGCACCAAATCCACTTCCAGGAGTACCCACAACATTTGCATTCTTTAATAAATAATCAAAAAAGTCCCATGAATCAAAATCTTTTGGAGTTTTAATCCATACATATGGAGCATGTTCGCCTCCGTAGACAGTAAGTCCTGCAGCAGAAAGATCTCTACGAATAATGCTTGCATTTTCCATGTAAAAATTCACCAAGGTTGATATTTGGGCTTTACCCTCAGAGGAGTAAGCAGCTTCTGCCCCTCGCTGAACAACATAACTAACTCCATTGAACTTTGTAGACTGCCTTCTGTTCCAAAGACTCCATAGATCAACTTTGCCATCCACAGATTGTCCAACAAGGTCCTTAGGGATAACGGTATAGGCACAACGTATTCCAGTAAATCCAGCATTCTTAGAAAAAGATCTAAATTCGATTGCACAATCACGAGCACCTTCTATCTCATAGATCGAATGAGGTAATGCTTTATCTTGAATAAAAGCCTCATAAGCTGCATCAAAAAGAATCAAAGCCTCATTTCGCTTTGCATAATTAACCCAATTTTGTAATTGCTCTTTATTAGCTACTGCTCCTGTCGGATTGTTTGGAAAGCATAAATAAATCAAATCAACCTTTTGGTCAGGGATAGTTGCTTGAAAAGAATTCTCAGCCCCTATTGGCAAATACAACAGTCCTCCATATCGGCCAAGGTCCCCTGCAGGGCCAGTTCGGCCAGACATAACATTGCTATCTACATATACGGGATATACAGGATCTGTAACTGCAATTCGATTCTCTATGTCCAAAATATCCAAAATATTGCTGCTATCACATTTAGAGCCATCTGAAATGAAAATCTCATCAGGATCGACCTCGCAACCGCGCTTTTGAAATTCCTCTTTAGCAATAGCTTCTCTAAGCCAAATGTAACCTTGTTCCGGCCCATACCCGCGAAAGCCCTCAGTTGTACCCATTTCGTCTATGGCAGCTTTCATTGCTTCCCGACACGCAGGAGGTAAAGGCTCCGTCACATCCCCGATACCTAAACGAATCAAATCTGCATTAGGACTAGCCTGTTTAAAGGAATTTACTCTCCTTGCAATCTCTGGAAAAAGATACCCAGCCTGAAGCTTTAAGTAATTGCTGTTGACCTTAACCACGATGTCTCATTGTATTGACAATAATCATCCTGCTACGCAGAGTGTCTTTTTTAAATTGCCTCCATACGATGAAATAAGAAGCAGGCTTTTCCTAAAGTGACTTTTACCTCCCGAAATGTACCAAAGCCTAGTGAAATCCCTTCTCCTATTGACTTTGAAGAGCTAATCGACGCATCTATAAGTAAGCCCGCTAGATACTTAGGCAATGAATTAGGGACCAAGCCACATGACTGGGAGAAGGCCTCTGTACATTGGGCACTTACATATCCTGAACTATATGAAGTTGGAGCAAGCAATCTTGGGCACATTATTCTTTACTCAATTCTAAATTCAATTTCAGGGCAACTTTGCGATCGTGCTTATCTACCAGCTAGCGACATGTCCCAGAAATTACGCGAAAAGTCTCAATTACTTTTTGGTGTTGAGACAAAGTTTCCTTTAGCTACTTTTGACATACTTGGCTTCAGTCTAAGCTACGAATTAGGAGCAACAAATATTTTAGAAATGATCGATCTAGCAGGTCTTCCAATATATTCTGCTGATCGGAAAGATTTATCATTAGATGATCCTTTATCAGCTCCTCTGATTTTTGCAGGTGGACCAACAGCTACAAGTAATCCAGAGCCTTTTGCACCTTTCTTTGATTTCTTTGCACTTGGTGATGGTGAAGAACTCTTGCCAGAAATAGGATTAGTTGTTGCTGAAGGAAAGAAAGCACAACTATCTCGTTCTGAAGTGCTTTTGGATCTAGCTCAAATCCCTGGTGTATATGTTCCATCAATGTATGAAATCAGTGCTGATGGAACATCTATTAAGCCAAAAAATGACTCATTACCTAAAAGAATTCTTAGAAGAGTTGCTTCACCCATTCCTCAATATGGAATGGGTTTAGTCCCTCATATAGAAACAGTACACGACCGATTAACAATAGAAATCCGTAGAGGATGCACCCGAGGCTGTCGATTTTGCCAACCAGGAATGCTCACTCGCCCTGCGCGAGACGTAGAACCTGAAGAAGTCATTAATGCTGTACACCAAGGGATGAGAGAAACTGGATACAGTGATTTTTCCCTCCTTTCACTCAGTTGTAGCGACTATCTATCACTACCTGCAGTTGGTACAGAGCTTCGCAATCAACTAGCTGACAAACAAATATCCCTACAACTACCAAGTCAAAGAGTTGACAGGTTTGACGAAAATATCGCACATATTCTTGGAGGAACTCGACAATCTGGTCTTACTTTTGCCCCTGAAGCTGGGACACAACGTTTAAGAGACATTGTCAATAAAGGGCTTACCGATGAGGAGCTATTAAGAGGGATTCGAACAGCAATGCAAAAAGACTTTCGAAAAATAAAGCTCTATTTCATGATTGGACTGCCAGGCGAGACTGATGAAGATGTAATTGGGATAGTTGAAACATGCCGCATTCTTCAAAATAAATGCAAAGACTTAGGTCAACTAAAACTTAATATCACTATCAGTAACTTCACTCCAAAGCCTCACACTCCCTTTCAATGGCATAGTGTCTCTACTAAGGAATTTGAGCGCAAACAAAGTATTTTAAAAGCCGAATTTAAAGCTCTTAAAAGAGTGAAAGTAAACTACACAGATGTACGACTTTCTGCAATAGAAGACTTCCTTGGTCGTGGAAATCGAAAAATCGCAGAAGTTATAGAAGGCGCATGGCGAAATGGTGCAGGAATGGATGCTTGGTTTGAAACTATTGATAAGACCTACTTAGCATGGACAAATGCAATTTCTGAAGCAGGCCTAATTCAACATTACCGAAAGCTCGAGCTTGGATTATGGAGTGCAGTAGAAGGACTTGACAGAAAAGATCTTTTTAACTTTTGCTCTCAACCATTACCCTGGGATCATATTGATACAGGAATAGAAAAAAAATGGCTTGTCAATGATCTTCTGAGGGCATTAAAAGCCCAAACCTTAGAAGACTGTTCTTTTGAGAGCTGTAGCAGTTGTGGAGTTTGTGGTGAAGATCTAGGTGAAAATATTGTAATCCCTCCACCGCTACAAATTCCAACAAGAATCCCACAAAAATCTTTACCTAGCAGCAGAGTTTCGAGAGTTAGATTGAAATTCTCAAAAACACATCCAATATCACTTATTAGTCACCTTGACCTTGTAAGAATGCTCGAAAGAGCATTACGAAGAAGTGGGCTTCCTGTTAGTTATTCAAATGGCTTCCACCCATTACCGAGACTGCAAATAGCTCTCGCGCTCCCGCTAGGTGTTGAAGCATTTGGAGAATGGATGGATATTGAATTTACAGAGGTAATCAAATCAGAGAAAATCTTAGAGAAGCTACAAGCTCAATTGCCAAGTGGTATTCGAATCTTAAGTGCCAAAAATGTCTTGGTCAAGCAAAAAAGCCTTTCTCAAGAGCTTGCAGAAGCACATTGGAGCTTTAAGATATCTAACTTAAATAAAGAAAAAATAAACCATTCTGAATTAGACAAAGCTATTAAAAAAATTAAAGACTCTAAAACACTTATTTGGAATGATAAAGACAAAAAAGGAAGACTAAGAGTTAGGGATTACTTCAATGAGCTAAAAAATCTTCATGTAAGGTTCAATGTCATAAAAAAAGCTGACTTTCTAAAATCTACTGATATTAATTCTCCGCTTATTTATCTAGAAAGCCGCATTGACACATTAGGAAGAAGCATAAAACCCAACCAAATCAAGTACTGGTTAGAAAAAGATATCGGAAAGTCCCTTGAAATAACTAGCATAACCAGGGATGAACTCTTCTTGTTTGAGTGCTAATGTCTTACTAGGTCATGTATATAGGGCAGCCTCTGCCATATACATCTCCTGGTCTCTTGATCCAACTTCATTTGGTAAGCAAGACCACAACCGCTCATTAATACCCGTCGGTCAAACTCGGTTAAAAGAGCTGGTTAATTCATAGGAGCAAAGACTCCGACTATTTCTGTAACGGCCTTGGGCCTTCAATTCCCTACCACCTCGATGCAGCAAGTCTGCGGTGATTGATCAGATTTGAACTGTCCAGGGCTACAACACTTTCTTTTCTATGCCTCAACAAATTGTCATCGCTGAGCAGCTGCGAATCGCAGCCTTGCTCACTGATGAGCGAGTAGATGAATTAATTGTCGCTCAAGGTCGCTACCAAATCGGGGATGTCTATCTAGGCACAGTCGAAAACGTACTTCCAGGAATTGATGCCGCCTTTGTAAATATTGGAGAAAGCGAAAAAAATGGATTTATTCATGTAACTGACTTAGGGCCTCTTCGCTTAAAAAAAGGTGCCGCAGGAATAACAGAGCTACTTGAACCACGCCAACAGGTCTTGGTTCAAGTAATGAAAGAGCCTACTGGTAATAAAGGTCCAAGGCTCACAGGAAATCTTGCTCTGCCAGGCAGATACTTAGTGCTGCAACCTAATGGGCAAGGTGTAAATATCTCCCGAAGAATCAATTCAGAAGGAGAAAGAAATCGATTAAGAGCTCTTGGCGTTCTTATTAAGCCACCTGGATCAGGGCTATTGATTCGTACAGAAGCGAATGAAATAAATGAAGACTTACTTATTGATGATCTTGAGGGACTACTTAGACAATGGGAGGCTATTCAACAAGCAGCAGAACATGCTGAGCCCCCAGTACTACTAAACCGTGATGAAGACTTTATTCATAGGGTCTTAAGAGACCACATCAGTGCAGACCTAATAAAAGTGGTAGTAGATGAACAAAATGCCTTAGAAAGAGCGCAGAATTTTCTTAAACAGGATGGGCAAAATATCCTTGTAGAAGCTCATTCAGAACATTCAAATCTTCTTGATCATTATCGTATAAACACTGCAATACGAGATGCACTCAAGCCAAGGGTTGATTTACCATCAGGCGGTTACGTAATAATTGAGCCAACAGAAGCACTTACAGTAATTGATGTCAATTCAGGCTCATTTACAAGGTCAGCAAATGCTAGAGAAACAGTTCTTTGGACTAATTGTGAGGCAGCCTTAGAAATCGCACGCCAGTTAAAGCTCAGAAATATAGGTGGGGTAATTATTATTGACTTTATTGATATGGAATCACGTAGAGATCAATTACAACTACTAGAACATTTCACAACCGCAATACGTGACGATCATGCCCGGCCTCAAATCGCCCAACTCACAGAGCTTGGCCTAGTAGAACTAACAAGAAAACGACAAGGGCAAAATATTTATGAACTATTTGGTAAAGCTTGTCCAAACTGTGGCGGACTTGGGCATGTGGCTGTTCTACCAGGGAATGATCTCCTTCAACCCCTAGCCACAGCATCTGGTTTAGTACGACCATTAACTTCGAGCAAAGGTGAGCTTAGTAGTTCCATAGATTCAAATACTTCCCGAAAGAAACGTGGCAAAGCGAAAACGAGCTCTGAAAACTCAATCATCCCAAATGACTCTGTTGAAGAAAATAATCTTGACGCCAATCTTGAAGCAAATGAATCTCAAGATGACTCTCAACAAACAGAAGCATCAAATAACAGACAAGAGCCAGAGTTAATTGCTGTTTCTATGACAAAAGAGCAAACCGAACTTTTTGGCTGGCTTGGATTAAATCCAGTACTGCTTCTTGATCCATTACCAGAAAATGAAAACCTATTGGTTCGCGCAGTTCTTCCGGGTGAAAGCTCAGAGTTAATACTTGAGGAAGCGCGTCAACAAATTCTTGAAGGTTCAATCAAAAGGCGTCGCAGAGGAAGAAATGCTGGAGGTAAAAGTGTTGGCAGAACAATTCCTGACAACAGTTCCTATAACAATGATATTGATAACAACAATCCTCCCTCTATAGAGTCTAAGAATGAAGCCATGGCAGTTGAAATAACACCTCTAGAGGAGGATCACCCTATTGTTATTGATGAAAGCTCAATAGGCGAAAAACCGTCAACTGAAGAAGCTGAAGATCCACGTCGAAGACGCAGACGTTCTTCAGCTACAGGCTGATATGGAAATTCAAAAGCAAAAGATCATTGCAGGTGTAGACGAAGTAGGAAGAGGTAGCTGGTTTGGCCCTGTTTTCGCAGGAGCAGTTGTTCTAAGCAACACTTCCACAACAAAACTAATTGCAGAAGGTTTAGCTGATAGCAAAACTTTGACCCCCAGGAAAAGAGCTCATTTAGTGCCAATAATCAAATCACAAGCTTCATCATGGGGTCTTGGCCAGGCTTCCTCTAAAGAAATAGATGAACTAGGCATAAGAAGAGCTACCGAAACTGCAATGTTAAGAGCATTACAGAAGCTCTCTCACAAGCCTGATTTAGTTCTCGTGGACGGTTCACTTCCTTTAAGACTTTGGCTTGGGCCCCAGGAAAACATCATCAAAGGTGATAGCAAATATGCAGAAATCTCAGCAGCTAGTGTTATCGCAAAAGAGGCACGAGATGAACTAATCAAACGATTAGCAAAAATCTTCCCGGAATTTGGGCTTGAGCAACATGTTGGCTATGGGACAAAAAAACATAAAGGAGCAATTTTGAAACAAGGTCCTTCACGACTTCATCGCATTAGCTTTCTCAAAAAAGTTTTAACAAAAAATAATTCCTAGTTTAAGGCATATTCAAGACTTCTCTTCCTCGCACCATTCACTAAAATCCTGCACCAACTGCTTGCCAACACGTGCTTTTATTCCAAGCAATATCCCATTCAGAACTGAATGACCTGTACTTTCCAAAACTGAAACAGGAATAAGCCTTAGCAATGGAGGCTGACTAACGGTTACTCCAAGTATTGCTTCCCCCTCTAAGCCATTTGATGTTGCTTCTAAAGTCGCATCAAGGGTGAGCTTGAAATCATCAACCATCGCGAGACCCTTGAGTTCGCTATCAGTAGCGCGCATTTTGAGTTTCCCATCAGAATTAACAACCTCAATTGAAACAACAGGGTTTATTTGAAGTTGAAAAACATTGAAGCTAGTAACGGTGTAGCGAAAACTCCCAGGAGAAAGAAGGGTTAACTTCTTAGCATCTAGCATTGCTCCTACAACCCTCTCTTGCTCGAGCAAATATCCTGTAAGGCGTTCAACATTTCGTCTTACAGGCAGATCAAGATGCTGCCTGGCTCGAAAGGCCAGAGACATGTCTATTGACTAAAGCGCATTGATCCTATCGAGCTTTCTCCCCTAAATCTCTAATGCAAACACGTGTTGCCTTCTTAGGACCAGAGGGTACCTATGCCGAGCAAGCGGCACTTGCCCTAGCAAAGTTAGAAAAACTTAACGAGCCAGAGTTAATTCCTTTCAGGGGATTACAAGCAGTCATCGAACATTTGGCTAACAAAAATTGTGAGGCAGCTGTAGTGCCTGTCGAAAACTCTGTCGAAGGTGGCGTCACTGCAACCTTGGATTCCCTTTGGAGCCATTCAAAGGTTTCTATCAGAAGAGCTCTTGTAATGCCCATTAGACATTCTCTTTTTGGCAGTGGCGAGCTCAATAAAGTTTCAGAGGTTCTCTCACACCCTCAAGCCATAGCCCAATGCAGTGGCTGGCTGACAAAGAATCTCCCTAATGCAATTCAATTACCAACTAGCTCAACAGCTGAAGCAGTCAGAATGGTTGCAGGAAGTAATTTCCGAGCCGCAATTGCCTCTAAAGCAGCAGGGGAAATAGCTGGCCTTAAAGAACTTGCTTTTCCAATTAATGATGTAGCAGGCAATCGAACCCGCTTCCTAATGCTTCAATCAACAGCTAAGAAACAAACTGGAGACAAAGCTAGTCTTGCATTTTCACTACATACAAATGCACCTGGGGCATTACTTGAGGCTCTTGGCTGTATTTCGAAAATGGGCCTAAATATGAGCAGGATCGAGTCAAGGCCATCAAAAAGAGAGCTAGGAGAATATGTATTTTTCGTAGATGTGGAAATACCAAAAAGTAAACCAGAAGCTTATCAACTTCTAATCAACGATCTAGCCCCCCTTTGCGAACGTCTAGCGGACTTCGGAAGTTATCCAAGCAACGAAATAGAAAGCTCAATTATTTAGGAGAAGAACGAAAAACACCAAACCTCATCATTCCTTTAGAGAAAGCAAACCACATAAGCAGAATCGTAGGGATCTCCCTTAAAGCCTTCAAGAAGGCCTTAGGGCCAAGAGCAAAAAGTACTTCAGGACGCCTAATTCCTTCTAAAACTGATTCCAACCAAGAAGGCAAAGTTTGATGTGTCCAATCATCAGTATCTATAGAGGTATTTGAAAAAATGCTTTGCTTTAAATGATTACGAAACTGTGGAATACTTGCAAACTCTGGATGAGCCCATTGATTAAGTAACTGATTCATGATTAATTTCTCAAGAATATTTAATTCGCCTTGCATAGGATCCCTTCTATTCCAATCAGCAACTGCCAAAACTCCCCCAGGCCGTAAAACTCTTAATAATTCGTCTGCGTATCGCTGTTTATCAAGAATATGTGGTCCTACTTCTACACTCCAAACAGCATCAAAACTTGCTTCACTGAATTCAAGATCTAGTGCATCCATTACTAAAAATTCACAAGATATTTCTTCATTAGTTAACTCTTTTGCACGTTTAATTTGAGCGGTACTTATACTTATACCGAGAACATCAAAGCCATAATCTCTTGCCAATATCCTTGAACTGCCACCAATTCCACAACCTACATCTAGAACACGTGAACCAGGAGGCAACTTATCCAGTCCACTCCATTTAACTAATTGATGAACAAATACAATCTTTGCATATCTAAAATCTATTTTCTTTGGAGGGAGGCCATAAAAGCCCAAGTGAACATGATCACCCCATAATTTCTCTAGCAACTTATCCGATGTCCAATCATCATATGCTGATGCAACACTTTTCGATGATTCATATCTTCTGTCTTTCTTTATCCATATGAACAAAAAAATTGACAGAAATGCAACACAAAAAGAAATCAGTAGAAAGCCCTGAGCCATCAACTATTTGCCTGGTCAGCATTAGCAAAAGTATCTTTTAGGACTGTTCTTGCTGCAAGTTCTCGTCTTGTTTGATCAAGCATTACAAATTCCCGCTCAAGACGTTTTGTGGTATCAGTCAATTCCAATAAATTTTGTTGTTCATGAGCAACAGGTCCACCCAGATGAGAAGCAATCCAGAAGGAAAGTTCCCTTGGCAAATCAGGAAGATCATCTGGAAGAGTTATTTCCTTCCCGGTGAGCTTGCCTGTAAGACTGACAACGTCCTTAAGAGAAGTCAGGACATTTTCAGCCAATTTCTGAAGAGCATCTTGATCACTTACTGACGAATCTTCTATCCAAGTAACCAAGGCAGTACGAAAAGGTGCCTCCCTGACAATCTCAAGAATACGGAATCTTTGTTGACCAAGAGTCACAATATTGCTCCTTCCATCTTCTGAAGTCTGATGTTGCATTATTTCTGCGCAACAACCCACGTCCGACAACTTATTGGTACTTGGATCTAAACGTACTACCCCAAAGCGTCTATCCGCCTCCAGAGCACTCCTGAGCATCATTCGATAACGAGACTCGAAGATATGAAGTGGTAGAACTTCCTGAGGGAAAAGGACGACATCAGGAAGAGGGAAGAGAGGCAATTCCCTCACTGAGAGGTCGTTCACTGAAATCTCCTCAACAACACCTTAATGGTAGAGAAAAAAATCTAATTTCGTATTTTTTTCAAAGCTTAACTTCAATATCTACACCACTAGGTAGATCCAATTTCATAAGGGAATCAATAGTCTTGGCAGATGGGTTGTAAATATCGATGATTCGTCGGTGAGTTCTGGTCTCAAAATGCTCTCTAGAATCCTTATCTACATGAGGAGATCGAAGAACACAATAGATCTTCCTTTTCGTAGGGAGAGGGATGGGGCCAATTGCCGTAGCTGCGGTGTTATCAGCTGTTTCAATGATCTTGTCGCATGAGAGATCAAGCATTCGTCTATCAAAGGCTTTTAGACGGATCCTGATTTTCTGCTGAGCTATTGCAGTTGACATGAAACTCTTTGAATAAATCCCCTAAAAGGGTTTAAAGAATGGGTTGTCGAGGTTCTCGAAATAACCAATACTGAGGTTAAATCAGAATTGTTTTTAATCTAATTCATGACCAGACAAAAATTTCTGGTCATGAATATAAAGACCAATTAATTATTCTACGATTTTAGAAACAACACCTGCACCAATAGTGCGACCTCCTTCTCGAATAGCAAAACGCATATTCTTCTCAATAGCGACTGGGCAAATCAACTCGCCTGTCATGTTAATTCTGTCACCTGGCATCACCATTTCTACATTGCTGCCATCGTCAGCAGTAAATGCTGTGATCTGACCAGTCACATCTGTTGTACGGATATAGAACTGTGGCCGATATCCAGCAAAGAATGGAGTATGCCTTCCTCCTTCTTCCTTCTTAAGTACATAAACCTCACCTTCAAATTTAGTGTGAGGAGTAATGGAACCTGGCTTCACAAGTACCATTCCACGCTCTATATCTTCTTTCTGCATTCCTCGAAGTAAGAGACCTACGTTGTCTCCTGCCATTCCCTCATCCAGTAATTTTCTAAACATTTCAACACCAGTAACAGTTGTCTTGCGGGTGTCCTTAATACCAACAATCTCAATTTCTTCTCCAACATTCACCTTCCCTCTTTCAATCCGACCTGTTGCCACTGTGCCCCTTCCAGTAATTGAAAAGACATCCTCAATCGCCATAAGGAAAGGCTTGTCAACTTCTCTCTCAGGTTCAGGAATAGATTCATCAACTGCTTGCATAAGTTGATCAATCTTGCCTTCCCACTCTGCATCTCCTTCGAGAGCCTTGAGAGCCGAGACTTGAATAACGGGCAAATCATCCCCTGGGAAGTCATAACTCGTAAGGAGTTCGCGAATCTCCATCTCTACAAGCTCAATCATTTCCTCGTCATCAACCATGTCGCATTTATTAAGCGCCACAACCAAGGAAGGAACACCAACTTGCTTAGCCAAAAGGATGTGCTCTTTTGTTTGAGCCATAGCTCCATCGGTTGCAGCAACAACGATGATTGCCCCATCCATTTGGGCCGCACCAGTGATCATGTTTTTCACATAATCAGCATGACCAGGACAGTCAACGTGAGCATAGTGGCGCCCTTCTGTCTCATACTCAACGTGAGCGGTATTAATGGTGATCCCACGTTCACGCTCTTCTGGGGCTCCATCAATGTCACCATAATCTTGGGCCTGAGCTTGTCCTTTCTTGGCAAGGACATTAGTAATTGCTGCTGTGAGGGTGGTTTTACCATGATCAACATGGCCAATTGTGCCAATGTTGACGTGAGGCTTGTTCCTCTCAAACTTCTCGCGAGCCATTTTGTTTAAAGAATCGGGGTGGTAAAAAAGTTAGTTGATAATTATAGAGATCAGGAATTGCCCTGATTCTTGGAAATGATGGCTTCAGCCACATTGCGAGGAACTTCCTCGTAATTACTGAACTCCATCGAAAAGATACCCCGACCCTGGGTCATTGATCGGAGTTGTGTGGCGTAGCCAAACATTTCAGCCAAAGGCACCTTGGCATTCACTTTAGACAGTCCATCGTCAATGGACTGTCCTTCAACCTGCCCCCTGCGTGAAGATAAGTCACCAATAATGGATCCAAGAAAATCTTCAGGGACTTCAACCTCAACCTTCATCATTGGTTCAAGCAGTACAGGATTGCACTTTTTGACACCATCTTTAAAGGCCATTGATCCTGCGATCTTGAAAGCCATCTCTGATGAATCAACATCATGATATGAACCATCAACAAGAGTCACCTTGACATCAATCAATGGATATCCGGCGATAACCCCTGACTCTGATGTTTCTTTCATGCCTGATTCAGCCGGCTTAATGTATTCCTTGGGAACTACACCACCAACAATTTTATTCACAAATTCAAATCCAGAGCCTGGTTCACCAGGCTCAACCTGAATTACCACATGCCCATATTGCCCCTTACCACCAGTCTGACGGGCAAACTTTCCTTCCCCTGAAGAACTAGCTCGAATAGTCTCTCTATAGGAAACCTGAGGAGCACCAATATTTGCCTCAACCTTGAACTCACGCAACATACGATCAACAAGAATTTCTAAATGAAGCTCACCCATGCCTGCAATAACAGTCTGATTAGTCTCAGCATCTGTACTAACTCGGAAAGTAGGGTCCTCCTCTGCGAGTGCAGTTAAAGCTTTAGAAAGTTTCTCCATATCGCCTTTTGTCTTGGGCTCAACAGCTACAGAAATTACTGGTTCAGGTATGAAAAGCGTTTCAAGAACAATAGGGTCATCAGTCGTACACAAAGTGTCCCCAGTGGTTGTATTTTTCAACCCCAAGACTGCACCTAGATCTCCTGCACGTAATTCATCCACTTCTTCACGATCGTCAGCTTTAAGAACAATCAAACGTGATATCCGCTCCTTCTGATCCTTAGTGGAATTCAGAACATAACTGCCTTTAGCAAGGACACCTGAATACATCCTTACGAAGGTCAACTTTCCATAAGGGTCAGACATCACTTTGAAGGCCAATGCGCTAAAAGGAGCATTGTCATCTGATGGCCGAAGTGCTTCCTTACCACTAGGCAACAAACCCTGAATAGGAGGAACATCAACTGGAGCTGGTAAATAACTAACGACTGCATCTAGAAGTAATTGAACACCTTTATTTTTGAAAGCAGACCCACAAAGCATTGGAACTAACCCATGCTTTAAAACACCCTCACGAATGCCAGCCTCTAATTGATCTTGATTTAATTCTCCCTTTTCTAAAAAGACCTCAATAAGGGCTTCATCTGTTTCTGCTACACACTCCATCAATCTCCCTCTCCACTCAGCTGCAAGATCAGTCATTTCAGAAGGGACCTCTGTCTCTTCTATGTCCTTACCAAGGTCATCTTTATAAATAAAAGCCTTGTTTTTAACTAAATCGACTATCCCTTTAAGATCGTTTTCTGCGCCTATAGGGAGCTGAATAGGAACTGCATTAGCTTTGAGTCGATCCTTGATCTGGTTATAAACCTTTAAAAAATCCGCGCCTGTGCGATCCATTTTATTTACGAAAACCATTCTAGGGACTGAATAGCGATCAGCTTGTCGCCAAACAGTTTCTGATTGGGGTTGCACACCACCAACAGCACAAAAAACAGCGATCACACCATCCAGTACCCTCATTGATCGCTCAACTTCAATTGTGAAATCAACGTGACCTGGGGTATCAATAATGTTGATGCGGTGTTCATTCCAGGTAGTGGAGATTGCAGCCGCAGTAATGGTGATGCCACGCTCTCGTTCCTGAGCCATCCAGTCTGTTACTGCTGCTCCATCATGAACCTCGCCCATCTTGTGGACGACTCCTGAATAGAACAAAATCCTTTCTGTACAGGTAGTTTTACCCGCGTCAATATGGGCAGCGATACCGATATTTCTGACGCGTTCCAGGGGAAAGGCGCGAGCCACAGGAAACCCTCCGGGGTGAAGCAACAAAACAAGGGTGAGACTCTACAGGTCAGCCCATCAAATATGAAGTATTTCTTACTTTGGAGTATTCAGTTTCAATACCGGTAATGCGCAAAAGCTTTGTTAGCTTCTGCCATTTTGTGAGTCTCTTCCCTCTTACGCACTGCACTGCCAGCTTCATTAGCCGCATCAATAAGTTCACTAGCCAATTTTTGGGCCATGCTTCGACCATTCCTAGATCTTGAAAAGTTAACTAACCAACGTAATGCCATTGCCGTTCCACGCTCCTGTCGAACCTCCATAGGCACTTGATAAGTTGCACCGCCAACTCGACGGGCTCTAACTTCAACTAGTGGGGTGGCATTTTTAACTGCAGTTTCAAAAAGCTCTATTGGATCCCCACCAGTTCGCTCATTAATGAGTCCGAATGCTTCAGAAAGAATTCTTTGAGCTGTTGATTTCTTTCCATGTTTCATCAGCCTTGCAACCATCATTGTTGCCAACCTGTTATTGAACTGAGGATCAGGTAAAACCGGTCTTTTTTCGGCAGCATTTCGTCTAGACATGGCTTTTCAAAAAATTTGGTTGTCAAATGTAAAGAAAAAATTGATTTTTTAAAGGCATTATTTATTCAGCCTTTGGAGACTTCGCTCCATACTTAGAACGAGCTTGCCGACGGTCTTTTACTCCAGCCGTATCAAGCGTGCCTCTAATAATGTGATAGCGGACTCCAGGAAGGTCTTTAACTCTGCCTCCACGTATCAATACAACTGAGTGCTCTTGAAGGTTATGACCAATACCTGGAATGTAGGCCGTAACCTCAAATCCAGAAGTAAGTCGAACTCTTGCAACCTTCCTTAAAGCAGAATTTGGCTTTTTGGGCGTAGAGGTATATACCCGTGTGCAAACACCTCTACGCTCTGGACAAGCACGTAACGCTGGTGACTTTGTCTTTCTTGAAAGACGCTGACGCTCAGTTCGAATCAGCTGTTGAATAGTTGGCATCGACGATAGACAGAGGGCAGAAAGTCCGACCTTTTTAAACAAAGATCTAGATTAGCTCTTCGCGTACCCCAAAAACCGCAAAAAAGCCTGATTGGAACAATACAGAATTAGCTAGAAAGCTATGTTTTTAGCCTGAATGGAAGTCAATTCAACACTTAAATCCAAGCAAAATAGAATAAAAAGACTGTCTAGGTAAAAATCCTGGTATCTAGATCCCTAAATGAACCCCCAATTGATCTGATGACTTAGAAAGATGAAGCCTTGTCTCTAAAAGTTATCAAGATTCAATCCACATTCGTGGTTTAAATATCCGTGCTTTCCTAGGTTCAAGGAAGATGCAAGCATTGAGCAGTGAGATGCCTAAATTGAATGGACTCCAAAATAATTCCTAATCCAGGGCATCTCCTTAGAATTAAAACTTTCTAAATTGAAATTGGTTTACACAACCCTTCAAGACGAAAGAAAAAGCTTAGTTGAAGTTTATGTCTGACGTTCCCAATCGTTCTAATTGGCCCTACTGCGACAGCAATACTCCAGGTATAGCTGCTGGAGAGAAAGATGCTTGTGGGGTGGGCTTTTTAGCCCAGATCCAAGGGAAAGCTAGTCATTGGATATTGGAACAAGCCTTGCAGGGCCTGAACTGCATGGAGCATCGAGGAGGCTGTGGTGGAGACAGTGACTCTGGAGACGGAGCAGGCATACTTTGTGCCATTCCCTGGAGGTTCCTCCGCTCTGTTTGGCCTGCAATAAAGACTGAGAATAATAACTATGGATTAGGCATGCTTTTCATGCCTAAAGAACCTTCAAGAAGAGAAAAAGCTCGAAAATTTTGTGAGGAAGAAGCAAATGCATTAGGTCTCATCTCGAGAGGGTGGCGCAAGGTTCCAGTCGACCCATCCACACTTGGAATACTCGCTAGAGAAAATGCTCCTTACATAGAACAATGGCTAGTAGAAACAAAAGACAGTATTGCTATTAACGAATTTGAAAAAAATCTTTTTCGTTTAAGACGTCGAATCGGCAATCGTGCAAAAACTTTATGGGCGAAACATTCAATTGATTTTTATGTCGCCTCTCTAAGTACCAGAACAGTTGTTTACAAAGGAATGGTTCGTTCTTCTGTTCTCGCGAAGTTCTACAAAGATCTACAAGATCCTCGCTTTGAAGTTTCTTTTGCTGTATATCACCGCAGGTTCAGCACAAACACTCTTCCTAGATGGCCTCTGGCTCAGCCAATGAGATTGCTCGGACATAACGGGGAAATAAACACTCTGCTAGGCAACCTGAACTGGGCAAAAGCCACAGAAGTAAATCTTGAAGATGCTTGGGGTTCTGACGCAGAAGACATCAAACCAGTTGTGAATCCAGCCTTTAGTGACTCAGCAAATCTTGATGCAACACTTGAACTGCTTGTTCGCAGTGGAAGACCTATTACTGACAGTCTGCTTACTCTTGTACCAGAAGCATTCAGATACCAACCAGAGCTAACTAATAAGCCCGAGATTCAGGCCTTCTATGAATACTCCGCCTGCACTCAAGAGCCCTGGGATGGGCCGGCATTACTTGTCTTTTCAGATGGACAATACGTTGGAGCAACGCTTGATAGGAATGGTTTACGTCCAGCTCGCTACTGCATAACAAATGATGGGTTCGTTGTTATGGGATCAGAAGCAGGAGTGGTTGACATTAAAGAAAGTCAAATCATCGAAAAGGGCCGCCTTGGACCTGGGCAAATGCTTACTGTGGACCTGGAAAATAATCGCCTACTAAGAAATTGGGATGTCAAAAAAGAAGTCGCTCTTAGATATCCTTATCAAGAATGGTTAACACAAAACCGCAAGACTCTTTCAGCTCATCCCTGGCAAGAAAAAACAGATTTAAAAGATTTAGATCTTCTGCAACAGCAAACTGCTTTTGGCTTTACTGCCGAAGATTTTGACTTAGTAATTGAAGCAATGGCAGGAGGAGCTAAAGAACCGACCTATTGCATGGGTGATGACATCCCACTTGCAGTTCTTTCAGACAAACCTCATCTGCTATATGACTACTTCAAGCAAAGATTTGCCCAAGTCACAAATCCACCAATAGATCCATTAAGAGAAAAACTAGTGATGAGCCTAGAGATGCATCTAGGGAAAAGAAGATCACCACTCCGACCTGAACCATCGGCTGCGTCAGTAATACATATTAAAAGCCCAATTTTGAATGAAGCATCATTAGAATCGATATCTAAACAAGGAATCTCTACAAAAACAATCAAGACACTTGTGTCTTTAAAAAATGGCCCTGAAGAACTGAAAAAGCAAATATCACAAGTCTGCAATGATGCAGAACAAGCAGTATTAAATGGTTCCCAAATTTTGGTTCTATCAGACAAAGGGGTAGATGCAAATTTGACATACATTCCACCTCTCCTAGCCGTTGGCTCTGTTCATCATCACCTATTAGAAAAGGGACTAAGACTAAACACCTCAATAATTATCGAAACAGCTCAATGCTGGAGTACTCATCATCTTGCATGTCTCATTGGTTATGGAGCCAGTGCAGTTTGCCCTTGGCTTACTTGGGAAACAACACGTCATTGGTGGAAACACCCTAGAACTCAAAAACTTTTTGAAAGTGGAAAACTAAATTCTCTAAGCATTATTGATGCTCAATTAAATCTTCAAAAAGCACTAGAAGATGGTCTCCGCAAAATACTTTCTAAAATTGGAATCTCAATGCTATCTAGCTATCACGGTGCACAAATTTTCGAAGCAATTGGCATCGGTGCTGATCTGGTCGATTTAGCTTTCAAAGGAACAACAAGCCGTGTAGCAGGAATAAGTCTTAATGATTTAGCAAGTGAAACACTCACTTTTCATTCAAAAGCATTTCCAGAACTTGACAAGAAAAAACTCGAATTTATGGGCTTTGTTCAATACAGGACGGGGGGAGAATTTCATCTAAATTCTCCTGAGATGACCAAAGCCCTTCATAAGGCAGTAAAAGAAGGTCCTGGGTATGACCATTTCTCAACTTATAAGGCTCTCTTAGAAGGACGACCTGTTACAGCATTGCGTGATCTCCTAACACTGAAGCCAGCTAAATCTCACTGCCCCCTAGATCAAGTTGAAAGTGTTGAAGACATATGCAAACGTTTCTGCACAGGAGGAATGAGTCTTGGCGCACTTTCAAGAGAAGCTCATGAAGTACTTGCCGTAGCAATGAATCGTATTGGAGGAAAAAGTAATAGTGGCGAAGGAGGAGAAGATCCTCAAAGATTCAAAATAATTAATGATGTAGATGAAAGCAATTCTTCTAAAAGTCTTCCCAGTATCAAGGGATTGAAAAATGGGGATACCGCATGCTCTGCTATTAAGCAAATTGCCTCAGGACGTTTCGGGGTCACCCCTGAATACATTCGAAGTGGTAAGCAACTTGAGATCAAAGTTGCTCAAGGAGCAAAACCAGGAGAAGGAGGACAACTGCCAGGTCCAAAAGTTGATGAATATATAGCCAGACTTAGAAACAGCAAGCCAGGTGTTGCACTGATTTCCCCCCCTCCTCATCACGACATTTATTCAATCGAAGATCTTGCACAACTTATTCATGACTTGCACCAAATCCATCCAGCTGCAAAGGTAAGCGTAAAATTAGTTGCGGAAATAGGGATTGGAACAATTGCAGCAGGAGTAGCTAAAGCAAATGCAGACGTAATACAAATTTCAGGACATGATGGCGGAACTGGAGCATCCCCACTTAGCTCTATAAAACATGCTGGTAGTCCCTGGGAACTTGGCCTAACTGAAGTTCATAGAGCCCTTATTGAAAATGGTTTACGAGATCGAGTCTTACTCAGAGCAGATGGTGGATTAAAAACAGGATGGGATGTTGTAATTGCTGCTCTACTTGGGGCTGAAGAATACGGTTTTGGGTCAATTGCAATGATTGCGGAGGGCTGCATTATGGCAAGGGTATGTCATACAAATAATTGCCCTGTAGGTGTTGCTACCCAGCAAGAAAAATTACGTAAAAGATTCCCAGGTCTTCCAGAGCATGTAGTTAACTTCTTTTTATTTATCGCCGAAGAAGTAAGGCAAATAATGAGTATTTTAGGTGTTTCACGATTAGAAGACCTTATTGGTAGAACTGAATTTCTAACTCCACGTAAAACAAACCTAGCCAAAACTCAATGCCTTGACCTTTCATGCCTTCTAAACCCAATTAATTCAGGGGAAGAAAGATCTTGGCTAATTCATAGCAAAAAGCCACATGACAATGGCGAAATCCTTGAGAACAAACTTCTGATAGATAAGGAGATAATTTCTGCAATTGCCAACCACAAAGTGGTCACTAGAGAATTAAAGATCCTAAATACCGATAGAAGCGTTTGTGCACGTATTTCTGGAGAAATAGCCTCTATGCATGGGAATAAAGGCTTCAAAGGTGAACTAAGGCTCAACTTCAATGGTTCAGCAGGACAAAGTTTTGGCGCATTCTTACTTCAAGGAATGATTTTATCTCTAACAGGGGAAGCCAATGACTATGTAGGTAAAGGGATGAATGGAGGACAAATAACAATTACACCTTCTTTATCCCAAGGCAATGCTAGTGACCAAGTAATACTTGGGAATACCTGCCTTTATGGAGCTACTGGTGGAAGCCTTTATGCTCTTGGCAGGGCTGGGGAAAGATTTGCAGTTAGGAACAGTGGAGCCATCGCAATCATTGAGGGTGCTGGAGACCATTGCTGTGAATATATGACTGGTGGGGTTGTGGTTGTACTTGGTACTACTGGGAGAAATGCCGCTGCTGGAATGACTGGTGGCGTTGCATTTCTATTAGATGAAGAAGAGAAAGCAGAGATGAGAGTCAACAAAGAAATTGTAGAGTTCTCAGACTTACAAACTAATGAGCAAGAAAAGCTCCTAAAGGAATTAATAGCAAAATATCTTAGACAAACAAAAAGCGAAAAAGCAAAGGAAATAATTGAAAATTGGAATTACTGGAAAGGGAAATTTAGGGTTCTTATACCACCGAGCGAAAGAGAAAATCTTGGTTTACGATCTAAAGAGAAGCTTGCGGTATAGGCGATGCAATGGTTTATAAAAACAGAGTTTTTTACAGAAAAAACCAAGTCATTATCCTCTGAAGAGCGAAAAATCTACTTAAAGAAACACCTCGACTGGACAAAATCACTCAAGAAAAAAGGAGTCAAACTTTATAGCGGTTATTTGACAAATAAGAATGGGGTTCCTGGTGGAGGAGGCTTACTAGTTTTTCAAGCAAAATCATTCGAATTAGCAAACGAGCTTATCCAAAATGATCCAATGATTAAAGAAGGTCTAGTAGAGTGGAAGCTGCAAAAATGGGTTTTAATTTCAGGAGATTTAAGTTGATAAGCTAGCGAGGATATTTCTTCATCAATTTCTTTACTTCACCAGCATGGTAACTACTTCGAGTCAAAGGCGAACTGATAACTTGTAGAAAGCCAATTTCCTCTTCTCCTATCTTCCTAAAATATTCAAACTTTTCAGGACTGACAAAGCGTTCAACTGGGATATGTTTCTTACTAGGAGAAAGATATTGACCAATGGTTAAGATATCTACTTCTTGTTTTTTGAGATCCTGCATAACCCCCAGGATCTCTTCATCACTTTCCCCCAATCCAACCATAAGTCCAGATTTCGTGTAAACCTTTTCAGACATTTGCCTTACCCGTTCTAATAACTCTAAAGATCTTCGATATTTCCCTTGAGGTCTTGCTCTTTTATATAGCCTAGGAACAGTTTCAATATTATGGTTCAAAACATCAGGCGAAACATGCATAAGTCTAGTTAAAGCTTCCCAATTACCACACAAGTCTGGTATTAGGAGTTCAATAGTTGTAGTTGGAGAGCTACCTCTAATCATCTCAACACATTTAAAAAACTGACTTGCACCGCCATCTTCTAAATCATCTCTATTAACAGAAGTAATCACTACGTGTGAGAGAGATAATCGAGAGACTGCTTCTGCTAAACGGGTTGGTTCAGTTGGATCTAAAGGTAAGGTGGCCTTTTCAAAGTCAATATCGCAATAAGGGCAAGCCCTGGTACAACCAGGGCCCATAATTAAAAAAGTTGCTGTACCACCTGCAAAGCACTCTCCAATATTTGGACAGCTAGCTTCTTGGCAAACAGTATTTAGATTGAGATCCACAAGAAGATCTGCAACTTTCCCAATACGTTCTCTTTGAGGAGCCTTTACTCGTAACCACTCAGGTTTATTTAAAGCAAGATCTTTCATATAAGAAGAGTAGAAAACAATCTTCAAGATTTAGCTGTCTTTAAAAAATCTTCTAAAGTCAAAATTCGGGATGTAGCGCAGCTTGGTAGCGCACTTCGTTCGGGACGAAGGGGCCGCAGGTTCGAATCCTGTCATCCCGATTCAAAAAAATTTTTAGCTATCAATTCAAATACACCAAGACATCTTAATAACCACGAGGGGTAACCATGCGGCCTTTTGAAATTCGTGTGGAACTATTACCTAACAGAATCAATGAGAGCATGTCCACTTTATTTACTGGAAACTCAGAAAGAGTATGCAATTGGACCTCCTCTTCCTCTCGGCCAAGCTGCCTAGCAAGTGCAACAGGAGTTTTAGCTTCTCTATGCGCTAGGAAAATTTCAATTGCTCTTAGTAACTGCCAATCACGATTTTGTGATCTTGGATTATAGATTGCGACAACAAAATCTCCTGCTGCTGCTGCTTCTAACCTTCGTTCAATAACAGACCAATTGGTTAGACAGTCGCTAAGGCTAATCGCACAAAAATCGTGCATAATTGGCGCCCCAAGTTTTGCAGCGGCAACTTGTAACGCAGAGATACCTGGATGAACCTCAAACAATGGATTGGGGCAATGATTATCTTCTAACCAAAGTTCTAGAGCCAAACCTGCCATTCCATATATTCCGCTATCCCCAGAAGAGATCAGAGAAACTTTTACCCCTTGCTTAGCTAATTCCAAAGCCCTCTTACACCTTAAAAGTTCGTTAGTTAATTGACTATCTATGCGCACTTGATCAGCCCTTCGCAAGGGCTCTACCAAATCCAAATATCTGCTATATCCAATCCATACGACTGATCTTGACAAAGCAGCTCTTGCGTCTTGAGTCATGAAAGACAAATCACCTGGACCACTTCCAACTAAATGCAACTCCCCCTGATCAGGAGCAAAAGGCGTATCTGAATTTGCTATTGCAAGAGTCACAGCGCCTACTTGCCCTTCATGCGCAGAAAATATTCTCTTATTAAGCAACAACTTTTTTGGATTATCCGCTGCCAATAACGCTGCACTTTCAGCTACAGATGGAGTCCCAATTGCTTGTTCTACTACAAGAGAAGGATTTGGCACCTCTACTGTGGAGAGCAATTCCTTGCTAAAAAAACGTATTGGCCAATTAAATATTTTAGATAAAGAAAGAAGGCATTTCTCATCTGACTTTATATCCACACTTGCTAACCCAGCCACAGCTTCTATGGCAATACCAATTTCATTTAAAGAAGCTTCTAAGGCTGTCTTAAGTAATTCATAACTTGTACTTCTTTCACATCCCACCCCTATCCAAACCGTAGGCGGGTGCCAACTACAGTTATTAGTCTTATAAGGACTTATGAAAACCTTTGGTAATAAAGAAGTTTTTTCTTCAGATAATTCAAAAGAACTTTTTGCTGCATCACTTTCGAGCCAAAGAGTTGAGCCGGAAAATTGCTCAACATGACATTTAACTCCTCGAGCTTGAGAAAACATCAATTCATTCCACTGAGTAGTTTTTCCGCTACTTCGCCAACCCCAGTCCTTGCCAAAGCTATCTAAGGCCAAACGACCCATACAATTTGAATCACTAGTAATTACTGGAATAGCTCCCAAATCTGCTGCTACTAGAAAAGCTAATTTTTCTGCTCCAGCTTTATGTCCTCCTATTAAGGGGACGACGTAATTTGCTTTTGAATCAATAACCAAAACAGCAGGATCAATATCTTTACTTCCCAATAGAGGTGCTATCAGCCTTATAGCAGCTCCTATCGCCCCTACTATCAATAAGACTCCTTCGGAAGACCAGTATTTCTCCAATACCTCAGCAGCTGAAGCTATTAATAATTGATTTGGTGGATTCTCTAATTCAGATGCTGCTCCTGGAGTAAGAGCAATATATTCACAGTGATTCCTACTTTTCAGTCGATTCAGCAGAGGCAAGGAGCTTTTAGAAAAGCCAAGAGCAAGTCTTTGAATTGGAAGCGTGCACAAGAACTAAATTTTAGATTAGTTAATCAAAAGGATTTTGAAAAAACGGCATTCAAAGCTTTTTAAAAATCTAGTAGAAAACTCGTTTCTTCAAAAGAAAGGTGCCGATGAGGGTAAAAGCAATCATTATTAACCTTATGTCACCTTGGCTATTCTAAAAACTCGACTTTTCAGTAGCCAACTGAAATTGATTGCCGCCAGAGTGATCTTCATGAGTCCAATGGAGAGACAATTACCAAGCTTATTAATACGCTATAGAACATTTGTTACTTGCCTTTTGTAGGGACTGTCTCTCCGATCTATGCTCTATAAAGCGGTCCCCTTACCGGGGCCCACTCGCTCCAGTGTCAAATAAGGGTGAATCCCTTATTACCACTGGCGCCCGGAGATAGCACTACTTAGTTGAAGTGATGTCTTCGGGGCCCTGCCAAGCCTTAGGGCTTGTCCAAGGGGTGGCCCTCCACCTCGATACCCGTACCTCGAGGAACCTCTCGATGACCATTAGCCCACCAGAGCGTGGGAGTAAGGCGATTTACGACCAACCTGTCGACAGGGACCTAGTCCCAGCCGATATTGAAAAAGCCGGTCAACCCGGTTTTTGGTCAAGAAGCCTGGCTAAAGGCCCCAAAACCACAACCTGGATTTGGAACCTCCACGCTGACGCTCACGATTTTGAAACCCACATCGGTGACCTGGAAGAAACAAGCCGAAAGATTTTTTCGGCCCATTTCGGACACCTAGCCGTAGTATTTATTTGGATGAGTGGTGCCTTCTTCCACGGTGCCCGCTTCTCTAACTACAGCGGTTGGCTGGCAGACCCGACGCACGTGAAACCCGGTGCGCAAGTGGTCTGGCCAATAGTCGGCCAAGAAATAATGAATGCCGATCTAGGTGCCGGATATAGCGGCATGCAGATCACATCAGGCATTTTCCCAATGTGGAGGGCCTGGGGCATCACTAGCGAGACAGAACTAATGGCTTTAGCCATTGGCGCTCTAGTGATGGCAGCCCTAGTTCTCCATGGCGGGATTTATCACTACCACAAAGCAGCACCAAAGCTTGAGTGGTTTAAAAAGATCGAATCAATGCTCCAACACCATCAGATTGGTCTGATAGGTCTTGGATCAATTGGTTGGGCTGGTCACTTGATTCATGTGGCAAACCCAACTAATGCAATGCTCAATGCCATTGATGCAGGCACTCCGCTGTCTATTAGTGGTAAAACAATTGCAAGCGTTGCTGACATTCCTCTTCCACATGAGCTTTACAACTCAGACGTTGTTGGGCAGATCTATCCAGGAGTTGCTTCTGGCATAGGAAACTTCTTCAGCCTTAATTGGTGGGCATTCAGTGATTTCCTTACCAATAACGGTGGAGTTGATCCTGTAACAGGAAGTCTTTGGGCGACAGACATTGCTCATCACCACTTGGCTTGGGGTGTATTTGCCATTTTTGGTGGCCATATGTGGCGTAACACCATGGGCATTGGTCACAGCATGAAAGAGATCATGGATAACGCCAAAGGCGATCCAATCCTCTTCCCTGCGCCTAAAGGCCACCAAGGAATTTTCGAATTCTTGAGCAATAGCTGGCACGCACAACTTTGCATCAACCTTGCAATGGTTGGTTCTGCGAGCATCATCGTTGCGCATCACATGTATGCGTTACCTCCTTATCCCTATTTGGCAAATGACTACGCCACTGTGCTTGGTCTATTTACCCATCACATGTGGATTGGTGGATTGATGATCTGTGGTGCAGCTGCTCATGGTGGAATCGCAATGGTTCGTGACTATGACCCTGCTTTACATGTAGACAACGTGCTTGATCGAATCCTCAAAGCACGGGATGCATTAATTAGTCACCTCAACTGGGTATGCATGTTCCTAGGCTTCCATAGCTTTGGCCTATATATCCATAACGATGTAATGCGTGCATTGGGTCGTCCAGGGGACATGTTTAGCGACACAGCGATCCAAGTCCAACCTGTTTTCGCACAGTGGACACAACAGCTTTGGCAAAATTCAATCGGCACAGCATCTCTTGTTGGCGCTGGTGAATTGCCAGGAGGAATTAGTGATGCGTTCTCAATGCCTTTGGGAACAGCTGACTTGATGATCCATCACGTTCATGCCTTCACTATCCACGTAACCTTGCTGATCCTTCTCAAGGGTGTTCTTTACGCAAGAAGTTCTCGTCTTATTCCAGACAAGGCGCAACTAGGCTTCCGTTTCTCATGTGATGGTCCTGGACGTGGTGGTACATGTCAGGTTTCCTCTTGGGATCACGTATTCCTTGGTCTCTTCTGGATGTATAACTCCATCTCAGTCATCATTTTCTACTTCTCCTGGAAAATGCAAAGTGATGTATGGGGTCTTACAAACGGCAACTTTGCGCAAAGCAGCATCACCATCAATGGATGGTTACGTGATTTCCTATGGGCCCAGTCCTCACAGGTTCTCACCGGCTATGGCAATGCATTAAGCGGCTACAGCCTTCTATTCCTTGGAGCTCACTTCATTTGGGCTTTCAGTTTGATGTTCCTCTTCACTGGCCGCGGTTATTGGCAAGAGCTTTTTGAGTCAATTCTTTGGGCTCATAACAAGCTGAGATTGGCTCCAGCCATTCAGCCTAGAGCTCTATCTATTACTCAAGGCCGTGCAGTGGGTGTCACTCACTTCCTTCTAGGCGGTATTGTTACCACCTGGACCTTCTTCCATGCCCGCCTTCTTGGGCTCGGCTGACCTTTCCTGACCTTCCCTTAAATGGCAACGAAATTTCCCTCGTTCAGCCAGGGTCTGGCACAGGACCCTACAACCCGCCGTATCTGGTACGGCATCGCCACGGCTCACGACTTTGAGAGCCATGACGGTATGACCGAGGAGCAGCTCTATCAAAAGATCTTCTCCACACATTTTGGTCATCTAGCCATAATTGGCCTTTGGGTTGCAGGCAACCTGTTCCACATCGCCTGGCAGGGCAACTTCGAGGCTTGGGTCGCCGACCCAACTCATGTTCGCCCAATCGCGCACGCAATCTGGGACCCCCACTTTGGGCAAGGCATCACTGATGCACTAACCCAAGCTGGAGCAAGTGGTCCAGTAAATATTGCTTATTCTGGCCTTTACCACTGGTGGTACACCATTGGTATGAGGACTAATACTGAGCTTTATCAAGGTGCGATTTTCATCAATATTATGGTTTGCTGGCTCCTTTTTGCCGGCTGGTTACACCTTCAGCCAAGGTTCCGTCCATCACTTGCATGGTTTAAGAACGCTGAAGCACAACTCAACCATCACATTGCTGTTTTGTTTGGCTTCTCCAACATTGCTTGGACCGGTCACCTTGTTCACGTAGCAATCCCTGAATCACGTGGCCAACACGTTGGTTGGGATAACTGGCTTAATGTTCTCCCTCACCCAGATGGTTTAACTCCATTTTTCACAGGTAACTGGGGAGCATATGCACAAAACCCTGATTCCTTAGACGCTGTCTTCGGAACAACTCAAGGAGCTGGAACAGCAATCTTCACTTTCTTAGGTGGAATGCAGCCAGATAGTGGATCTCTTTGGCTGACTGACATCGCACACCATCACCTAGCTCTAGGTGTTGTGATGATCATTGGTGGTCATATGTACCGGAACACATTCGGTATTGGTCACACACTTAAAGAAATAACCGAAGGACACAAGACAGATCATCCAAATGATCCTCATAAAGGTCATTTCGGAATAAATCACAACGGTATCTATGAAACCGTTAACAACTCACTCCACTTCCAACTAGGCCTTGCATTGGCTTGCCTAGGTACAGCTTGCAGCTTGGTTGCCCATCACATGGGTGCCCTGCCTTCCTATGCATACATTGCACAGGACTACACAACCCAAGCAGCTCTCTATACCCATCACCAATACATTGCAATCTTGTTGATGTGTGGTGCGTTCTCTCATGGAGCAATCTTCTTCATAAGGGACTACGACCCAGAACTAAACAAGGACAATGTTCTTGCAAGAGTTCTTGGAACAAAAGAAGCATTGATCAGTCACCTAAGTTGGGTCTGCATGCTCCTCGGTTTCCATACACTTGGCCTATACGTACACAATGACGTATGTGTTGCCTTTGGTACCCCTGAAAAGCAAATCTTGATTGAGCCAATATTTGCTCAATTTGCAATGGGTGCTGCTGGAAAAACAATGTATGGCTTTGATGCTTTGCTTTCAAACGCAAATAGTGCAGCCAGCCTTGCAGCAGCAAATGTACCTGGGAACCACTATTGGATGGATATGATCAATGCGCCAGACGCAACTACCAATTTCCTTCCAATAGGACCTGCTGACTTTTTAGTTCACCACGGAATAGCTCTTGGCATTCATACAACTGCCTTGATCTTGATTAAAGGTGCTCTAGATGCAAGAGGATCCAAGTTGATTCCTGATAAAAAGGATTTCGGCTATGCCTTCCCTTGTGACGGTCCTGGTCGTGGAGGTACTTGCGATGTTTCAGCTTGGGATGCCACCTATATGGCACTTTTCTGGGCTGTTAACACTATTGCTTGGGTTCAGTTCTACTGGCATTGGAAACACCTTGCGATTTGGCAAGGCAACATTGCTCAGTTCAACGAATCTGGAACCTATCTTATGGGATGGTTCAGAGATTACCTGTGGCTAAACAGCTCGCAGCTAATTAATGGATACAACCCCTTTGGAGTTAACGCACTATCACCTTGGGCTTGGATGTTCCTCTTCGGACACCTTGTTTGGGCAACTGGCTTTATGTTCCTCATCTCCTGGAGAGGCTACTGGCAAGAGCTAATCGAGACCCTTGTTTGGGCTCATCAGCGCACACCGATAGCTAATCTAGTTGGCTGGAGAGACAAGCCTGTAGCTCTATCAATTGTTCAAGCACGTTTGGTTGGTGTTACTCACTTCGTTGTAGGCACGGCTGTTACTTATGCAGCATTTGTGATCGGCTCCACAGCTGGCAAATTTGGATAAAAGTCCTTAATGTGCCCTGGCTTAAAAGTCGGTATCTAAAACGAAAAATAAAAAGCCCCGTCATAGACGGGGTTTTTTATTGCCTGATTTTTCTAAACCACATAACAAAATTCTCATCAAGCAAACAATGCTTTGCTTGCATTAAACAATTTGAAAAAAGAAAAAATTCATCTAGCCCAAATCAAACATTGCCAATTCAGCAAAACAGATAATTAATGGCATTCAAGAAATCATTAAAGCTTCATAGAAGTCTTCTTTCTTAGGGAGCCTTATCGAAAGTTTTAAAGGTAATAAAATAACCAGGAAAAGCCTGACATCCTTGCAATGCCAAATTATATAGGCTTATTGTCAAAAGAAAGAAGATTACTTATTTGCTCGATTTTTGTTCAGTTTTTGCAGCAATTTTTGTGAGCAAATTATTCCAGGCAATGGGCCATCTCCACCGAAAAACTACACCCAATAGAAACAAATAGAATGTTCCTTCTAAAGGATGACTTACGTCAGAAAGCAATGAAGAAAGCTGAATAGTCAATCTTTTAAAGTCATCAAGGTTAAATACATTGATTAATAAGCCAGCAAAACTAAGTTTTATCTAGCAAATGGCAACTTAACTAGTTTGGAATGCTGATTCAGCTAAAAAAAGTTGTCCTGAGCAACATTTTGTCCAGGACAACTTTTTAAAGATATTCAGCTCATAACGCCGAGTTAACTCATCAGCCAACCCAAGGGAAGAAAGCTCCCTGCTTCATAAGAGTATCTACATGAAGTGTTCCACACAACAACCAAGCGAAAACTGCTCCGCCGCATCCACCAAGCCAAAAACCACTAGTAAAGTCTGCCCAACCTGTACGGGTGAATAGTTCAGTAGGTGGATTATCAATTGTGCAATCAGCCGGCTGAACGCTTGGGGCTTTGCCTGGTGCGTTGTAAAGGACAAGAAGTGCAGTAAGAATATGCATTGCACCTACAGCACTCAACAAACCTGCTGTTAAGGCAAAGTCTGAATTTCTAAATGGTCCAGTAATAGCAAAAGGTCCAAATAGGAAATAACCAAACATCGCACCTATTTCTAGGCCACGGAAATTTGATGAAAGGCCCTCACGATAAAAAGGCAGATTATTAAGCCAGGCCTTTGTGAAGTAACCACTGTTGACTGGGGTTGCCAAGTCACCAACACATGGATCACTTGCAGGATTCACTGCCCACTGCTCTGCTATTCCAATATCATTTGGGCGAGCAGACTGGTCCCGATATTTTTCGGGAAACTTAACTGGGGTATTGGAGCGAAGAAACGGGTCTTGAAATTCAGTCATTTTGGGTAAAAAGCTGGGTTAGCGAGGAAAGGAGTTAGTCCTGCTTTCAGTCAGTTGCTGTGATGTGGCGACCAACCAGCACAATGAAAATTGCAGGTGTCACAAGGCCAATCAAAGGGACAAAAACCGATGGCAACCAGTTGGCTGCAAATTCACTAGTCATGGCATATACCATTAGATCCATAGATACTTTATATAGAGCCAATGTTGTGTTACTACTTAGACGCCATTGGCGAAATAAAAGTTCAATCCATTACGCCCAAACAATCATCTGATCAATGAATGAAATTTTTGCAGGAGTCGCTGCTTTCACTGCTGCAGTAGTGATTTGGGGCCTAGGCCGAAGTCCACGTAAGCAAATCCTGAAAAGTAAAGACGCGAGCCTCGTAGCTGGTATTAATCGTTCTCAAATTACACTTCTTAGGGCTAAAAACCAAAAAGAACAGACGAAATATGGGGGATTTAATGATGGCCCTCAATTTGACTGGGAAAATCCAAAAACTATTCAAGACCGTAAAAACCTGGTTTTAGAACTCCGCAAACTAATGAGTTCTGGGCCTGAAGAACGTTTAATCGCTATAAAAATCTCGTCTGCTTGGGATCACAGTTCCTCACTACCTTTTTTAAGACAGGGGCTCAAAGATTTTGATTCTCGAGTCGTAGAAGCTGCCGCATCAGGGATTGAGAGCCACAAAAGAAAACCAAGCAGCCAGTTCAAGAGCACTCAAGTCAAGCGACCTCCCCGTAATGTTGCTCTTATGCGGTAAATAGGCCTTGCTTGACTTTCATGATAAGTCCGAATCTGAAGCTCTCCTAAGAGGCCAAAACAGAATAATTGAACTCCTGCAAGGCCAAGCACAAGCGCCAATGTAAACAAAGGTCTTGTACCAATATCTGCTCCAAGGATCTTGATACTAAGCAAATAGGTTCCTGCTAAGAGACTTCCTGCTATTGCCAGAAGACCTCCAAACCCAAACACATACATCGGTCGGGTTAAAAAACTATTCATAAACCAAACTGTAAGCAGATCCATTAAGACCCTAAAAGTGCGATCAATTCCATATTTGCTGGACCCATACTGTCTTCCTCTGTGATTAACTCTGACTTCTGTAATTCTTGCGCCTTCAATATTTGCCAATACAGGTAGAAATCTATGGAGCTCACCATATAAGCGCATATCAGCCAAAACTTCTTTTCTATAAGCCTTTAAAGAGCAGCCATAATCATGTAAACGAACACCAGTAACTCTTCCAATCAACCTGTTGGCAATCCGAGATGGTAATTTCCTTTGCAGAGCTGGATCTTTTCGTTTATACCGCCAGCCTGAAACCAAATCATATCCTTCTCTTAATTTGTTTACTAGTAAAGGAATGTCAGCAGGATCATTCTGCAAATCACCATCCAGACTTACTACTATCTCCCCAGAGGCAATATCAAAGCCAGCTGCCATTGCTGCTGTTTGTCCGTAATTCTTTCGTAAAAGAACTCCAACAATCTCAGTAACATTTTCACTTAATTGAGTAAGTACATTTGCTGTCCCATCCACCGATCCATCATTTACCAAAACCAGTTCAAATGTTTCACCACTAGGTCGCAATGCCGCTAGAAGCTGTTCTACTAGCTCAGGAAGACTTTCTTCCTCATTGAAAATTGGGACAACTACAGAGAGGTCTAGGGGCGAAGTCATGCCTTTAATAAACAGCCATAAGCGTCTGAACTGACAGGATCATGAAAGAGTAGAGCCGTCATAACAACAATCAACTCGCCCTGCCCCCCTCAACATAGAACGATAATGGCAGGCCAAGCGACTCATATCTGAATGGTATAAACAATCTAAGCCAATTCCATTCCTTCCATTTTCATTGCCAGAACTATGCCAATAGTGACCATTTCCTTTGTATATAGCTACATGTGTACATCGAGAGTCAGTGCCAAAAAAAATTAAATCCCCGGGAATTAAGTCTTTAAAATTTTCATGATTTATTGGAACTGGTTTACAGAAATTTTCTTGTTGATATGCGTCTCTTGGCAACCAAATACCATGACTAGCAAACGCCCACTGAACTAGTCCAGAGCAATCAAAGTTTGGCCCTAAAGTTCCACCCCAAAGATACCTATTAGGACGATTAGAGGCCTGCTCGATCGAGGCAAGAACTTCTTTCAATCTCAAACGAATCTCCTTGTTACTTAATAATTGAGGTTTAAAAGCATCTAAGTCGATTCCTTCCACTAAAAGATCTTGGACCTTAAACCAGCATTGATAGCCATCTTCTAACAAACGAACATTTACGGTTTCTAAATAAACTTGCGAAACCAGAGACTGTTTTCTTGACCTCTTAAGAATTTCAAAACACCTGGTAGCACATGCTTGTGTAGCCAAGACACGACCATTTTTTGCAGCATAACCATTAATACTTTTTTTTAATTTCCAGTAACTACCTGGCACAAATAATTCTTTTTGATCAGTGGTGACTATTGTCGTCATTATCTAAATCGAGCGCAATGGCGTTCTATCGTTGCAGCAAAACTATGCATGCCCAGCTGGGCAGCCTTCTAGATCAACTTGAGCAAGAAGGCAGGCCTGGTCTTCGCAATAACACAGCAATTACATGGATAACTTACGAAAAACAAAATCCGTCTAGTAAGAGCGGCTCTGGAGCCAGCTGGTTAAATGACAAACTTCTTTACCCTGCAAGCGTTGTCAAATTAATCTATGCAGTTGCAACAGAAGCATGGCTGCAAAAAGATTTAATTCCAGAAAGCGAAGAAACGCGAAGAGCTTTACGAACGATGATTCAAGAATCAAGCAATGATGCTACTGGTTTAATTGTTGATCTACTAACTGGGACAACAAGTGGACCATCATTGATTGGGGATGGATGGGATAAATGGGTTACACAACGGCAATTAATTAACAAATGGCTTAGTGAATTGAACTGGCCAGAGCTCAAAGGCTTTAATTGCTGCCAAAAAACATGGGAGGACGGTCCATATGGACGCGAAAGGGATTTCTATGAATCTGACAACAGCAATCGGAATGCTCTTTCCACAGATGGAACAGCGCGCATATTGGAAGCTGTTATGACCAATGCTTTTCTTTCACCGAGGGCTTGCAAAAGATTAAAAGAAATCCTTTCAAGATCTCTTGATATCAAGCAAAGAAAAGAAAACCCGCTAAACCAGGTGGATGGATTTATTGGAGCTGGTTTGCCAAAAGGTTCTCAGCTATGGAGTAAAGCGGGCTTAATGAGCACAGCAAGGCATGATGCCGCATGGTTCTCTACACCTGGATCAAATCCTATGCTTTTGGTGATATTTACAATGGGACGTGAGCGCTCAACTGACAATTTTCTACTGCCAGCAATTGCTAACGGGCTAATTAAATTTAAAAATAAAAGCTGAAGCCTCTATAAAAAAATCCCAAGCAGGTTCAAAATAAAGCAGTTTTGCCTATTGGATTTTTAAACGCCGATGGTTAGAACTTAAGTAGGACCCAACGAGATCGAACGTAGAAATCAAATCAGATCTCAAGGGGTGAGGGGGAGCTATGCTCCCCCTTCTTCATTGAAGTCTGTTTTAGAAATCTATTTGTAATAAAACAGTCTTCAATAAAAAGAAATTAAAATTCTCTAGGCCAACAAGATTCATATATCTATCGCAAAGAGGGGGCTTTTTTTATGGGCCTATGCCGTGATAGACCAGAGGAGACTATTAAGGACGAGACAATGCCATTCAATCGTTCTAGATGTGCAACTTGCCGAAACTTTGGAGGATGTCCACTGGAAGGTGGTTTCTGTCGAGTGTGGAATGTTCCTATCTCTTCTAATGATGTAAGGAGGTACAGCTGCCAACATTGGTCTATACAACAAAAAGGAAAACCAGCTCTTTTACCCAATGACAGCATCCCTTCATTTGTCTAAGAATTAAATAAAGGTAGGAATAAAAAATGAATGATAGCTTTTCAAAAGAAGTAGCCATTAGGGCACTTTTAAAGACCAAAGGATATGAATTTGATCATCATCATCATTGGTGGGTGAGAGAATGGAGTACAAATAACGGTCAAGAGAAAGTATTAGAAGTAGCGGCAAAAGGAGACAATGGTGAATGGCAAAAAATGATGATGAAGCCTGATGGCTACTTGTTTTATACAGAGACGATCAGAGAGGAAATAGAAGAATAAATTGTTTTCTAGATAATTTCTTTATTTAAAATAGAAGAGTAAAATAACTAATGATTGAGAAATAAGCTCTTGCTAAGTGAAATCCTAAAAAGCATTTTTCACTTTATAAAGAAGCAATTAGGAACGGAGAGGGAGGGATTCGAACCCTCGACAGAAGTTACCTCCTGTAACTCCTTAGCAGGGAGCCGCTTTCAACCACTCAGCCACCTCTCCAGAAGCCCTACCTTATAACAGTGGCCAAATATCAAAAGAAATAGATAGTCATGATCTTCAGACGACAACGCGCGGCAATCGATTTTTAAAGCCACAAAGAACTTCCCAAGGAATTGTCCCGCACAAATTGCTCCATAACTTAGGACTTATGCACTGAGAACCATCCTGACCAAGCATGGTGACGATTGTTCCTACCGTAACCTCTGGGAAATCAGTTATATCTAACAACAGCTGATCCATTGTGATGGAACCTACTTGTGGTACTTGTCGACCATTAATTAAAGCGAAAATACGGCCTGACAATGAACGACTTACGCCATCTGCATAACCAATACCTACCACTGCAAGTCGGCTTTGACGTTTTGTTGTAAAAAGATGGCCATAGCTAACACCAACCCCTGCTGATACATCCCTAATTAATGTCACTCTGGCCCTCACCGCTAAAGCAGGCTTTAAATTCAACTGAATCTCATTTCCATTGAATGGAGTATGACCATAAAGCGCCAATCCAACTCTGACCATGTCGTAATGAAGCAGTGGATCCCGTAATGTTCCGGCTGTATTAGCAAGATGCCTACATACACCATTGTCTATATCTGGAATAGTCTTTAAAACCTCATTAAACCTCCTGCGCTGAGAGTCGGTTACATCTAATGAACCATCATCACGTCCTCCATCCGCCATTGCTAAATGGCTATAAATACCTTTTAAAACAACATGACTGAGACCCTTAATACCACTGACGATCGTTGATACTTCGTGAATATCGCAACCCAATCTAGACATCCCTGTATCAACCTTTAATTGCACCTTAAATATCCTTCCAGATGCTTCTGCAAGCCTTTGGCAAATCAATGTCTGTCCCATAGAACTCAAAGTCGGCATTATTTCCCAATGAAGGCAAGCTTTTAATTCTTGAGGCTCAACAAGATTTCCAAGCAATAGAATCGGAGCATCAATACCTGCCTGCCGCAACTGAATACCTTCTTGCAAAGTCGCAATACCAAGCTCCACTGCACCGCCCTGAAGTGCAGCTCTTGCAACGGTTTCTGCCCCGTGGCCATAACCATCAGCCTTAACAACTGCCATCAGGGCACATCCCCTAGAAAGGAAACCCTTTATTGCAGTGGTATTAGCCTCTAACGCAGATTGATTTACCTCTAACCAAGCTCTCTGATGGGGGTCTGATATAGAAGTTTTTTTAGTCTGATGCTCTTTTGCAAAATCGTTCACTTCGGTGGCGATCAAATCACGCATGACGTTTAAAGCGTAATTGGGAGTGCAACAGCTACATGATGCCGTTAGCATGCCTCGTAATAAAGGAGCTTGTGCTAACACATGGGCCAGGTTCTTGTTTTAAATGCTTCCTACGAGCCTTTAAATATCACCACCTGGCGGAGAGCCATGGTGATGATGTTAAAAGGAAAAGCTGAGAGTCTGGAGCAAGATTCCAGTCGACTAATTCGACCTGACACAATGCTCCCAACGGTGATTCGTTTAAGGCAGTTCGTCCGAGTTCCTTTCAGAGAGCTTCCACTCACTAGAAAAAATATTTTGCAGCGAGATCGTCATTGTTGCCAATACTGTGAATACAAAGGTCCAAAGCTTTCCATTGACCACGTAATTCCACGAAGCAGAGGAGGAGAAGATAGTTGGGAAAATGTCACCACAGCATGCCTCTCCTGCAATGTTGCAAAAGGCAATCGCACCCCCAAAGAGGCAGATATGCCTTTAAAACGACCCCCAAGAAGACCATTAAGTAGCCTGAACTTTGAAGCGACTAGACAAATCGATTCCGGAAGATATAGAGAGTGGGGCAAATACGTAATTGGCTGGAATTAATTAAATTCAACTTTCTTCCTGTTGACTAATTTCTTCCATTTGTCTGCGTTGTTCTTCAGCAATACATGAGCCTATAAGTTCTTCTAATTGACCCTCTAGAACTGGTTCTAAAGAAAAATTCTTTCCTAATCGATGATCTGTAGTTCGATTATCTTTAAAGTTATAGGTTCTAATTTTTTCACTCCGATCTCCTGTCCCTACTTGTGCAAGTCTTGCAGATCTTTCCTTGGCATTAGCTTCTGCAATTTGTCTTTCTAATAATTTTGCCCGCAAAATCTCCATAGCACGTTCTCTATTTTGTAATTGGGAGCGTTCTTGCGTACAAAAAACTCTTATACCTGTTGGTTTATGAAGCAGGTCAACCGCAGTCTCGACCTTATTAACATTTTGACCTCCAGCTCCACCGGATCTTGCAGTACTAATCTCAAGCTCCTTTGGGTCAAGCTCTACTTCAACGGGGTCAGCTTCTGGCATAACAGCAACGGTTGCGGTTGAGGTATGAACTCGCCCTTGAGATTCAGTTGCAGGAACACGCTGTACACGGTGGACCCCTGCCTCAAATTTGAGCTGACTAAATACCGAATCCCCTTTTACAGAAATGATCAATTCACGAAAACCACCCATATCAGCCTCTGTTGAACTCACAGGCTTTACAGACCAACCAACACGCTGTCCATAGCGGTCATACATACGGGCTAAATCACCTGCCCAAATACAAGCTTCATCACCTCCTGCTCCAGCTCGAATCTCAAGCATGACACTTCTTTCATCACGAGGATCTTTAGGTAAAAGTGCAACGGTTAGCCTTTCTAAAAGAGAGTTTTTTTGTTCTTCCAGCTCTTTTAATTCATCTTGAGCCAAAACCTCCATTTCTTCATCTCCCCTCGTCTCACGCAAAAGAACTTTTGCTTGCTCGCTCTCTACTTCAAGTTTCTGAAGTAGCTCATAATCCAAAACAATTGGTTCTAAACGCGATCTTTCTCTAGCGATGCTTTCCAATCGAGCAGGATTCGATGCAACATCAGGATCTGCCAATTGCCTTTCAAGGCTTCGAAAACTATTCGTGGCTGTTTCCAGCCTTATCTTCAAAGTAGAAGAGTCCATAGCCACTGATAACTAATTAAAAAGCTTCAGTTATCTCAGCGAAGAAAGAATAAAGATCAAGCTGAGGGCTCTTCAGCGGTCTCAGTTGATGGTTTCTGAGAATCTTCTTTCACCTCTTCTTTTACCTCAACTTTTGCCTGGGCAGTAGAGGTCTCAGTTGGTGTTTTCTTAGAACTTTTTTTGGCCTCTTCTTTTACCTGGGCAGTAGCGCTATCAGTACTAGCCATTCCATACTTCCGCATAAACCGATCAACTCGACCTTCGGTATCAAGAATCTTTTGAGTACCTGTGAAAAAAGGATGATTCCCACTCCAAACATCCACATGAATCTCTGGCTGTGTTGACCCAGTAGTCATTACAACCTCTCCATTGCAAATCACTTTTGCTTCTGGATACCACTTCGGATGAATATCAGGTTTTGGCATAGCAATTAATCGAAAATGTGCAAAAAGAAAGTGAGAACGGAAATCAACGCTTTGAAAATTGAGGTGCTTTACGGGCTTTCTTCAAGCCATACTTCCTTCGTTCTTTTGCTCGGGGATCTCGACTCAAATGTCCTTCCGTTTTCAAAGGTTTCCTATTGTCTTTAGAGAGCTCACACAAGGCACGAGCTGCTCCTTGCTTGATTGCATCAGCTTGACCAGTTAACCCACCTCCATAAACATTCACAAGAATGTCGTACTGACCATTAAGACCAAGCGTTTGAAGAGGTGCATTAACTGCTGCAATATAAGCAGGATTGAAATTCAGATAATGATCACCTGGACGTCCATTGATAGTTAAAGCTCCTTTACCTGGAACAAGCCTCACTCGGGCTACCGAGGTCTTTCTTCGACCTGTCCCCCAATAAACGACGGTGTTGTTAGTGGAACTAGTCATTGTGCAGATGAAGAAGCTGTGTCAATTGGAAGTGCTTGAGGGTTCTGGGCCGCATGAGGATGAGTGGCTCCTCTATAAACCTTAAGTTTGCGAAATAATTGGCGCCCTAATGAATTGTGGGGGAGCATGCCTTTTATTGCTTTCTCAATAATCCTTTCTGGCAAGCGTTCTTGTAGAGCCTGGAATGTTTCTTCTTTCATGCCTCCAGGTCTTCCTGAATGACGCCGATAAAGCTTTTGCTGCGGTTTATTACCAGAAACTTTTACCTTCTCAGCATTTACAACAACAACAAAATCGCCCGTATCCAAATGCGGGGTGTAATTGGGATTGTTCTTGCCTCGCAAAACTGAGGCAACTTCAGTGGCTAATCTGCCAAGTGTTTGATTCTCGGCATCCACCAAGTACCACTTGCGGTCTAGAGAATCAAGTTTAGGGACTGAGGTCTTGTTCATCACACCGGCATGCCGGATCAATATATGCACCACCGCAATCGATGGGGCTGTACAGGGAAGATTCCAAGCCAAAGGACTGACTCTCGTGGAATCTGATCCTTAAGCTTACACTTTCGAGTGAGCCAATAGAGGCAAACTAGTTCTTATGAAGAAAAAAATTTCTAATTAGAGTTCTCTTATAAGGAGTCCATATAGAATCCTGTCTCTCAAGGACTGAGGCGCCTTGAAGCAGTTGGCTGATCTGATGTTGGCAGTAAAAACAAAGGAGCAGAACCATATGAAAATGATTCAGAGAAAATTTTATCTTCATAACCTGTTCTCAAAAAACATAAGCCATGAGGAGGTGCAGCTTCTTTAACTTCCTCTCTTTGTTTTAACTTCCAACGGGTCTCAAAGTCTACTTTTGACAATTTATGTTCTCCTAACAAAACCAACTGTCCCACTATCAAGCGCACCATTCCATATAAAAAGCCAGTCGCTTGTATCTCGATAAACAAAAGATCTCCCTTCCTATCAAGAGTTACCTCCTCAATAGTTGTTCTTGAATGCGCTCTATTACTGCCTGATCTTTGAAATGCAGTGAAATCATGATTACCAAGCAAACCCTTTAATCCCTCAAGCATTAGTTCCTCATCTAAACGAAATTGATAACGATGCCAACTCCATGGCGCTAGAAAAACATTTGGGCTTCTGCTGTTAAAAATCGTGTATCTATATCTTCGAAACTTAGCCGAATAGCAAGCATGCCAATCTTTAGGACGATCAACAACTTCAAGAACACGAATTGATTTAGGTAACCTTCCATTTAAAGCAGATGCCCAACGCTTAGCTGGGATTGGACCACACACATCAAAATGAACTACTTGACCAGCCGCATGAACTCCAGCATCAGTGCGGCCTGCTGCAATTGTCTTAATTGGTCTATAAGGATCTAACTGAGCAATCGCATCTTCCAAAACCTCCTGGACGGCTAAAGTTTTTTCTTGTCGCTGCCAACCACAAAAAGTAGTTCCATCATATTGAGCTATTAGCGCTAATCGCCTTGAAGATGAATTCTCAATACCAAGAGAACCTTTATCAGAAAACATGTTATTGGCTTGAGGTAGTTTTCACCAAAAAACCAAATAATAAAAGTCTCTAGACTAGCTCAATGATTGACATCTGCGCATTATCTCCTCTTCTAGGAACAGTTCTCACAATTCTTGTATAACCTCCTGCCCGACTGCCATAACGCTCTTGAGCCTTCTCAAATAAAGCATGGACTAATTTTTTGTCATAGATATAGCCAATAGCTCGTCTTCGGGAGGCAAGGCTGCCTTCCTTCGCCAGGGTAATCATACGTTCTGCTTGATCACGCAAAGCCTTTGCCCTAGCTCGAGTTGTAGTAACTCGTCCTTCACGAATTAATTGTGTAGTAAGTCCTCGCAACATTGCTTTTCGCTGATCAGCTGGACGACCTAACTGTGGTACTCGACATTGGTGACGCATGGTTCTGTTCGTATCTAGGGGGGTTAATCCAAATTAATTCAAGCAGAAGTTCTACTTTGAGGAATTGAAATGCCAATCCTTTCAAGTGCTTCTATAACTTCGTCAGCAGACTTAGACCCAAAGTTTTTAATTTCAAGGAGATCCTCATAACTAAATCCCATCAAATCAGAGACAGAATTAACTTGGGCGCGCTTTAGACAGTTGTAGGCACGAACTGAAAGATTTAATTCTTCCAAAGGTATTTGAGCTTCTGCTGTGGGCTCAGGCTCTAAGGGAACCTCTTCGACCATAGTTACTGTTGCTAGAGGCTGAAAAAGCTCTATTAACTGATTAGCAGCTTCAGCTATAGCGTCATCAGGAGAAGTGGAGCCATCAGTAACAACCTCCATTCGTAATCTTTCTCGAGTAGAACCTCCTTCTGCAACAGCAGTTTCATCAATAGTGAAATTAACCCTTCTTACTGGCATGAAAACTGCATCTATTTGCAAAAGATCAATCGCACTAACCTCTTCGTCATGCCGATCAACTGGTCTATACCCAACACCTCTCTCAACATGAACTTCTAATTCAAGGCTATGGCCTTCATGAACAGTGGCAATTGGCCGATTTGTATCTACTACTTGAACTTGTGAAGAAAACTGCAAATCTTTAGCTTTTACTTCTGCTGGACCAGAAACCACAAGCCTGCCTATCTCAAGATCTTGATTTCTACTATTGACAGAGAGTTGTTTGCAATTCAAAAGAATATCGAGGACATCCTCCCTAACACCAGGGATAGTTGCATATTCATGGTTAACCCCAGATATTCGGACTGCAGTAACTGCACTCCCCTCAAGTCCTCCCATCAAGACACGTCTCAGTGAATTCCCTAATGTTGTCGCCTGTCCGCGTTCAAGAGGACCAATAAGAAATACTCCTGTCTGAGAGTTATCAGAAGAGACTTGATGCTCAATTCGATCAATCTGGTATTGGAGCACGATCTAAAACAGGTGAATGGTTTGGGACAAGTAAATAGAAAGAAGCCTTTTAGACACGACGTCTTTTAGGCCTCCGACACCCATTGTGGGGCAAAGGGGTAACGTCTCTAATGAGTGTGATCTCAAGTCCTGCAACCTGCAAAGCACGGATAGCAGTTTCACGACCTGAGCCAGGTCCTCTTACGAGAACTTCTATTTGGCGCATACCTTGTTCAAGTGCGCGCCTTGCTGCAGCTTCAGCAGCAGTTTGGGCAGCAAAAGGAGTTCCCTTACGAGCACCCTTAAAACCACTGGCCCCTGCAGAAGACCAAGAGATAACTTCCCCAGAAGTATCTGTAATAGAAACAATAGTGTTATTAAAGGTGCTCTGAATGTGCACAACTCCATTGGGGACGTTTCGTTTGGTCTTTTTGGAACCAGTTTTCTTTGTTGGTGTGGCCATATTCTGGGGCCTTTAGGAATGCGGTGAGGTGAATAGCTAGCTTTGAATTGGGAAGAGTCGAATTATTTCTTCTTACCTGCAACTGTTTTCCGAGATCCTCTCCTGGTACGTGCATTAGTCCTAGTGCGTTGACCTCGGACAGGAAGGCTCATGCGATGACGACGTCCTCGCAAACAACCTATATCCTGCAATCTCTTTAGAGCCATCCCTTCTTGGCGCCTAAGATCACCTTCAATAGTGAAAGCCTCAGTTACGGTACGTAGCTTCTGGACATCACCATCTTCCAGATCTTTAACCCGGATATCAGGATTTACATCAGCTTGAGCCAAAATTGTTTTGGCCCTTGTCAAACCAATGCCATAGATGTAGGTCAAGGCGACTTCAATCCGCTTTTCGCGGGGTATATCGACGCCTGCAATCCTTGCCACTGAGAACTAAATCGAAGGGAACAACGGCCCCTAATAGGGACACAGATTTGATGAGCATGGCTTTTAACAAGAAATGCTCATGCAAGCAAAGACAGGTTTATCCCTGTCTTTGCTTGTGCTTAGGGTTGGCGCAAATGACCATGACCCGTCCATGGCGACGAATCACCCGGCACTTTTCGCACATTTTCTTAACCGAGGCACGCACCTTCATAGGGTGTGTATCTCCAATACACCAAACTAAGATCCTACTACACTGCTTGATTCAAAATTAGTTCAATTTGACTCTGAATCTCTTGAATATCTCCTTTGGCTTCTACTCGAGTGATGAGGCCCTTTTTGTCATAGTAATCAATTAAAGGTTCTGTTTTCTGACGATATACATCGAGTCGGTTAGCAATTACAGCTTCATTATCATCATCACGTCCTCTTGCAAGAAGCCTTTCAATCAAGAGCTCATCATTAAGTTGCAAGACCAAGACAAGCTCTATTTGCTGATTCATAGCTTGAAGAATCTCTTCTAAAGCTTCTGCTTGTGGAACAGTTCTGGGGAATCCATCTAAGAGCCAACCATCTAATGATTTTTTTAGATGACCTTCAACTATCGCAAGAACCAACTCATCACTAACCAACTCACCAGTTGCCATAACTGCAGATGCTTCATTACCTAAAGGAGTCTTGGCAGCAACTTCTGCTCGTAGAAGCTCTCCCGTAGACAAATGAGTTAACCCATTAGTCTTGCAAGTAATTTCAGCTTGGGTCCCCTTCCCAGCACCGGGCGGCCCTAAAAACAAAAGACGACTCTTCATTATTGGATCGAAAAGATTGATGAAATATAAAAACTCATTGTCTAACAAGGCCCTCATAACGTTGAGAGATTACGTAAGTCTGGACCTGCTTAGCCGTGTCAATAGCAACACCAACAAGAATAAGTAAAGAAGTTGCTCCTAGCCCTTGAAAAGTCTGAACATTAGTTGCTCTTTCAACTGCTGCAGGAATGATTGCTACGGAGCCAAGGAAAAGACCACCTAAAAGTGTTAATCGATTTTGAACACCCGATAGATAATTGCTAGTAGCACTACCAGGCCTAACACCTGGGATAGCAACACCGCCTCTTTTAAGATTAGAAGCAATGTCGATAGGATTTACTGTTAAAGAAGCGTAAAAATATGCAAATCCTAGAATCAATGCAAAAAATACTATTGCATAGGGCCAAGGATTTGATGCTCCAGGATTTAAGGCGCCAGCAGCTCTAATTAACCATGGGATTTTTGTGAAATTTGCAATTGTAATTGGAAGAAAAATCAATGCAGAAGCAAAAATTATTGGCATAACTCCACCAGCATTAAGTTTTAAGGGCAAATAACTTTGTCGATTAGGAAGCATCCCAGTATTTCCAATCTGTCTTTTCGCGCTAACAATAGGCAATCTTCTTGCTCCTTCCTGAACAAAAATAATCCCAACAATAGTGACTAAAAACACAAACAAAAGTACAGCAATACCTATCACATCACTTCTATCACCAGTCTGGGCCTTCTCTATTGTTGATCCGAGAGCCTTTGGCAAAGTTGCAACTATATTCAAAAAAATAACTAATGAGGCACCCTGCCCTATTCCCTTCTCAGTAATTATCTCGCTAAGCCACATGACAATTATTGAGCCAGTAACCAGTCCTAAAGCAGTTTGAATAACAAATACAGATTCAGGAAGACCTTCGATCGCATATGGACGAAGAATCAAAGAAAAAACAACACTCTGAACCAACCCCCAACCAAGTGCAACGTACCTAGTGATCTGTGCGATCTTTCTTCGACCTGCCTCCCCCTCATTCTTTTGTAGGTCCTCCAACTGAGGAAGAGAAGCGGTCAAAAGCTGCAAAATAATGGAAGCATTGATAAAAGGGAGAATTCCTAATGCAAAAATTCCAAGTGTTGATATTCCACCACCTGTAAAAATATCTAGGAAGCCAATTAGTTGACCTCCCTGCTGTAAAAAGCTCTGAAAAGCCTGCCTATCAATCCCAGGCATTGGGATATATATTCCCAACCTGACAAGTAATAGCAATCCCAAAGTTGTAAGAACTCGCCCCCTCAGTTCACTATTACGAAACAACTGAGTAAGAACTTCAGCAGCACTAGGATTGCGACCCCTACTAACAAGCATTGTCTTAGAAGAAAATTGAATTAAATGCTGAAGGACTAAGAATGGCCACAAAAACTGTATGGTCTGATTCCTTAGACATTTGAAGCAACATTTTTAAATTCTCTTATTTAGTCGAGAATTTCACAAGTGCCTCCTAGGCCCTCAATCTTAGTGCGTGCTGAAGCTGTGAAAGAGGCAGCTTGAACAGAGAGTTTTACTTTGATATTGCCATTACCTAAGATTTTAAGTGGGTGCTTTGGACTAGTAACAATTCCCTTCTTAACCAATAAATCAAGGTTGACCTTAGTTCCTTCTTTTAAATCATTAAGAGCAGAAACATTCACTACAGTGAACTCCTTTGGATTTACCAAAGTGAAATGCTTGAGCTTAGGAACTCTTCTGTAAAGAGGCATTTGGCCCCCTTCAAAGCCAGGTCGCGTAGGTCTTCCTGAACGTGACTTTTGGCCACGCATACCAAAACCACAACTAGCGCCTTGACCAGCTGCAATTCCACGACCTTTGCGTAGTTTCCGGCGCCTAGCACCGGCATTGGATTTCAAGGATTGAAGTGAGTATTTCATTGGTATCAAGAATAGATCTGCTCAAGGGGGATTCCCCTTTCTTTTGCTGTTGCTTTATGAGTTCTAAGACCCGCTAAAGCAACCATTGCGGCCCTGGCGTTATTTAATGGAGTTTTACTTCCAAGTCTCTTAGCCAGAACATTCTTAATGCCCGCTAATTCAAGCACTGTTCTGATAGAGCCTCCAGCAATCACACCAGTACCTGGTGCTGCAGGACGAATTAAAACACTAGCAGCGCCATCTCGACCATTTGACAATGTTGGAATAGAACTGTGACGAGTAAGTGGGACCTTAACTAAGTGCTTCTTACCATCTGCTACTCCCTTTCGTACAGCTCCTATTACATCACTTGCCTTACCAACTCCAACACCCACTTGCCCACGCTCATTACCTACAACCACGATTGCTCTAAAGCTCATCTTTTTACCACCTTTAACTGTTTTAGAAACACGGCGTATCTGCACTACTCTCTCCTGCCACTCTGAATCACGTTCTTGACCCCGTCTATCACCTCTACGACCACCTTTCCTTTCTCGATCACCGCCACGACCACCACCTCGACGGCCTCCGCCGCCACTACCTTGCTCTTTTTGGCCCTGGCCCTCTGCAGCTGCAGGTACTTCGGCTGAAGTTGAGGCTTCCTTTGTGTTGTTTTGTTTGTTGGATTCAGTCATTTTGAGAGCAGGGTCAGAATTTAAGGCCCGCTTCCCGGGCTGCTTCAGCAAGGGCTTTTACCCTGCCGTGATAAAGATTGCCCCCGCGATCGAAGACTACCTGTTCTATGCCCTTTTCAAGAGCACGTTTGGCAACCAATGTGCCAACAGCAACCGATGCATCACAATTGCTTGCTTTACCTTTGAGATTGCTCCGCAAATCTTTGTCCATTGTTGAAGCGGAACAAAGCGTGTTTTGAGAATCATCATCAATGACTTGAGCATAGATGTGATTATTTGAACGAAACACTGCAAGACGAGGCCTCTGCGGGTTTCCGGTTAAATGACGACGTAAACGCCTGTGGCGCTTCTGTGTCTGCTGCTTTCGGGAAAGAATGGACATAATAAATAAATATGTAAGTAGTTAAGCAGATAGTTATTTCTTGCCGGATTTTCCAGCCTTACGCAAGATGCGCTCGCCTTGGTATTTAATTCCCTTACCTTTATAAGGTTCAGGTGGACGAATAGACCTGATCTTAGCGGCTTCATTGCCAACCAATTCTTTGTCAGGTCCAGAAACAATAACGTTGGTGTTGTTCTCAACAGCAAAAGTAATTCCTGATGGTGGTATCACCTCTATAGGGTGACTAAAGCCAGCATTAACAACAAGAGTTTTACCTTTGAGCTGGGCTCTTGATCCAACACCAACGATTTCTAATCTGCGTGTAAATCCTTTGCTAACTCCTTCAACCATATTTGCTAAAAGTGATCTACATAAACCATGACGTTCTCGAGATTTCCTCTTTTCATTAGTTGGAGTTACCACAATTGTGTTTTCTACCTGACTGACAGTTACCCCTTCCGGGAGTGTTCTACTCAACTCTCCTTTGGGACCTTTCACAGTTACGGAAAGGCCTGAAAGAGTAACGTCAACCTTCTCAGGAAGCGGGATGGGGCTTTTACCAATACGTGACATGATTAATACTCCTTATTAGAAGACATAGCAGAGAACTTCACCGCCAACACCTTGCTTACGGGCATCACGGTCACTCATAACACCTTTGGAAGTTGAGATAATCGCAACTCCGAGACCTCCTAATACTTTTGGGAGACCCCTGGTGTTCTTGTAAATACGTAAGCCTGGTTTACTAACTCTCTGCATAGATCTAATTGTCGGTTGACGATGCTTTCCGCTGTACTTCAATTCAAGTATCAGTTGAGTACTAACACCTTCTCCCTCTTCACTGATCTGAGCTATAAAACCTTCTTGCTGAAGCACTTTTGCAATGCTTCTAGACATTCGGGAAGCAGGGATACGAGTGGTTTGATGACGTTTCTCACTCGCATTTCTAATGCGGGTGAGCATATCTGAGATTGGATCGTGATTTGCCATAGTCGTCTTAGAAAAAAGCTCAGTTACTGCGGAAAGGCATTCCCATCTCGCTGAGAAGAGCTTTACCCTCCTCATCACTTCGGGCACTTGTGACAATTGTGATGTCCATACCTCTTATGGAATCAATTTTGTCAAAAGAAATTTCAGGAAAGATTATTTGTTCCCTTACACCAAGGGTGTAATTTCCCCGCCCATCAAAACTCTTTGGACTTATCCCCCTAAAGTCCCGAATTCTTGGGAGAGCCAAATTAATTAGCCTTTCAAGAAAGGCATACATACGGTCTCCGCGAAGAGTAACCGCACAACCAATTGGCATTCCCTGACGGATTTTAAAGCCAGCAATAGCCTTTTTGGCTCTAGTGACAACAACTTTTTGACCCGTGATAGTTGCCAACTCTGAAACGGAAGCCTCCAAAGACTTTGAATTCTGAGCAGCTTCCCCTAAGCCCCTGTTTACGGTTACTTTTAGAACCTTGGGGACTTGATGAATGTTTTTGAGACTTAGATCTTTCAGCAATTTGGGCTGAATTGTCTCTCGATAGCGTTTCTTGAGTGACATAAATTTCGATGTTAGTAGCTTCTGGACTTTGTCAGGAGCAGATCAGAAATAGAAGAGGGGTTTGAATAGTTGGGTTTAAATTGTTGAATGAAGAATTCAGGAAAGAAGTCAGAAGAGTTTAATCAATAACTTCTCCTGTTTTTTTAAGTCTTCGTTTCTTCGTACCATCTTTCTCTACAAACAACTCAACTCGACTTGCAACCTTTTTCGCAGTGGAATAAAGCATCACATTAGAAGCATGTATAGACGCCTCTTCAGTAACTATCCGACCACCCTCTCCTTCTTGAGTAGGTTTAATGTGCTTAGTTCGAAGGTTTACTCCTTGAATAATTACTCGGTTTGTCAAAGGGAGTGTTCGCAACACCTCTCCTGTTTTACCTTTATCTTTTCCAGATATCACTTGAACAGTATCCCCTTTACGAATTCTCATTTTGAGCCGTTGGGTCAACTTTGTCTTGGTAGGTGTCATTGTCATGTCAAATAACCTCGGGTGCTAATGAAACAATTTTAGTGAAATTTCTCTCGCGGAGTTCACGTGCTACAGGTCCAAAAACCCTTGTTCCCCTTGGGTTTTTATCTTCATTGATTAAAACAGCTGCATTGTCATCAAATCTAATTGAGTTACCTGTATCTCTTCTCATAGTTGCTTTAGTTCTAACAACAACTGCTTTTACTACATCTGATTTCTTGACGCCCATATTTGGCATCGCATCCTTCACTGCAGCAACTATCACATCCCCAACATGGGCATAGCGTCGATTCGAGCCAAGAACACGAATACATTGAATTCGTTTTGCACCACTGTTATCAGCAACTGTGAGAAATGTTTCCTGTTGAATCATTGGTTTGCCTCCTGAGATTTGGCACTGTGACTAATCACTTCAGCAATCGCCCAGCGTTTTGATGAACTTAGTGGTCTTGTCTCAGTAATACGAACACGATCACCTATACGGCAAGCATTTTTCTCATCATGCGCCTTATAACGAGTAGTGCGACTAATAATCTTTTGATAGATGGGATGCGGGAAGCGATTTTCAACCGCCACTACTACTGTTTTGTCCATCTTGTCGCTAACGACAGTACCGAGTCTTTCCTTAAGTGCCATTTTTTTAAAGAGTGAAATCAGGAAGAAGCTTGGGAGCGACTTCGCTCCTTCTGAACCGTTAAAAGATGAGCTAGCTTGAGTCGTGCTTCTTTAAAACGGTGACTGTTATTCAGCTGCCTGGTGGCCTGCTGAAATCTCAAATCAAACAGATCTCGGCGAATGCTATCGATCTGTTCGGTTATGTCCGCATCAGTAAGCTTGCGAACCTCTGCAACATCAGAAAGGGGCATGATCAGGACTCCACTTTGACAGCTTTATTGGTGGATGAAGTATTGGAAATGTTCGTTTGTTCCTGATCATCCAAACTCAGGAATTTAGTTTTAACGGGAAGCTTGTACTGGGCTAGACGCATAGCTTCCTTAGCGATCTCCTCAGTAATTTCTTCACCACCCATCTCAAATAAAATCCGACCAGGTTTAATTACTGCAACCCAGAACTCTGGATTTCCTTTACCAGAACCCATCCTGGTCTCAGCAGGGCGCATTGTTACTGGCTTATCAGGGAATATCCTTATCCATATTTTCCCTCCTCTTTTGACGTAGCGGGTCATAGCCCTCCTACTAGCTTCAATCTGGCGGGACGTAATCCAGCCACATTCCTGAGCTTGTAATGCAAACTGGCCAAAAGCAATGGTATTGCCTCGAGTAGCAACGCCACGCATGCGACCTCTTTGCTGTTTTCTGAATTTGACTCTTTTAGGACTGAGCATAATTAAAACTCCAAATCACCCTTCGTTAGAACGGTCTTCAAATTGTTGAGGCCTGCGATTGCCCCTACGTCGAGGGCTCGCACCCACAGGCAACTGCTGTTCTTCATTTGCGAGGACCTCACCCTTAAAGACCCATACCTTAATTCCCAAAACTCCATAAGTTGTACTCGCAACCCTTGTCGCATAGTCGATCTCAGCGCGGAGAGTATGTAGCGGAACACGGCCTTCACGAGTCCACTCTGTTCTTGCAATCTCTGCACCATTAAGACGGCCTCCGACCTGAATTTTTAACCCCAACACACCTGCTCTTTGCGCTCTTTGAACTGCCATCCGAATAGTTCGACGGAATGCAACTCTCTTTTCAAGTTGCTGAGCAATGTATTCAGCTAAAAGAAAAGCATCTGCATCAACTCGTTCTACTTCAACAACATTTATTCGAACTTGACGACTCCTGTCTCCAATTGTCTTCTGAATACCTGTTCTTAACTCCTCGATTCCACTACCCTGACGGCCAACCAACACGCCTGGACGAGCCGTCTTAAGTTCAACTTCTAGTTGATCTGCTTTGCGTGCAATCAAAACATCACTTATACCTGCAGCTCCATATTTTTTATGGATAAAGCGTCTTATCCGATCATCCTCCTGAAGAAGAGTCGGATATGTCTTCGCAGGCGCATACCAACGTGAACGATGTTCCTGGGTTATGCCCAGACGTAAACCAGTTGGATGGATTTTGTGTCCCATCAGTTCGATAAATAGAGGATCAGGAGTCGGGCTGAGCCGCCACACCAATACTGATGTGACAGGTCTGTTTCTTAATCGCAAATGCGCGGCCTTGGGCTCGGGGCCTATACCGCTTCATGGAAGGTCCCATATCTGCGGTGGCCTGAGAAATAACCAATGAGGCAGGGTCTAGGCCCATATTGTTCTCTGCATTCGCAACTGCGGACCTTAAAACCTTAGTTATTGGACCTGTAGAGCGATAGGGCATGAACTCAAGCATGATCAAGGCATCGCGGTAAGTGCGCCCACGAATTTGATCTAAAACACGGCGTACCTTTGAGACAGAACCTCTTAGAAAACGTCCATGTGCCTTTGCAATCTTTTGTTCTTTCATATCTACTGACATTGTATTAACGACCTCCTTTTTTATCTTTTATGTGACCTTTAAAAGTTCTTGTTGGTGCAAACTCCCCCAACTTATGCCCAACCATTTGTTCAGTGACAAATACAGGAATATGTGTTCTTCCATTATGTACAGCAATTGTATGTCCGATCATCATTGGAAGAATAGTTGAGGCTCGAGACCAAGTTTTAATTACCGATTTATTATCATCGGCATTTTGCTTTTCAATCTTGCGAAGCAAGCTATCAGCAATAAAAGGTCCTTTTTTGAGTGAACGTCCCATAACGAAATTAAGTAGAAAAGTTGTAAGAGTGTGAAATCATGAATCTCTTCCACCCCGACTACGTTTTGAAGTTCTACGACGCTTACGTAGAACAAGTCGATTACTAGGCTTATTCCTTTTTCTCGTCTTTAATCCTAAGGCTGGTTTACCCCAAGGTGTCACTGGGCCAGCACGACCAATTGGTGCACGGCCCTCACCACCACCATGTGGGTGATCACAAGGGTTCATCACACTACCCCTAACTTGTGGACGCCTACCAAGCCACCTACGACGGCCAGCCTTACCAAGGCTCGTATTCCTTACTTCTGAGTTACCAACCTCACCAAGAGTCGCATAGCACTCCTTCCTGACTAAACGAACCTCAGTAGAAGGAAGCTTCAGTGCTACATAATCTCCTTCTTTCGCCATAACCTGAGCACTTGAGCCTGCAGTTCGAGCCATTTGGCCTCCTCGGCCAGGGTAAAGCTCTACGTTGTGGACATTTGATCCAAGCGGTATTGCCGACAATGGCAACGCATTCCCTGCCTCAAGTGGCGATTTAGGTCCAGAAATCAGCTCTTGTCCTATGGCTATCCCTGCTGGCGCAAGAATATAACGCTTCTCTCCATCTACATAAAAAAGCAAGGCCAATCTTGCATTTCTATGGGGGTCGTAGTGAATAGCTGCAACCTTTGCTGAAATTCCATGCTTATTACGACGGAAATCAACAATTCTGTATAAACGCTTATGTCCACCCCCTCGATGCCGACAAGTAATTACACCTCGGTTGTTTCGCCCCTTCCGGCGATGCTTCGCCACAACAAGAGAACGCTCAGGCTTGCGAGCTGTAACTTCACTAAAGTCAGTTACAACCCTTCCGCGGGTTCCTGGTGTATAAGGTCGATAGGTACGAATTGCCATAATTTAAAACCTCAGGAATCAGGAAAAAGTTGAATGGAGTTCCCCTCGGCAAGCCTTACAACAGCTTTCTTGACCTGAGAACGTTTGCCAGCGAAGCGTCCCATCCTGCGACTGCGACGAGGTGGATTCATAGTGCTGATACCAACTACGCGAACATCGAAAAGTTTCTCGACCGCTGCCTTGATATCTGGCTTAGCCGCACGAGGATCAACTTCAAATGTGTACTGATTAAGCTCCAAAGCATTAGTTGCCTTTTCTGTAATAAGAGGGCGTCTAATTACATCGGCTAGACGATTAGAAAAACGTTCAGTCATCGCCATACACCTCCTTAATAATGGCTATTGCCGTCTCACCTAGCACCAACGAATTGGCATGAAGTAAGTCGAAAACGTTAAGTTGATCTGCAGCAATCAACTTAACCTTTTCCAGATTCCTTACAGATCTGGAAATAGCCTCAGAAGGCTCAGAAAGAATGATCAGAACCTTGGAATCTTTAGAAATACCCAAACGAACTAAAGCATTTGTTATTTCACTAGTTTTTGGAGTCTTAAGACTCTTCCCAAAGTCCTTAACGACAATTGAATCTTCCATCCGAGCCATTAAAGCCGTGCGAAGAGCTAATCGTCGTTCCTTTCTGTTCATTGAGAGTCCATAACTCCTAGGCTTAGGACCAAAGATGATCCCTCCTCCCGGTCTCAACGGAGTACGAATAGATCCCTGTCGAGCTCTACCAGTGCCCTTTTGCTTATAAGGCTTACGACCACCACCTCGTACCTCAGATCTAGTGAGAGTGCTGGCAGTGCCCTGACGACTATGAGCTTGTTGTCGCAGGACAGCCCGATGCATCAAATCAACCGCAGAGGTTTCCTTTGCAACCTTTAGATCGATGCTTGTCTTTCCGGCTTCCTTACCCTGCCAATCACGAACAGTGCATTCCATAATTACTTACCTCCTCCTTGTGAGGCCTTAGCACCTACTCGATTTGCAGGGCGAATATTTAATAAGCCGCCTGGTTTACCAGGAACAGATCCTTTAACGACTAGCAGATTGCGCTCACTATCAACTTTGAGAATAGTTAGGCCTCTTGTAGTTATCTGCTTTCCTCCATATCTTCCAGCCATTCGTTTACCGGGATAAATCCGACCTGGTGTTGTACCAGCACCAGTGGATCCAGGCTGTCTATGGTTTTTAGAACCATGACTCATAGGTCCCCTGCTAAAACCATGACGTTTTTGATATCCCGCAAAACCACGGCCCATAGTGTCACCACTTACATCCACCTTCTGCCCCGCTTCAAAGCTTCCAACAGTTATTGGAGAACCAAGCTCCAGATCTCCAAGATTTTCAACGCGATATTCACGTAAATAGCGAAGAAGAGAATCACCTGATTTCGCTAAATGACCTTTAAAGGGTTTATTGAGTAATTTTTCTCGAGTTTCACCAAAGCCTATCTGTACCGCGGAATAACCATCAGTATCAGAAGTCTTTAGCTGAGTAATTCTGCAGGGTCCTGCCTCGATCAAAGTGACCGGAACAGCTCTGCCTTTTTCGTCGAAGAACTGGGACATTCCCAATTTCTTCCCAAGGATGCCTATAGACATTGGATGAAGGGACGCCAGCAATAACAACCTCTTAAAAAAAGGCTTAAGGAACAAAAGCTGATAATTTCAAGCGATTACTGAATCCATTTTATTTTTAAATGCCGTTTTAAACGGATCTAAAAAAGAAATCAGTTATAGCTAGCTAATACCAGCAGGCTGAGACTTTTCCGACTTCTGAGGAAATCGAGAGTTTCTCTGCAGCATGAAAAGAATTCAATACTGCCTGGCCCTATAGATCAGGCGCTATCGCTTGATCTGCTTTGCTTATCTGGAGGCCCGGCTAGCGGTCGGGCACAGTATGAGCAGAGCAATTAAAAAGGCTACACCACAGACCCCCTAGGGGTCCAGAGGTGATGATTTTTCGTCCAACTGTCAGAATTAAGCTCTAAACGAATATGAATTCATGCCGCTATTGCTATCTGGGCAGGGTTTTTTGAGTGACCTAGAGGCTGCTGGTTGCATAGCTATTAATGTCCCCTTAGAGGGTGGGGCAGAAACCCGCTTGCTTAGAAGACTTCGAGCCGCTGGATACCGAACTCAAATGCTTAGTGCAAGAGGCCTAGGAGATCCAGAATCATTTCTATTGCAACTACATGGTGTCAGGCCACCTCATCTTGGCCATCAAAACGTTGGTCGAAATGCAGCAGTAGGAGAAGTGCAACTTGTCATGCCTCAATTACTTGAATTTCTTTCTGAAGATCGTTCTGTTGTTCTTTGGCTTATTGAAGGACAAGTTCTATCTCGCTCTGAATTAATTGCCATTTCAGATCTCTGCGAACGCGAAAAGCGTCTCAAAGTGGTAGTAGAAATAGGAGGTTCTCGCAGTCTTAAGTGGGAACCCATGCGCACTTATCTCCAAAAATAATTAAGAATCAACAAGAGGTCTTAATGAATAACGCCAGTAGAGGCGAAGAAGCAATAAGACGAGGATCCTGGGTCAAATTGATATGTGGTGCAAGCAATCAGGATCTGAGCTCTATTACAGATTTATGTGCGGTATATGCAGTAGCGGGTGTTCATTGCATCGATGTCAGTGCTGATCAAGCAGTTGTGGTTGCTGCAAGAAAGGGGCTGGATTGGGCTGAACTCAATCACAAAGTTCGCCCATGGCTAATGATCAGTGTGAGCGATGGAGAAGATATACATTTCCGAAAAGCCTGGTTTGACAATGCAGCGTGTCCTAAAGACTGCTCAAAACCCTGCGAAAAAATTTGTCCTGTTCACGCAATCAACCAAATACATGGCATCAATCCATCACTTTGTTATGGATGTGGTCGATGTCTTCCAACTTGCCCTTATGGATTGATTAATGAAAAGAGTCATCGATTAGAACTCGATGCACTAGCAGCCCTAATCCGAGAACTTCAGCCTGATGCAATAGAGATCCATACAGCACCTGGACGTTTAAAGGCCTTTGAAAAAACAATCACTCAAATAATGAAGTCCAAAGTTCCATTAATGAGAATCGCAGTTAGTTGTGGGCTAGAAGGACACGGAATTAATGCAGAAGAACTTGCTGAGGAACTTTGGAAACGACATGCTTGCTTAAGAACTCATGATCAAAGACCTATCTGGCAACTCGATGGTCGGCCAATGAGTGGAGATATGAATCCAAGCACAGCCAAAGTTGCCATTGCTCTATGGGAAAAGATTCATCATCTAGCCCCTCCTGGGCCTTTACAACTTGCCGGAGGTACCAATGCATCCTCTATTGGCTTAGCTCCTCTTGCAATAGGCCTATCTGGAATTGCATTTGGTGGTTCAGCTAGAAGTCTTTTACAACCCTGGCTAGACGAAGCTCAAGCACGTGAAATCCCATTATGGGAATGGACTGATGGCTGGGAGACTGCATTAACCCAAGCAAAACTATTGGTTCGTCCTTGGCTTACTCGAAATACCAAACAAAAAAAATTGCATTTGCATTGACGAAGGTCGACCCACTATGTGTAACTATTTAGATATCAGTGAAAACACCTTAAAAAGTGTCGCGCTGAATCATTGGGCCGTCGCCAAGCGGTAAGGCAGCGGTTTTTGGTACCGCCATTCCTAGGTTCGAATCCTAGCGGCCCAGTTACATCAAACTTTTCGTGAGTTTGCGTCCATTGCTGATATTTGATTTCGACGGGGTAATTGTCGACGGGATGCCTGAATACTGGTTTAGTGCGCGTCATGCCTGCCAACATCTCTTAGATAAAAAAGGCAAATCAAACGTTCTTCCTACGCAAATCCCTAAAGCCTTTCGATACCTAAGACCATGGGTACATCAAGGCTGGGAAATGGTTCTTATTGCTGCGGAATTAATTAATACTGATAGTCCGTTAAACAAAAAAGGACCTCTTGCTTTTGCTAACAACTATTCGCTCTATTGCAAACAAGCGCTAGATCAATGGGGCTGGAGCCCTGAAGAGCTCCAAGAAGCAATAGAAAAAATACGCAAAGAAGCAATTCAAACTAATAGAGAAAATTGGCTTTCTCTTCATCAGCCTTTCCCTGGACTAGTTGAACGACTCAATCGCCTAAGTCTAGAGCGCATAGATTTTGTCGTACTGAGTACAAAAGGTTCTGCATTTACTAGCGAGCTACTGAATTGGCTTCAACTCAACCCCAGTCATATTTATGGTCATGAATCTGGAAGTAAACCGCATGTTCTTAGACAACTCATTAAAGACAACGATCTTCATGGCTTCATAGAAGATCGTAGAGCGACTCTTGAAACAACAATCAAACACCCAGAACTAACTTCTTTACGGTGCTACTTAGCAAGCTGGGGATACCTAAAGCCTGATGACAAAAGGAATTTACCGCAAGGAATCCAATTACTAGAGCCAGAAGATCTTGCTCACCCCTTGGCGATGTGGCCTTAGTTCGTTAGCGTACGTCTGTACTACCTAGCAATGTTGGAGCGACAGGGATAAACGGTCTCGCCGTTTTTTCAAGTCCTGCAATAAAGCTATATCTGCCGACCACACCAACGGCAAAGGGCTCATCATCTTGATCCTTTACTAACCACTGTTATGTCAGCCGACGTGAAAACATCCAACACATCCAATTCTGAATCGCGCCAAATTGAAGCCAAAGCAGGAGAGCGAGACAAAGCTCTAAGTCTTGTATTGGGACAAATAGAGAGAAACTTTGGGAAAGGCTCAATTATGCGACTTGGAGACGCATCCAGAATGAGAGTAGAAACGATCTCGACTGGTGCTCTCACTCTTGATCTTGCACTGGGAGGCGGATACCCAAAAGGAAGAGTGGTTGAGGTCTATGGCCCTGAAAGTTCTGGTAAAACAACTCTGACTTTGCATGCCATCGCAGAAGTTCAAAAAAAAGGTGGCGTAGCAGCATTTGTAGATGCAGAGCATGCACTCGACCCCGTTTATGCAGCTTCTCTTGGAGTGGACATAGAAAACCTTCTGGTTTCTCAACCCGACACAGGTGAAATGGCTCTAGAAATTGTCGATCAACTGGTCCGTTCAGCCGCTGTAGATCTAGTTGTAGTTGATTCCGTTGCGGCCCTCACACCAAGATCTGAAATTGAAGGAGAAATGGGTGATCTGGCCGTAGGAAGTCAAGCAAGGCTAATGAGTCAGGCAATGAGAAAGATCACAGGAAATATCGGAAAATCAGGATGTACAGTGATTTTCCTCAATCAACTTCGCCTCAAAATCGGTGTTGTTTATGGAAATCCAGAAACAACCACTGGGGGTAATGCGCTGAAGTTCTACGCATCTGTCAGGCTAGATATTCGTCGTATCCAAACACTTAAACGTGGAACAGAAGAGTACGGAATCCGAGCCAAAGTCAAAGTAGCTAAAAATAAAGTTGCCCCACCATTCCGTATCGCTGAGTTTGACATTCTCTTTGGCCGTGGCATCAGCACAGTAGGTTGTCTTCTGGATCTAGCAGAAGAGACTGGTGTTGTAACACGTAAAGGTGCTTGGTACAGCTACGAAAACGACAATATTGGTCAAGGTAGAGACAACACAATTACTTGGCTGGAAGAAAACCCCGAATCACGTGAAAAGATTGAACTACTAGTTCGTCAGAAATTAACTGAGGGCTCGGAAGTAACCGCTAATTCAATGCGGCCACTAGCCGCCGCCGCAAGAACCACAACTGCTAAACAACCCATGAAGCCAATCTCTGAAGCTGCGTAAGCAGTAATTAATCAATTAATTGATTGATTAATTACGAACATCAGCTGGAGTCCACCAACCTGCAGCTGGACCAATAAAACGTACAACCACCCAAAGCAAAACCAGCGCACCGATACCTACCCAAGCACCACGTGTGGTGATGGCATAAAACTGGGCTTTCTGCTTCTCAGTAATAGGTAACCAAGAAACAATTCTTGGAGAATCATCCTTGTTAGCTTTGTTATTTCGAGGTGGTAAACCCTGAACAGATCGTCTGCGCGCTTCGCCCATTTCCTTAAGAAACTAATTCTAATTTAGAAAGATTAGAACGTTTAATCAGGCAAAAGCCGATTCAAAGGCCTACATGGCTGCAAAACCTGAAGAACATCACCGCCCCAACTTCTGCTTCTAACTCGTCCATCCAGAATTGCGAGACGACCACAAGTTCGTCTTAACGGAGTTAATGCTGGAGGAATCAGACATAAAGCTTCGGGCAATAAAAAGCCTCGAAACCAATCAAGACCCTTCCTTTTAAAAGCCTCAACACGCGAGGCAATGAGAGGCGACTCCAAACTCGCTAAAGGAAGTAATCCAATAATCAATTGTTCCGGTGCAGGTAGTTGATCTTGGTGATTTAACCACCACTCCCATCGACAACAGACAACACCATTGGAATCAGGTGAAGTTGTTTCATGTGAAATTCTTTTTCCAAATTCAGCCGCCAAAGCGGTTGCAAGCTGCAGTCTCAACTGTGGATCATCTAACAAAATGATAGTCAAACCAGTTCGGCCCAAAATCAACCTTAAACACTGTTGCAAAAGATAATCAGCAAAGATTTCAGTATTAAGCAAAGGTTGCCGGCGAGGCATGTACAAAGGAATCGGATCCTGGATATTTGGCTCATTTAAAGAGACCACAACAAGTTTTGGGAAACCCCCTTCCGGCGATTCTGCAAAGGTCAAAGAAGTATTCACAGCTCCACTAATCAAAATTGCAGGTTGATTCGTTAAAAGCCCTTGCAAAAGTTCCAAAGGCTCTAAAGGTTGTAATTGCCAAACCCAATTGAGCATCTTGTGATCTAGTTGTGCCCAAAGAGCCCATTGATCAGAATGAATATTTCGCAACGCCTGCCATGGGGAAGGTAAGAGGCTTAAAGAAGCTATTTCTTTTTGAACTGCGCGCAGATCAGAACCGTCCATTAAAACACTTGAATTCGAACGAGAAGCAATCGCAAAAAGTCGAAGAGTTATACCTTCATATAGCTGAATTAATGATTGAACTAAAGAAGGATATGCATGACGTAAACGTTCCCAATCGTTGATGCTGACTTCAATTGTCATAGCATCTCTAAGTTTTTGAACAAAAAATTCTGCTTCTGGAATTATCAACTGTCTGTTCTTCAAAAAACCTTTTTCATAAGCTTCTATTAGGCCACCTACATCAAGCAACCAAATCTGATCCAGAGGAGGAGGTTTCGAACCTTCCCAACAGCCAAGAGAAAATCCAAACGAATGAAGGCGGGGTAGTTCGACATTTAAAAATCTTCTTCTCAAAGGTTGAGAAAGAACCAAAACCCCTCCACATTCTTCTAAGCAAAGTGGAACCATCAAGCCAAGCCACCATTCGTTCTGAAAAATAGACTCAAGCTTGATCAGCGTATGGTCCTTTCTCCGAAGACTTCTTGCTACAAGCCTGCTAAATGTGAGGTGATGCGGCCATGTAGAAGAATTCTGCCTAAGCAGATTCTTCAAATTTTTATGGGCATTGGCTTCCAACATATTGCAAGCCTAGAAAGCTAAAAAGAACAAAGCATCGATACCCAAATATGGAAGTTCTTGGTCTATAACGATCTGAGGCTCTATAAAGACATTAATGGAGCAAAAAGAACAACCATTTGGCGTAATTGGAGTTGTAGGTCTAGGGCTTATAGGAGGTTCCTTAGGCCTAGACCTACAATCACTTGGCTTCAAGGTGCATGGCCTAACTCACCGAAAAGAAACTGCTGAAAGAGCAATAGAACTCGAACTGGCTTCAAAAATAAGTACCAATCCTTCAATCTTGACAGATTGTTCTTTAATCATCTTGGCTCTACCCATCAAAGAGCTTCTAGATCCAACAAAAGAACTTTTAAATTGCTTACCTCAAAAAGCAGTAATAACAGATGTTGGTTCTGTTAAAGAACCAATTTTAAAAATATGGAAAAAATTACACCCACGCTTTGTAGCCAGTCACCCAATGGCCGGGACAAATAAATCAGGCGTAGAGTCAGGCAGAAGAAATTTATTTCAAAACCGTACTTGGGTCTGCACCCCTGATGAAAATACAAACCAAAATGCACTCAAATTAGTAAAACTATTTGCCGAAAAGTTAGGTAGCAGATGGATACAAGCTGATGCCAGGGCTCATGATGAAGCAGTAGCTCTTATTTCTCATTTGCCAGTTCTTATAAGCGCTGCATTGCTAAAAACCGTAGAAGGAAACAAAGATCAAGATTTGTTCCCTTTACTGAAAGAACTTGCTTCTAGTGGCTTTGCAGACACAACACGTGTTGGGGGAGGAAATCCAACTCTTGGAGCAGCCATGGCATCTTCAAATACCAATGCAATACTTAAAGGAATCAAAAACTATCAATCTATTATTAATGATTTTGAAAAATTAATTAAAGAAGAGAATTGGCCAGATCTAAAAGAGCAACTCAATCAAACTAAAATACTAAGAGAAGAATTCTTCTCGTCTTAAAAAATGAAAATTTAAACCTAAATATTTAAGGATATTCCCCTCTTGGACAAAAGCTGCCTACATGCCATTAAAGCAGACTGTGTAACACCTGCTGTACCTTCTCCAGGGTAAATCGAGTCTCCACATAACCATAAACCTGGAATTGGAGTTCTACTAGCCAATCCAAATGGACCAAAAAAATCGGGATGCTGGCCAATACCACCTACAATTCCATTAGGTCGACCAGTCCATTTAGCAAAACTTTTGGGAGTTGAAAGCTCATTATGATGCCAATCATTAGAAGAAATCTTTAATAGATTTTCCAGCGCACATCTTATAGAAAGCTGAGATCTCTTTTTTTTATTTTTATAAGCGGCATCACTTAAATCACACCATTCAAAAATATCCGTAAAGACACTTGCAATAACAGTTGCATAACCACTAGGAGCTCGTCCATCACCTTCACTACTAATTGAGACAAATAAATCACCCGGATCATCAAGTGATAGTTGAATATGATTTGGACATTCCGCTGGTAAGAAATCTCTTTTAATTGAAGAATAGAAAACTATTGCTCCACTTGGAACGGGGAGTTTTTTTAAATAGTCAACATAAGAATCAACATGACTATTGCCAGGTTCAAGCAAGTCAATTAAGCATTGTGGAGGAAGACTACACACAACATCAAGTGCTGAATACTTTCTCACTTTTCCTACAGAATCTTGAACACTTACATTTACTAAATTCTTAGTGGGTTCAACATCTAAAGATATTACACGATGTTGGCAAAATATACCTCCTCCATCTCTCCTAATTGAATTACTTAATTGATCACTTAGAACTTGCATAGATCCATTCAAATGCCAAAGGCCTAAGGGATCCTGAGCCATTTGTAAAACTGTTGCCCCATATAATGCCGCTGTTCTATCCACTGGCTCTTGAGAATATAGTTTAAGTTGTAAATCCAAAAAATGTCTTAACCGTAAATCTTGATTTACACCACAAAACCTTAGTAAATCAGCAACAGAGCATTTACTAAATAAACCTGAAAAAAGAGTAGATGGTCTAATTGCCTTGGAAAATTGAATGAAATCCCATGTATTTCTGAATGGAAGAATTGGGCCTCTATTTGCAAAATCCCAATTCGCAGAATGTAAATCTTCTAATAAACCCCAAAAAGATTCAGTACCAGGAAAATGTTTTTTACGCTCTTCTTTCCAACGGCCTCGATGATGCCAAAGATTAATCGGATCAAGACCATCTGCAAGATCTACAGAACATGCTGGATCTAATAAATGTGCTTTAGGCAATGGAATGCCTAAATGTTGAAAAACTCTCTGATGGCTCCCACCTATTTCAAATCCCGCAACCTGAGTAGCACCTGCATCAAATACAAAAGGTCCACGAGAAAAAGTTCCGGCACAGCCACCTAATTGAGAATGTGCTTCAAAAAGAGTTACCTCAACTCCCTGATTCGCCAATAAGGCTGCAGTAGTCAGGCCTGCAATCCCTCCACCAATGACAATTACGGGTTCTTGTAGCATTCCAAAATGCCTACAAAGCTAATCAAGAGAAGTGTATGCAAAAGCAATTGCTTGAATCACTTTTTAACCCAAAAGGTCCCTTTGAAGGGAATGAACTACAAAATATTTCTTGTATTCAAGATGGATCTAAGAATAAAGCTTGGAAACTGGACTTATCTGATGGACGGAAATTCTTTGCGAAAACAGGCGATAAACACATGCTGCAAGCAGAATCAAAGAGCTTAAAAAAGCTAAGTAGCTGGGCAGATCACTCTTTAATAATTGTTCCTAAGCCTTATCTAGTGCAAGAAATATCTGGAACATCCTTACTTCTTACACCCTGGTTAGACCTAACAGGTGGAGATCAGATTTTATTAGGCAGAGGTCTTGCTCTGATACACAAAAAATCCGCTGAACAAAGCCCAGGGAATTTTGGCTGGGATTCTGATGGATACATAGGCCTAGGGCCACAACCAGGAGGTTGGATTAAGGATTGGGGAGAATGCTTCGTTCAACTCCGTTTAATCCCACAAATGAAAATTGCTACTAAATGGGGATTAGAAATTAGGGATTTCGAATCTCTCTTAATAGACCTGGTTGACTTTTTAAATCAACATTCTCCTTCGCCAAGCCTTGTCCATGGTGATTTATGGAGTGGAAATGCCTCAGTCCTACTTGATGGCCGAGGAGCTCTAATAGATCCTGCTTCGTGGTGGGCTGATAGGGAAGTAGATATTGCTATGAGTAAGCTTTTTGGCGGATTTTCAAAGTCCTTCTATGAAGGCTATGAAGAAATTTGGCCCTTAAAACCCAAAGCTCATGAAAGAGTAGAAATTTACAACCTGTACCATCTACTCAATCATGCAAATATTTTTGGAGGTTCATACCAAAAACAAAGCATATCAAGTTTGGAAAGAATTAAAAGGCAAGTCTCTTATGAAAAGGATAAGAAAGAACTAGCCTAAATATTCCTTGCGAAGATTCTGAACCTTCTCAAGAACAGCATTTCTCTTCTCACTAGCTCGAAGGTTTTGCCAACTCCACTGTCCAACTACTACCAATCCCAAAAGCTCGAGCAAACCGGGGATGACTGGCAAAAGGTTGATGGTGTCAATCACCCCTTTGATGATGATCTGGGCAATAATCACAACAGTGATAATCCCAGCTGCCTTGCCGTATTTACCCATCTGAGTCCAATCGACCTTTGCCAGCGTCTCATTGACAGTTCTCATCATTTTGCTGAACTGCTCTGAGTAGTTGATCGTGTCGTCCTGTTTTCCAGAATTGGCCACAGCTTTTTTGGTAGTGGTGGTGTTAGTGGTGCCTGTAGTCGCGTCAGAGTTTAGTTCAGTCATGTCCAAAACTCTGGATGCAATTATGTAATGAGAATATCGAAAGTGTCTATGTAATGCCAGGTTTCCTTAACTTCGAACATGATTGCCTAACAATTCTTCGTCGAAGCATGATCGCAGTTGCGCCTGAAGAAGGGTGTGCATTGTTGCTAGGCAATCAAAAGAATTCAGCAATCTTCCCAAAAAAAATCATTTGGAATGTGAGTCTGATTTGGCCTTGCTGCAATGCTTGGGAGCCAGGTTTTTTTAACCTCGATCATCGATCAATTTGTCTATCACTAGGATCTGAGCAAAAGCTAACTAGAGAAAATCGCTTTGCTCTAGATCCAAGAGAACAACTTTTGGCTCAGCGTTGGGCACGAGCAAATAATCTAGAAATCATCGGTACTGCTCATTCCCATCCTGAGGGGGATGCCTACGTATCAGACACAGATCTTCGCTGGGGCATGTCTCCAGGATTAATGGTTATTGTTGCCAAAAATCAATTAGTTCGAGCCTGGTGGAAAAACGATAGTCAGTCAAATCAGCTACAGCCAGTGCAGCTAGCCCACTCGTCTTAAACCAGACTATGGAAAAAAGCAATTCGCATCACAAGCCAAGTCAGACCAAAAAAGCCAAATTATTACCTAATGAATTAGATCGATATGCAAGGCATATCTGCCTTCCAGAAATAGGTTTACAAGGTCAAGAGAAACTCAAAGCAGCTTCTGTGCTTTGTGTAGGAATGGGTGGTCTTGGCTCCCCAATAGCTCTTTACCTTGCAGCAGCAGGGATAGGACGAATAGGGCTTATTGATTTTGACTGGGTAGAAGAATCCAACCTCCAAAGACAAATAATTCATGGGATGTCTTCCATAGGCCTTAGTAAAATATCTTCTGCAAAAAAACGAATAAATGAAATAAATCCAGAATGCCAAATCGATCTTTTTGAAACGTCATTAACAAGTGAAAATGCTTTGAATATAATTGAACCTTATGATGTTATATGTGATGGGACCGATAATTTTGCTAGCAAGTATTTAATAAATGATGCATGTATTCTTCTTGATAAACCTTATATCTATGGATCAGTTCAAAGATTCGAAGGACAAGCCTCTGTATTTAATCTCAATTCAAAAAGCCCAAACTATAGAGACTTAATACCAGAACCGCCGCCTCCTGAATTAATCCCAAACTGCGCAGAAGCAGGTGTGATTGGTGTACTTCCAGGATTGATTGGGTTGATTCAAGCCACTGAAACGATCAAGATAATTACAGAGATTGGAGAGCCACTTGATGGTCGATTACTAGTTTTCAGCGCACTAACCATGACCTTCAAAGAGCTAAAGTTAAAGAAAAGGATGAAGAATAGTGCTATCAAAAAATTAATTGACTATGAAGAATTTTGCAATCCTAAAAATATTTACCCAAAGACGAATAAGCCGATCGTTCCAAGCATATCAGCTAAAGAGTTAAAGAATTTACTTGATGAAAACAATGAATCGCTATTACTAATAGATGTCCGCAGTCCAACTGAGGCCGAAGCAAAATCAATCAAAGGTTCAAAACTATTTCCGCTAAATGAAATTGATAATCAAGACGCTATCAATCTAATAAAAAAAATTAGCTTGAAAAAAAAGATATATGTATATTGCAAAAGCGGTATTCGTTCAGAGAAAGCAATAGATATCTTAAATAAGCATGGGATATTTGCGACAAATATCAAAGGCGGAATACAAGCATGGGAAAAGATGGTAGCTGAAGAAAATCATAACCAGAAATAAATATTTAGCCTCTAATTAATAATCAACTCCCCTTTTAAGATCGACCCCTTGTTCCGCATAATGCTTATGGCAAACCATCTCTGAATGTACACTTGCTAAATCAAAGTAAGCAGGCTGATGCTTACACCTGCCAGTAATAATTACTTCGGTTTCTAATGGTTTTCTAAGCAAAGTCTGTAATATTGGCTCCACTGGAAGCAACTCAAGATCAACACTTGGATTTAGTTCATCAAGTATTACTGTTTTGTATAGGCCACTTGATATAGCAGCTCTTGCAATTTCCCAAGCTCTCTCAGCTTCTACGTAATCAATAGGCTGTTGCTGACCTCTCCAAACTATGGCATCTCGTCCAGAGCGAAGATGATCTACTAAATGTGGATAACTCTCCCTTAAAGCCGCAATTGCTGCATCCTCTGTATAACCACTCCCACCTTTTAACCACTGAAGAATCAATACTCTATGACTTTTATCTTGACTAATTCCACGACCTATAGCTTGAAGAGCTTTGCCCAATGCACTAGTGGATTTGCCTTTGCCTTCACCTGTATAAATCTCAATCCCACGACTTGGTTTTAAAGACACCAAATTATCCTCTTCTTTTGGTGGACGTCTATGCGCACGCATTTCTGAGTGCAAATCAGCAACTTTGACTAATTCAGAGGGCGCAGCTCTTCCAGTAACAATAATTTCCATTCCTGCAGGCCTAGCGATCAAGGTACTCACAACGTCTTTTATGTCCAATAAACCCAACTCAAGAACTGGATTTAACTCATCCAATACAACAACTGAATACAGAGCACTAGCTATCGCTCCCTTTGCAATATCCCAACCTCTCTTAGCTTCCTGTAGGTCAAAGCGTGTTGAACTTTCAGCTGTAAAAAAATCAGCTCTTCCTGTTCTTACCTGATCAATTAAGTGAGGAAATCCTTGCTGAAGCGCTTCAATCGCAGCATCTTCGTCATATGCCCTTCCAGGACCCTTAAGAAAACGAAGCAACAAAACACGAGTACGCCTTTGCTCACAAATTCCAAGACCGATCGTCCTAAGAACAACCCCTAAAGCAGCTTGACTTTTGCCTTTTCCTTCGCCGTCATATATATGTAATTGTCCATGGCTTCTTTCCTGGCGATCAGCAGCAGTAACAATGCCGATTCCTCGTGCATTGCTCTTTCGAGAACCCTTGTTTTCTTTAGACGTCTTGGCTGCGTCCGTCTGTGAAGACATATACAAGCCTCTGTACAGATGGAGCTTAACTAGTTCTAGTCGATGTGTTCGTTTTCTAAAAGAAGAGTTTCGTGTCACAGTTCCACCAAATAGAGCCTCTGTCAAAACTTGAGCTAGGTCACCTTGTCTCCTTACGCAAGTTCCTACTTGAGCTCAAGCAAGTCTGCATTGCCTATTCAGGCGGTGTAGACAGCTCTCTAGTGGCTGCTATCGCCCATGAACAACTTGGCAGCAAAGCATTTGCAGTAACAGGGTTATCTCCAGCTTTAGCTCCAACACTTTTGAATGAAGCGCGGCAACAAGCTAAATGGATAGGAATCTGCCATGAAGAATGCATTACCCAAGAACTTGAAAACCCTTCATACAGCAATAATCCCCAAAACAGATGTTATGCATGCAAAACAGAATTGCATGGGCATCTAAATGTGATTTCTAAAAAAGCTGGCAACTTTCAATTAATAGATGGGGTCAACCTTGATGATCTTGCTGATTACCGGCCTGGCCTAAAGGCAGGGCAAGAAGCTGGTGTGATCTCACCTCTTGCAGAATTAAAAATAGGGAAACAATCAATTCGTAAAATCTCAAAAGCTCTTGGGTTTCCCTGGTGGGATAAGCCTGCACAGCCCTGCCTGGCTTCACGGTTTCCTTATGGCCAAAAGATCACTAAAGAAAACTTGCAAAAAGTAGGAGAAGCAGAAGCTTGGCTAAGAAGCATTGGCTTCAAGGAAGTTCGCGTCAGATGCGAAAATGAAAGTGCAAGAATCGAAGTTCCTGAAGAGCAAGTCAACGATCTTTTAGTTAAATCATTGAGAAGTAAAATCCTAATAGAGTTAACATCGATCGGATTTAAGTCTGTGAGTATTGATATCGAGGGATTGATTAGCGGGAAACTAAATAGATGAATCCATGAATAGGCTTAAAAATATTCAAAGCTTACTTTTTTCATTTTTTACCTCTATTGGCTCTCTAACAAGATTCAAAATCTCTTCTGGGCTTTCTCTTTGAAAACTTTTGAGAGATGATCCTTTTGCACCTAACTCTTTTCTTAAAAACTCACATGCCATTTCAGGTAATGTGTGATCACCACAAGTAAAAACATCAACAGCTGCATAACCAATCTCAGGCCACGTGTGAATAGACAGATGGGATTCAGCTAAAAGTGCAAGACCAGTAACCCCCTGAGGCTCAAAACGATGAGTTATAAGGTTTAGCAACTTTGCTCCTGCTCGCTTGGCGGCAGTCGTAATAATTGTCCGCAAAAATGCTTCATCATTAATCTTGACCTGATCACACTCATACAGTTCAAGAATGCAGTGCTTACCTACAATTTTCCCCGTCTCAGAAGTGCTTTGAGTCCAATTGACTTTTATAGGCTTTAAATTTCTCCATCCAGGATTTGGATGCAAGCATGACTGGGTAGGTTCCATTTAAGAATGCAAATTGTTCAGCACATTACTTGACCTACCCTCCATCTCTAAGCAACTCAGTGTTCAGAACTTGGCAATGTCTTTTCCAATTTCCTTCAAAAGCTTCTAGATGGGTTGCTGTAATTAAGCATTGATGGCTATCTCCAACAGCATCAAGTAGCAATAGTTGTCTAGCAGGATCCAATTCCGCCAGTACATCATCTAAAAGGAAAAGCGGAGATTGACCATATATCTCACCGACAAGCTCAAGCTCAGCAAGCTTCAAGGCAAGCACCAGTGTTCTTTGTTGTCCAGCAGAAGCAAAACGACGAGCTGGGACGCCATTCAATAAAAAAACAATCTCATCACGATGCGGGCCAATAGAACAACTTCCTACTCGCTCTTCTTGAGTGCGTTGAGAAAAAAGCTGTTTCTCAATAGATAAACGCCATGACTCTTCCTCTTCTTCTCCTTCTAAGAAACTCCCTGGCTGATAATCAAGTGTGAATTTTTCTTTTCCATTACTTAGATTCTCGTGCCATCGGGCTGCAAGCGGAAAAACATATGCCAATGCCCTCTTTCTTCTTCTATGAATTCTTGTACTTACTAATGCCATCTGCACATCAAATGCATTTAAGAGTTCATCTCTGTCAAGTTTGGGAACATGTTGAAGATTTCTCCACAAATGACTCCGTTGTCTAAGGAGCTTGATGTAGCGAGTTATCAAATCTGCATATACAGGTTCCAACTGTTGCACAACCCGATCAAGCCAATGTCTCCTAATAGATGGTTCTCCTCGAACCAAATCCAGATCAAGAGAACTAAATCCCACAAAACGCAGGGGGCCTATGAGGTCTAATTGGCGCGCTAATGGTTTGTTGTTTAAAGAAGCCGACCGGCCTCCTTTCCTTCTTAACTCAAGTTGAAGAAAGTCATCAGCATTCGCTTTTGCCCTAACTAATGCTTGGGATTTATCCCAATGAATAAGGTCCTGATCACGATTAGACCGATGAGATCGAAGACTTCCAAGAAGCTCAACAGCCTCAAGCAAATTAGATTTTCCTACTCCATTAGGACCAATAATCAAAAGCCGATCCTGCTCCAACTCCAAACGAAGTTGTATGTAATTACGGAATCCCTCTAGTTCGAGCAAGTTAAGCCGAATTTTTCGAAGAGCGGTTGAAGATAAGGTACCGTGATTAAGGCCTTTATCTAGACAAGTGATCTAGTCAATTGGCCTTAATAGGGGCATGTAGCTCAGTTGGATAGAGCATCAGATTCCGGTTCTGAGGGTCGGGGGTTCGAGTCCCTCCATGCTCGTATCTTTTATATAAGAAGCTTAAAAAAGTCTTAATCCCATAGCACGAATTCCTCCTGGATCAATCAAGAATCCATTATCGTTTAATGCTTTAATTGTTACCTCTGATGCCGCAATGGAAATACTGCAACCGGGAACATCTCTTCGCAATATTCTCAATGTTCTATGTACTAAAACTGCAAGGAGACTACCTTGTTGATCACCAGGTCTTGCAACTAAATTCCATAAATTTGCATTCAATCCATAATCCGTAGTGGCTCTTACAAAACCAACCAATGAACCAGTTGATTCTTCAATTATGCTCAAATTGCATATACTCCTCTCCATAGCTAATTCTAATTTTTTTTGGGAATATGTTTCTTCTCTGCATCTCCAAAGTAATCTATTAAGTGCTCTCGGTGTAGGCGGGTTATCTACCTCCAGAACAAATCCTGGCGGCAAGCTTGGGAACAATGACTTATTTACAAAAGGCATCAAACTTTTATCAGCCCGTATTACGCATTCCTGCCGCAATGCCATTAATAGTTAACAAGGCTCCTCTCAAAAGTTCACTGCGGCTATATGTACGTCCGTCTCCATCTGTAGCGGGAGATTCACTCATAGGTGGCTGGCGATTCTGATCACGCAACCTTTTCAAAAGAGCAACTTGAAGGAAGCCTAATGGAACTATTGTTCTATTCCTGAGATCAACAGACAACTGCAAAGCCTTATCAGCAGCTAAAAGTCTTGAGTTTCCTGTAATTTCCATTACCAAAGTTCTAGTTCTATTATATTCGTTTTCAATAACATCAAATATTTTTTTAAAGGCCTCACGATTATCATTACTACCAAGACTATTAACGTAGTGTTGTGCTAAATCAAGGTCTACCTTTGATAAAGTCATCTCAACTTTTGATATCAACATTCTAAAAAATGGCCAACGTTGATGAAGCATTCTAAGTAGGTCAAGTTGAGAAGAATCTGAAAGCAATTCAGCTTCTAAAGCAGTGCCAACACCAAACCAACTTGGCAGTAAAAATCTACTCTGCGTCCAACCAAAAACCCATGGAATAGCCCTTAGGCTTGACAGATCCTTTGCACCCCTTTTACGTCTTGCAGGGCGACTAGAAATCTGTAATTTACTAATCTCTTCAATAGGAGTGACTTGTTGGAAAAACGCTACTAAATCAGGGTTATCATGTACCAAAGCCCTGTAATGTTCTCTTGATCTTGCAGCCAATCTTGTCATCAACTCATTCCACTCTGGCGTTGCATCAAGTTGATTAGTTACAAGGCTATTCTGCAAAACTGCAGTAGTTACAGTCTCTAAATTATAAAGAGCAAGCTCTGGAAGACTATACTTTGAAGCAAGAACTTCTCCCTGCTCAGTAATTTTAATTCTCCCCTGAAGTGTGCCACTAGGCTGAGCAAGAATTGCTTGATAAGCCGGTCCTCCTCCTCTGCCAACAGAACCTCCTCGTCCATGAAATAACCTTAAAACAACTCCTTTTTCCTTAGCTAGATTTTGCAAAGCAATTTGGGCCTGATGAATCTCCCAATTACTAGAAAGAAAACCTGAGTCTTTATTACTGTCTGAATAGCCAAGCATTAATTCCTGGAGTTGTTGTGATTTCTCTCCAACAAGTGGAAGTAAATTTCTATATATAGGAGTCTCAAATAAGTCTTCCATCACTGCAGGTGCATGCTGCAAATCTTCAACTGTCTCAAATAAAGGAACCAAAAGAAGCTCTGAGTGACGTGCAACTGGATCAACCAAACCAGCTTCTTTAGCTAACAACAAGACTTCTAATAAATCAGATCCACTATGACTCATTGAAATGACATATGTTCGACAAATTCGGCTTCCAAATTCCTCCTGAAGTCTGGTAAGCATACGAAACACAGCGAATGTTTCAGCAGTGCTATTAGACCATTCAACAGATGAAGGTATAAGTGGCCTCCTTGTATTTAACTCTGCCTTTAACCATTCTACTCTTTCAGATTCTTCCATGTCTTCATAGGACTTAGGAAGATTTAAATAGCGAGTCAATTCATCAATTGCATCACTATGCCTAGTACTCTCCTGACGAATATCTAAACTTGCTAGAGAAAATCCAAATATCCTCACTTGAGTTAGCAAAGTTTCTAGTGGCTCACATGTAAGGTCTGTACTTACCAAACTATTTCTTATCAGCTCTAAATCACTACGAAATTCAGCAATTGATCCATAATGAAGATCTTCAACTAAATTAATAGAAGGCCTCAGTTTACTAATGCCCTCAGGAACTATCTCCCACCCTGCATCTGCCAACTGTTGATTACGTTCTTGAGTTAATCTCAAACGTTCTAATGTATAACTTAATTTCAATCTATAAGGTTCTAATCTATATCTGGCTGCACGTTCTTCATAGACCTTAGGAAAATGCAATCTATCCATTTCCAAAGATTCTAATAATGGAGCACTTACCTGACTCCATTGCATTGAAATACTCAATTGATCTCTAAGGTCTTGTACAGCACTGATATAACGATCCAACATTAATTTACGCTGATAGCAAGCTGTTCTCCATGTGATCTCAGGGGTGACAGATGGATTCCCATCTCTATCTGAACCAACCCATGAGCCAAATGTACAAAAAGCTGCCTGTGGTATATGTACATCTGGATAACTAGATGCTAAAGCTGTAGAAATCCTCCTTCTAAGTTGCGGCATTGCATCAAACAAAACCTGCTGAAAATAGTGGAGTGCATAATCAACCTCATCAAGAACAGAAGGCTTGAATTGATGTAATTCGTCTGTTCGCCACCAAAGACGTATTTCTTCTTCAAGCTGAAGTCTTAAAATTTGATTCTCAGTTTCCGAAATAAGCGTATCAGACTGCAACTGCTGCAACAAACTTGCTACTCTTCGTTGTTTATGACGAACCGTATGTCTTACAATTTCAGTAGGGTGCGCTGTAAATACAAGCCGAATATCCAATTCCTGAAGAAGATTCTCTAACTGTGCTGGAGGAACATTTAAGCGACGTAATCTTTCAAAGAGTTCTCGAAATGTTGCAGGATCAGTCTGACTCGCCAATGGAGGGGCGAATGGATCGACAAGATCTTCTTCATTATTATCTCTACTTCTTTTCATGCTTTCTAGATAGCTATCTTCTTCAATACGCTGCTCAAGAATATTGACAAGTTGAAAATATAAAGAGAACGCTCTAGCAGCCGTAATTGCTTCTGCTAAATCCATCTCCCGGATCAACAAAATAATTGCAGCACTTGTCCCAGCTTCATCACTACCTTCGACTGCAAGTGGATCACTTAATTGCTTAAGACGAAATAAGCGTTCTGCTTGTTCTGGAGCACATTCACTATGTAACACTGTTTGCCATAAGTCCTCTACAAGCTCAAGTCTTTGCTCCAAAAGACGGCCAGATTGATTTTGAACTTGTTTAGTCTTGATTGCATCTTTATATTTGCCATTTAATGGCTCCAAATCATTCATTAGGTCTTTAGCAGAATCTGATTTAGTCATTGCTTAGAAAATTGCCTCCGTTCGATATTTTTGATTCTCCTCTGCTGACATTAAAACAATCCCTTCTTCCAAAATAGACTGAATGGTCTTGCCAACTGAATATTGGTGAAGCCATTGCATTGCTTGATTTCCATTCCTCAATAGTGAGTTTAATGGTGACAATTGATGAGTTAAATCAAACTCTCGTGCCATTGGTGTAACCTCCAAGATCAGTTCTTCAATCCAATCTCTACAAGAAATCAAGCTCCCATCTCGCCAGTGAGCAAGATTTGCATCCAAGCTATTTTTAGCAGCCTCAGAATCATTTTGATCACTTAATTTAGCGAGCTCTTTTGCTGATAGTTTACTTACTTTTAAAGGATCAAGCTTTTCAGGATTTTTCAAAAGACATAGAACTCTTAACTCCAAAAGAGTTGTCAATGCAATCAAAACTGAAGGGTCTGTTATTAGATCACAAATTCTCAACTCCAAACGATTTAATTCATAGGGTCGGCGAGGACCATTAGGGCGAACAGATGTCCACAAATGTCGTTCATTTAACATTTTTCCAGAAGAAAGTTCCTTCTCAACCCAAGTCACATAGTGTTCATAATCCAAAAAAATAGGAACATATTCCGGGTTCAATGGAAACTGTCTCCATCTTTGCGAATGAACCCCTGTGGGAATACCATCTAGGAAAGGAGAACTTGCACTTAATGCAAGCATCAAAGCACCTTCACATCTAACCAAACGCAAAGCCGCAAAAAGTAAATCTAAGTCTTCAAGGCCCAAATTAATATGAATGCTGGCTGTAACGACCCTTGTGCCATAAGCCTCTTGAATAAAATCATGATAGGAATTGTCAGGGTCAGACCGTTCAAATATCTGACTATTTCCCATACTTAATGTGCTGCCTGGAATCAGAGTCAAATCCCTCGCTGACAACCATTCTCGCAACCTCCTTCTAGGTAAAACTAGAGCTTCCCATAACAGAGAATAATCAGAGATTGGCTGAGTTATGTACTCAAGATTTCTGTGATCAGGCTCTTTCACAAAGTCAAGTAAATCATTAGTAGCCTCTCTTGCTACTCCCTTATGAATCCCACTATGTGAGCCTGTAAATAGCTCTACCTCAAATCCTTTTAACAACAATCTCTTTTTCATGAGTTCTCAGAGCCAGTCTCTAAACAAGCAAGAGCTGCAAGCATTCCTCTTGCCTTATTAAGGGTTTCTTGATACTCAGCATCTGGAATTGAATCAGCAACCACACCAGCACCTGCTTGAACTTGAACTTTTAAACCACCTTCTGGATGGCTTCGAACAACCATCGTACGGATAGTAATTGCTGTATTGAGTGCACCTGATAAATCAACTGATCCATAAATTCCAGAATAAGGGCCACGTGCATCAGGCTCTAACTCATGAATAATTTGCATTGCTCGTATTTTGGGTGCTCCACTAACTGTGCCAGCAGGAAATGAAGCCATAAGTAAATCCCATACATCCTTAGAAGAAGCAAGAAGACCTTGAACCTCGCTAACAATATGCATTACATGGGAATACTTCTCAATAACCATTAATTGTTTTACCGAAACACTCCCAGGCTTACTAACTCTTCCAAGATCATTTCTGCCTAGATCAACAAGCATCACATGCTCAGCCAATTCCTTGGGATCAGCAAGAAGTTCATTCTCTAGCTCCTGATCCTCTATAAGGTTTTTTCCACGAGGTCGAGTACCCGCTATAGGCCTCAGACTTGCTCGAATCCCTTCTGATACAGGCTCTGCCTTTACCATGACTTCTGGGCTTGAACCAATCAACTGCCAATCTCCGAAGTCAAAAAAAGCCATATATGGAGATGGATTAACCATTCTCAAGCTCCTATATAAATCAAGTGGTTTCTTGTTAACCCTTGCTTCTAAGCGTTGACTTAGTACAAGTTGAAAAACATCTCCAGCAGCAATATGGTCCTTGGCAATTAGTACAGATTTCTCAAAATCAGATTGCGTAGTGTTGCTAATGGTTTTTGGATATTTAGTTGAGTTAGGTTTCCATCCCAATGATCCACTGGACTGCAATGGCTCATTAATACGGCTTTCCAAGTCCTGAATTCGTTCCAGAGCACTTTGATATGCCATTTCAGTGCGTTGTCCAGCCGTTAAATCCCCATAAGCGACTGCAGTAATCAAGCGTTTCACCTGATCTACGATCAGAATACTGTCCATAAGCATCCATATACCCTCAGGTAGATCATTAGATCCATCCTCATAAACCGGTACTTTCGGCTCAATCCACCGAATTAACTCATATCCCCACATGCCATAAAGCTGGCCCAAAGGAGGAAGACCCCTAATAGATGCTGTTTTGTAAGGAGCAAGCCAACATCGAAGCTCTTCAAAAGGATTTCCCTTAATACTTTCCGACTTTCCTGAACGCCATGTTCTTGATAAATGGTTGCCCTGGGCTTTAGCAATCCAAAGTGGATTACTAGCAACCACACTCCATCGTCCAAGGTTCTCTCCGCCTTCAACAGATTCCAATAAAACACCAGGAGGATGCCCCTCGCCAACCTTTAACCAGGTAGACAAAGGAGTTTCCAAATCCGCTGGCCAACTTTTAGCCAAAGGTATGAAATTAAAGCCGTTTGAGGCAGCCTCATCGAATGAGGCTCTATCAGGACTGAGCATTAGGGAATCTTCGCAGCAAAGGCTGCGAAGTTAAAAATCCCTTAAGGGTTTAGTAAATAAAAGGTGATCAGGCGTCGTATGTGTTCCGACCGCTGAACTTAAGACCTGCAGGATTTGGATTTTGCCCTATTCGACGAGGGTTGTGGTTAACAATTTTTCTACCCTCATTAACCTTTTCAGGAAACACTCCATCTTTGGGATGAAGAAATTCTGTATCTCCACCTGGGAAAATCCGATAGATCTTGTAGTCCTCAATCCTCGGCTTGAATGTTCTGAGCTGAGTGCCTAAAGCTAGGCATTGTTCTTTGCGTGCAAAATACATGAGGTTTTCGCCCTCATTCATGATTGCAGCACCACCTGTAGGCAATTCGAAAGCCTGTGATTTGGTGCTGGACCAAGTGATTGCGTACTTTTCCTCAGTTTCAGCGGAGTTTAAAAGTCCACCAGTGCTCCCTATGGACTTTGGGAGATTTCCTTTAAGAGCCTGGGATGCCATTGCTGTCCTCGAAAATCGTAAAACCGGTACAAGTCAAAAGTAGCACCGTGTTTTGTGCTTTATGAGCCTACAGAGGGTCAACCTTCACACCCGTCAACATTGTTAGAACTTAAAAAAATCAAATATTGCACCCAGCAATGGGGAAAAAGACAGTTAAAGCGCTATCACGGCGATCAGTAAGACGTCCTCCCAAGCTTGCTAGAAGTCTTTGTGTGGCAGCTCTACTAAGTTGCAAACTTCCTGTATTTGGATTCCAACTCAATACTGGACCTAGCGCAGAATTTTTCTCCCCATTGGATAGTTCACTCTTATGTGAACTGGGCAACTCACTCAATAATTGAAGTTTTAAACGATGCCCTGCTGGCCTCAGTCTCAATGTCAAATTTCCACCTGGTGGCAATCCTCTGCTGGTTCTATCAATAACTCCTCCAAGCATCATTTCTAATCTTTCTGGATCGCTTAGGACCTGAGGCAAGTCATCAGATATGTCCAAATTCAAAGTGACTCCTCTTCTTTCAAGTTGGTCACTAATGGTTGGGGATAAAAGCCTCAACAATTTCCCAAGATCAGTCCTAGCCAACATTGATTTTTCCTGAGGCTGACGTTGCAATTCAGCAGCATTGAAAATCAGGCCGAATCTATCAATTTGCTCATTGCACTCAGTATCAATTTGCCTAAGACGAGTCTCTACAATCTCAGAGAGATCCTCTCGCCTTAATAGCGACCGAATAAGTGTCCTAATGGTCGCAAGTGGTGTCCTTACCTCATGTGTCAAAGCCTCTAAAAGAGTCAAAGCCGAACTTTGATCTTCGATCAATGCAGAATTTGACTGTTTATCAGGCATTGCCTGAAAAGTAAGGCTAGGTGCCATCCCAGCCAACCTCTCAGCTAAACGAGGCCAAAACATCTTTTCTAAGTCGTTATTACTTTTCAACTCACCTAAATTTCCAAGCTCCCTTCTTAGCTCAAGCGCATGTAAATGAGATTCATCTTTAATTCTTAGATCTAAAATCTTTAAAAGATCCGCAATTACTTCTGGATCACTTCGCATGAGTAAATGTCGTTTACCGTTACTGCCATACAAAGACAGTGCAATCTGAATTTGAGGTGTAATTATTATTAATAAGGGATCATATCCATCGTCCTCCCGTAATGGCATTCGCCTATAATGTGATTCACCAGGGAGATTTTGTTTAGATATTGAATTACATCTTTTGGGCAGTAAAAGGTTGCCATTTGGTGAATGCAAGCTAGCCAATTCCTCTGGGGCCCATACCCAACCTTTTAATCGATCCAACAATCTGGTCTCATAAAGAGCGGGAAGAGGAGCTGCTATCCAAAGCCCTTGCATTGGATCCATAGGCAACAGGATGTCAGCTTGAAGTGTTTCTAAAGCCGCCCACCAAAGTCGTCGGACTGTATCTTCATGCACTCCTGATGAATGGACTCCTTTGGCCATTCGCTTTTGTATAGCTTGGAGGCTTTTTGAAGTATTCACAAATCCTCAGTTTTCAAGGAGGATTGACGAGCCACAGAAAGGCATAATCCAAGCGCAATGAAATTGACCATTAATGCCGTTCTCCCATAACTCATAAAAGGAAGAGGAATTCCAGTAACAGGACCTAAACCAATAGTCATAAATATATTAACTACAACCTGAAACATCAACATAGTACCTATTCCAATTACCACTAAAGACTCAAAGTCAGTAGAAGCATTTCTCGCAATACTTAATAGCTTAATCAGTAAAATTGCAAAGCAAAAAACAACAAAGACTGTTCCTAAAAAACCTGTTTCTTCACCTAATGCACTAAAAATGAAGTCAGTGTGTTGTTCGGGGATGAATCTCAATTTTGTCAATTGTCCTTTTAATAGCCCTAACCCAAACAAACCACCTGAACCTATCCCTACAGTACTTTGAAGTAAATGATAACCACCACCAAGTGGATCCTTAGCAGGGTCTAAAAATAACAATAATCTCTCACGTTGATAAGCCTTTAAAAAATTCAACCATATCCATGGTGTTGAAAGTGCTATCAAAATATTTAAAAGAATTGCAACCAAAGCAGATGACATTCTCGCAGGCAAAGAACGATATGCCAAAAGACCAACAAAAGGAATCCACGCAATCAATGCAAGTGGAATTACAGCTACAAATAAAGCACTAACTAATAATGAGAATGCTAATACAACCCATTCAATATGCATTCCAGACCAATAAAGCATCGTCATCAGGCAAGCACCAAAAACCAATGAGGTTCCTAAATCAGGCTGCAAAAAAACAAGTACCCAAGGCAAGGAAATAACCGCCAAAGGCCTTAATAATTGAACAGGGCGCTCTATAGGGTGTCGTTCAAGAACTGCTCCAAGCAAAAGAATCGCAGAAAGTTTGGCTAATTCTGAGGGTTGAAAGTTAAATCCAGCAATATTTAGCCATCGCTGCGAACCTAAAGCAGAAACTCCAATCCATCGCACTGCAATCAGGCTTAAAACAGTTGAAAAATAAATAGGCAATAAAAAAGGTTTAAATCTTCTCAACGGTAATCTTGACAATGCAATTGAAAGAGCTATTCCGACTAGGGCAGTAATCCAATGCTGATACCATTCAGCTATATTTGTAGTCCTTTGCGTACTTGCAATAAGAATACCAGAAAGTGTTACTAAAAAAATTGGTATGCACCATAAAATATAATTATTTTTTTTTGATTTAGTTGTCCGGCGAAATGACTTCAAGAAAGATGTATTAGATCTGAATAATGAAACTCTAAACATCTGAAGTCAATTCAAAGTAAGACTATTAAAAAGATGTGTTGCAAGTTTCATGAATTCGTTAGAGGTTAACGAATTAGGTTGACTAAGCACTATTGGCTTACCTGTATCGCCTCCTTCTTGAACAGGCATTTCCATAGGTATTTGAGCCAAAAGAGAAACATTATTTTCATCAGCCAACTGTTGACCACCTCCGCTTCCAAATAGTTCATAACGAATTTCTTTTTGATCAGGTGGTATAAAACAAGTCATATTCTCGACAACTCCTAACACCGAAATACCCATCTGCAAAAACATTGCTAGACCTCGCCTTGAATCCTGTAAAGATACTTTTTGAGGAGTGGTAACAATAACCACACCAGCCATTGGTACCGCTTGAGCTAAAGATAATTGTGCATCACCGGTCCCAGGGGGAAGATCAACCACTAAGAAATCAAGTTCACCCCAAGAAACCTGATAAAGAAACTGACGAATTATTCCGTTAAGCATTGGTCCACGCCAAATAACAGGTTGGTTTTCCTCTATAAGGAGACCCATTGAAACAACTGAAATACCACAACTTTTGATAGGAGTCATTGTTTGCTCTGCCCCATTGCCATTAACTTCTGGAGTTTTATCTGCTACACCTAACATCGTTGGCGTATTTGGACCATATATATCTGCATCTAAAAGGCCTACCTGAAGCCCTTTTTTCGCAAGAGCACAAGCCAAATTAACTGCAACAGTACTTTTTCCTACACCACCCTTACCACTACTAACAGCAATTACTCTTTTGACTCCAGGAATCGATTGGCGTTCTTCGGTTTGCCCATGACCAGCTTGACCAATTGAAGCTTCCCCTTGAGGATTAGCGATCTCAATCTGAACCTCCTGAATTTCCTCTAATTCATTAAGCAAATCTCTGATTTCTTTAGCAATCCGATCTCGTTGATTAACAGCAAACCTTGGCAAATTTAGTCTCAAAACAACTTTTGGAGGATCAACACGTATTTGCTCTATCCATCCAAGCTCTATTACGGACCTTCCACTCCCTACATCCTTGACTTGCTCAAGAATTGTTCGCACTTGTTCAACAAAGCTCATTCCTTCGCTATCAGTAAAGAGAATCTAATCTTAGTGGCGATAGCCAATGCTCTAGCCTAATCAGGTAGAAAAAACTACTGAACAGAACCCAACTCCTCATTACGCAATTCCTCCTGGATTTTCCATGATCCGTTCCTTCTTCAGTCGATTGATCGCTAACAAGAAAGGTTCTTTTACTCCAAATGAAAGGTCTCAAACTGCTATAGAGAATTTGAAATTACCACCTGACAATTCCAGAGAACGTGCGCGGAGCCTCGTGTTAGGTCTCCAAGATGAGATTTGTTCAGGCCTAGAACAACTTGATAGTTCCGGGAAATTCATAGAAGAATCATGGGATAGACCCGAAGGTGGAGGTGGGCGATCAAGAGTGATGAAAGAAGGAAAAATCTTTGAACAAGCTGGGGTGAACTTCTCCGAAGTACATGGTGAAGAATTACCTCCCTCGATCCTGAACCAACGACCTGAAGCCAAAGGCCACCCATGGTTTGCAACTGGAACATCGATGGTTCTGCATCCACGCAACCCATATCTACCAACTGTCCATCTCAATTATCGTTATTTTGAGGCAGGGCCAGTCTGGTGGTTTGGCGGAGGAGCAGATTTAACCCCGTATTATCCTTATCTAGAAGATGCTCGTCACTTTCATCGAATACATAAGCAAGCTTGTGATTCAATAAGTCCTGATTTTCATAAGGTATTCAAACCATGGTGTGATGAATACTTCTATTTAAAACATCGTCAAGAATCTAGAGGAGTAGGAGGAATTTTCTATGACTATCAAGATGGATCTGGTCTTTTATATAAAGGCCAAAATTCAAAAGGTAAAGCAGCAATGTCAGCAGCAGAGTTAGGGGAAAGACCAAAAACCTGGGAAGAATTATTTAACTTAGCTCAGGCCTGTGGAAACGCATTCCTTCCCGCATATAAGCCTATAATTGAAAAGCGAAAAGATTACAACTATGGAGAAAAAGAGCGTGAGTTTCAGTTGTATAGGCGTGGTAGATATGTTGAGTTTAATCTAGTCTGGGATAGGGGTACTATATTTGGTCTGCAAACTAATGGGCGTACAGAATCAATATTAATGTCACTGCCACCACTTGCCCGATGGGAATATGGTTATGTGGCTGAAAAAGGTTCTCGAGAAGCTCTTCTAACAGAGCTATTTACTACATCTCAGGATTGGCTAAATGATCAAGAACTAGAAGCAAGGTGTGAGCCATACCAAGCTATTGATTAATAGTTTGAGGGTTATTCAAACCATTCAAAATTGAATCAGCAATTCTTATAGCAATCAATTTAATTGTTGTTTCACTAGTAGCAGTATTTCGCAAATTATTCTCCAACTCACCTTCTAATTTTCCTACTTCTAGAATCCTAATTTGTCTTCGAGGAGAGCCAAGTCCACCACGAAATAATATTGGATAGCGCCCAAACTCTTGAGCAAGTGACTCATCTATTGTATTTAAATTTGCGGTAAGAGCAGGAATCAATCCCGAGCCATATCCATATTTTCCATAAGCATCAAAGTGAATTTCTATTGCGTAACCACCATTTAAAGAATGACGATATCCTTTCGACCAATTACTTCTTGGATCAGTTTCATCAACAAGATGACGTACACTTGGATCATATGAACTGATATTCAAACCTTTATCTGTACCAACTCTAACAATTTCATCTCTTATCTTTAAATTCCAATACAACTCATCTCGCATACTCTTATCCATTGGCTGAGCTCCTTTCAAATCAACTGCCTCACCAGCAGTTCCAGCTCCATTCATCCCTTGAGAATCTGCATGTCCTGCTAAAACAAGAATTGGAATATCTTTTAATGGCTCATCTTTACCAACCCAGAAACTAGGCAATTGCACACGAGGTCCTAATAAAGGATCAATAATTGACTCTGGATGACTTTCCACAGAGGTATGGACACCAGAACAATAGAGTCCAAACAATGCAACATAAGCTATTAATCTTTTTCTTTTGATAAGCATGAAGTCAAGAAAAGAATTCAAATAGGTGAGGACAAAAGAGATCCATCGCTAGCTAAATCAAGATGTTTTCCAAGCTCCAACTCCATAGCAATAAGCTCATCGCGATGAGCTTTGAGCAAAAGAGAGCTGCCCAAAGCTTCTGGCGGACTAATCAACCTCAATTCAACCCATTCAACTCTTGCCGCCCTGCGCATATATACCAAGCCAGCTAATGGACCTAATGCAGATATGCATAGTGGCCACCAACCCGTAAATGTATATAACTGGATAAAAACAAGTCCGAGACATGCAGCACCAACCGTCCCAAAAACTGATAACAAAATGGCCAAAGATTGACTTGAAGTCACACTTCCCCGAAACCTGAGTACCTGTCTATCTAAATTACCCCCATCTCTAATCCAACCTCTTTCTTCAAGCCATGTAGTGATGCCGTTTAAAACTTCTAACGGAGGCTTAGAAGATTTCACCTCTACAACTGTAGTCCTATCTTTACTGGCAGCTCGAAGAAAAAAAATTAACCCAATAGCCAGCAATAGGGTCAACAAAAGAGTTGAAGACAAAACTTTTGACATGTCCAATAAGAAAAAACAAACTAAATTGCTTTGAATGGCCATCCAAATGACTGACCATTAAGAACTTACAAAAATAGAACGAGGGATCTATAACAATATGGCCCCGAAAAACAAGAGAGTCTCCTTACGAGAGATTCCCTTAATACTTATTCTCGCACTAAAGGCTAAAAACATATGTAACCTCCCCATATTTTAATTACTTCCAAATTCTTTAATTATTTTAAACTCCTTAACTTTATGTCAGCCTAATCTTTCTCTATTAAAAAATCCTTCTTTGAATCATGAAAGAATTTTCTTCTAAACCCAAAAAATTTGCCGTATTTGATGAAGATATTGATATTGAATGGGAAGCACTTCTGCAAAGTTCCACTGAATTAGCGGTAGACACAGAGGCGATGGGTCTGATCCATGGAAGAGATAGATTATGCCTAGTTCAAGTATGTGATACTAATGACAATGTTGCATGCATAAGAATCAGGAAAGGACAGACATCTTCTCCTCGCCTTAAGAAATTAATGGAGCATTCCTCTATTGAAAAGGTATTTCATTTCGCACGCTTTGATGTTGCTGCACTAGCAACGGGCTTAAGCATTAATGTAAACCCTATTTTTTGTACAAAGATTGCTAGTCGCCTAGCCAGGACTTATAGCCCTAGACATGGATTAAAAGAAGTTGTGATGGAGCTTGTAGGGATAGAGCTTGATAAGCAAGCACAAAGTAGTGATTGGGGTAAATCCGAAGAATTAAGCAATGAACAACTGATATATGCTGCAAACGACACCAGATATTTATTAGCAGCAAAACATCGTCTGCAAGAAATGCTTCTACGTGAAGAGCGATGGGAACTTGCTAAAAGTTGCTTCAAATGTATTCCTGTTATGTCGACTCTTGATCGTATGCGTTTTCATCAAATTTTCGAGCATTAATATATCAAAAATATTTAATCTTCAATCATAAAATTCTCATCCTCTGCCAAGGCTTTTAATAAGTCATCTAATTGTTTCCCAGGACCAATCTCATTTTTGAGACTAGAGCGGGCTTCTTCCAATAACTGTTTAGCTATCTCCTTTCTTCTTTGTAAATCTTTCACCCCCTCCTTTGCAGCAGCCAATTCAACTCGTCTACGTGCAGCAGCAAGACTAATGCTGAGGCAACTTGCAATCTCAGCACAAATTTTTAAATATGCATGATCCTGAATAGCAGACATAAACTCTTCTTCAAATATCCATTATCTATCTTGAATGAAGAAGCGCAAATTCTCAGGATTATTAGCTCTTCAAAAGAAAACTCGAAACAAGTTCTGCCAACATCGCACTTCCTCCTGGCAAGCCCATACGTTGTGCCCCTCGATCTCCTAAACCATCGCGCAGATGACGGTTATTTAAAAGCAATTTAACTCTTGCAGCTAAAGCTGTTGGAGTACTGAAAGGCTGCACTGCACCTCCCAAAAGACGACTTTGACGTTTAGCAAAACCCTTCTTAAATTGAGGCCCTGATCCTGGCAAAGAAACCGCAGGTATACCAAGTCCAACAAGTTGTTCAGTTGCTGTTCCTGCTGTTGTAAGGCCAACTTCTGCCCAACTAGCCCATGCCGCGAACTGACCGGGGCCAAGCAATAGCAACTGGGAGCCTTTTTGCCAAGAAGATTGCGCTTTCAATTCACTTGCTGGTAAAGCAATAGGTTTATATCCATGCTCAAATAACAATTGACCCAACTCAGCACATGAGGGATTTGATCCAAGTGCAACCAATACCACTATTGATTCTTCAAAATCCAAGGTTGCGAGAGAATTAAGTAATCTTTCGAAATTCCTCATAGCTTCTGGGATACGGCTTCCACATAACAAAATCAATCTTCGATATTTCACAAGAGACGGTGGGCAAAATTTGTTTTCTAATTGATCCATCATTGGATTGCCTGGAGAATGTGCTCTTACTCCATGCCTTCTAAGACCTCGAGCAGTTAATTTGTCTCTTACTGCAACCAACTTGCAACGGGGCGATCTCATTAATAGCCACTCCCAAGGATCCCATTCCGTCCCTTTAAGCCTGTGATAGTAATCACTAAGAGCAATACCAGGTCCACTCATCCAGGTGTAATCACTTTTCGGAGTGCCAATAAATCCATAAATAGATCCACTACTCCATGCCAGTAACAATGGGAATAGGTCGCCAACTGCCAAAAGCAACCTCCCTTGAGATGCCTCATGACGAATTCGTCTCCATTGCCTAACACAAAGCAGCATTAATCCAGAGGAGAAGTCAGCGATCAAACCACTAATACTTTGATTGCTAAAACCACCAGAAGGCAATCTTGCTATAGGACCTATTTGATTTAACCAACCCTTAGAAACGGCATCTGTAAAGGCTTTTCCCTCTCCTACTAAAGGCATTACTTCTAAAAGAAGGTTGGGGTGAATTTTATGAATTGATTCCAAAACCCTAAGTGCTATCAAGTCTTCTCCATGACCATTTGAAATGACTAATAGTGCTTTGATTCCCTGGCTGATACCACCTGCGGAATATAGTGATACTTGATCAATGGCGGCATGGCCAAGCGGTAAGGCAGAGGATTGCAAATCCTTTATCCCCAGTTCGAATCTGGGTGCCGCCTTCTTACCTCTCCTGAAGATCAGTAGGAGGAATTCAATTATTAGCTCTCTCTTACGCATCTAAAGCTGTAGGACAATCAGTCCTTTTATCCTCAAATTCATTATCGCAAGAATGCTACGCCAAGCCAATCATCGAGGATCCCAGAGTAATTAAGAATAAAATGAATAAATTCATTGGCTGCAACTTGGCCATTTGCCTAAACAAGCAGTAATACATTTAGCCTGTAAAGCCTGTAAGAAATGCGTTGCATTTATTTAATTTAATGAGTAGCCTTTTTATCTTTAACACAAGATCTGTACTTTCTGAAATCATTTGCTCCGTATTTCCATGAAAAGACAGCCAAAAATAGCATTAGTCTTATCAATTAACTTCTTGGCATTCTTATGCTTTATATCAATAATTGAGTTATTCCTAGGTAAATGGATCAAGAACTTTGCAAGTAAATCAGACTACAAACCAATACCTGCAATGATTAAGAATAGAGTTTTAAAGTATGATGCACGAGAGATATATTCATCAAAAAACTCAGTACCTATAATATACAAAAGAGACAAATTAGGTTACAGGAGTAGATCTCTGCCTGATACAAAAGAAGTTATCTTAGCGATTGGAGGCTCTACAACTGATGAAAGATTTATTACTGAGGGCGAAACCTGGGTAGATAATTTAGACACGTTGATTCCTGAATTCGATTTTATAAACGGTGGAATCGATGGGCAAAGTTCTTATGGACACCGCATTGCAATCAAAGAATGGCACTCCTTGGCTTTAGAAAAAGAAAATACAAATTCAATAATATTCTATATAGGAATTAATGATCGAAAGCTATTAAGAAATCAATTAACTAAGTACGACATTGCACAGGGCTATGAATATATAAAAATCATTTTGAAAGATAATTCATTTTTTTATAGCAATGCTTTAAAGGTTTTCAATGGATTAGGAAGCAAGAAAGGGGCAATACTGAGAAGACATATGGCAAGGGAAATTGAATTCCTGAAAAAAGGGAAAATCTATGATTCTCACGAAAGATTAAATAGATCATCTTTTATATCCTACAAAAAGACTTTTTCAAATCTACTTTCAGAGACAATAAATAACTTCCCTAATAGTCGTATATTTGTAGTTCAGCAACAAATACCAGGATGCAAGTTCCTAAATAATCATAGAGTATATGACAGACACCCACTTATTTATGAAAAGCATCCTGACATGAAATCTATATGCCTTGATTTGCTGTATGTATATAATATCCAAGAAGAAATCATTAATTCGTTTGATTTCAAGGAAAGCATCACTCTCATTCCTATGTATCTACAACCTGTCCTAGACGATGATGATGTTTATGATTATATTCATACCAATAGAGATGGTTCTCTTAAAATTGCAAAATTTATTCAATCATTTCTTAGACGGTAATTAATACTCCAAGATACTATTTCTCAATGATCATAGGTTTCACGCAATCAATCAGGAGATTTGCATTATAGATAAAAATACTTAGCAAGAAGAATGATTCTTTGAGGTCAAAAGCATATATCTAAGACTAAAAAAAGATTCAAAGTCATTGCACAAATCATTTGCCTCCATTGCAGAAATTTACTGCAGCAGAAATACTATTATCATTTCTTAATTCTTCAATGCAATCATTAAAAATCATTGCTTCTTGATTCATTGAGGATAAGCCTAATGCAATTGCTGCCAGAGAAATTGATGCGACAACCCTTGTGCCGAGTGTAGTGAATCCAAATAGAAGCATTAGAGCCTTTTTTCTTGAACAGCTCTTCTTATTTTTTTTTTGAACTTTACTCATGCCTTGTCTTATATGAAAACCTACTCTATGTCTTACTTGGCTGATTTGACTAGCAAAAAAAGCCCAGAAAACCGTATATCATAAATAAAAACAGAAAAGAAATGAAGCCTATCAAACAGATTAAAAAAACAAGAGAAGCTTCACCACTTTTTAAATACTGGGGATCCGAGCAAAACAAGGACGATGAAATGGAAAGACTTTCAATGAGTAATCCTTCCGGTCCATACAAAGAAGGTGTTGCCTTATTTAATGAAGAGCCTTATAAGTGGGAAATCTTATATCAAAGTATTTTAAAAGAAATCATAATGGGAGACAAAAGCTGCATAAATAGTCTTTCAAAACTACTACTATCAGTCAACATATCTGAAAGAGAAAAAGTTATCAAAAACTTCTCGAAATTAAATTTACTTGAAAAAGAGATAATTGCGGAAATAAGTGAAATTATCTTTTCTAAAGAAAATGATATTTTAAATGGAAGCCATTACCCTGGCAAAAAAAACAATGTAAAAAGATTTATCAGAATATTAATTGCAATTTTTACAAATCCGTATGGAGTAGAATTAAAAGCAAAAAAAACCAAATTATATGAACATACTGGCTATATAATAAATGCTATCAAGCAGCCTTACACATAACCACTTAACTCTTTATTGTTGTTCAACTATTATTCGCCTTATTGTTGAAAGAGCTAGTCCTGTTTGCTCTCTGATAGCCCGATAAGAGAATCCATCTTGCCTTAACCTGATGACTAGCCTCTCCTTAATAGGACTAGTTCTTGGCCTCCCCCCAGTATTCCTAACTAGAAAATATTCTTCATCTATATTTCTATTTGGCTCGGCATAAATAGGCTTTTCCTGAAGTGATAAGAGCCCGTAAAGCAATGAAATAATTGGCAATGATACATTTCCTATTTTACTAGTGTCAATAAGGCCATCAATACTTCTAATCTCTATCCCCTGACTATGTATGCAATGCAGAGAATTTACAACCCTAGAATAATTACTACCTAAAGAACTTAAAGTCAAAAGAATTAATTGATCCCCATACCGCAGATTCTTTAATGCCAAATCTAATTGTGGCCTTTCGTGTATAGATCTAACACTGGTTGAAATGTCCTGAAAAATCTTATGACAACCCTCCCTTCTAAGTAGAGAAACTTCTTTATCCACATCTCGACTAAATGGACCTAAGTAAGAATATCCAACTTTCCTCCTAAAAGAATCCGCCATGAATGGCTTTCTATGAGCAAGAAACCGTGAAGAAGTTTTCCTAAACCCAGGCATAAAAGTTCCAATAACACTGTTCCAATAACTATTATAGCGAAACAAATCCAGAACAGTTATCAGAACAGCTGTAATTATGGGCTGATCTCTAAATTTTCATTATTTTTGAAGCTTTTACAAAGCCCTCACCATTCCAGTAATAATAAGATATATGTTATGCAAACCGTTTTTAAAGTACTAAGTCCAAACATAGGCTCTTTAGATTAAGCTTTCTTTGTTTATTGAGTTGACAACCTAGGATTGGATTCAAGAGCTTGAAACGCTCCCTTTCTAAAATTTAATTATCCAAGTGGGTGCTAGCAGGGGAATAAGAAAAAAAATCCTTTTAAATGCTATTTCTGTTGTCATGCTGATTCCAGGAATATGTCTAGCAGATACGCAAATATGCGAAATTAAATATGGTGAAAAGAATCTTGATCAAAATAAAGCTATAAATTCATTTACCCGTCTATTAAATAATCAGAATATAGAGAAGTGTCATCAAATAGGGATTGAATTTAATGAGTTTGGAGAAGAGCTATCAGACAAACCAATTTATGCTTGTTGCTCTCCCGGCGAATAAGAAATATCTTCAACTAAAGTTTGAATAAAATAAGAAATTAAGCAAAAAGTAATTTTTTATCTTTAATATTCACTATCTGCGACACACCTTCCTATGCATCTTTTTGCATTATTAGAAGTTCTTAAGCAATGATTGCAAAGAATTTTTTCCTCCTCTACAAAAATTTCTAAATCAACTTGAGCTTTAGATTTTACTTCTTCAGATGCATCAGAATAATTAGGAATAAAAGTTTTACTAGACATTCTCTATACTCATGATAGTCTGCTAGGACTGAAAAGTATTCTTATTATTAATTTTACACTAAAGCGCTATTAGCTATTCAGAGTCAGGGAGATTTGGATCTGGACTAACCACTACTGGCAAACTTGAAGTATTGTTTTTTGGATTAGAAGGGGATGACCGCATAGGTAAAACAACTTTTACAGGGGGAGGTTCTGGCGGAGTCCTTGGAGGAGTCGCTTTCTTCTCCTTCTCCTCTTCCTCCTCATTAGAACAAGCGGCTAATGCCTCTCTCAATAGAGAATCAAAAGTTGCTCCGGGAAGTCTATGTCTAGCAACTTCTAAAAATGTTCTTGGAAGGGATTCAGCTGCTGCTGTTCGCAATGCTGGGTTATTACGTCGATGCTCCTGCTCATCTTGAATGGCTCGAATAAAGCGACGAGTTACATCCCTCTTAGTTGACGCCTTGATAAAGGTGTCATTATCACCCACCCCACTTCCTACTTCACGCTCAAGATCACTTAATCGTCTATCAAGACTTTCAAGAACCTCTTCAGCTTCCTTTCCAATATGGGCCAATTGGCCATCTGAAAGATTAGGCATATCTGCCACATAAACCTTTCCATGATCCCTAAGGGTCAAAAAAGTAGGTCTTGCGGCTTGACGGCTAGCGCCATTTACTTCATAACCTCCTTGAAGTGGCCTGCGAGGAGGAACTGGACCAGCAGAACTACGTCTCCGCGTTAGGCGTTGAGAACTATCAAAAGGCATCGAGATAAAAAAAATGTAACGACGCTGATACCGAACTAATGATTCGGAATGCTTTTAACTACTTTACTGGCAGCCCTCAAGTAATTGGTAATACCTAACAGCTCGTTAGAAATCCGAAGCAATCAGACCATTCTTTTCATGAGCTAGGCAAACCCTTTACTAATTGCTGATCCTTGTCTGTATGAGCTTCTACGACTCCTATTGTCCAAGCATCAAAGCCTGTATTGGAAGAAACCTCCAAAAATCGCTTCTCCTCAAATTCTGAAACAACAGCGCAAAAGCCAATTCCAAGATTAAAGGTATTCCAAAGGTCAACTTCAGGGATTTCTCCGGCTTCTTGAAGCCATGTGAATATTTCTGGTCTAGACCAAGCTTTGACATCAACAAAGGCTCTAAGACCAGTAGGTAAACACCTTGGAAGATTCTCTGGCAAGCCACCACCAGTGATATGAGCCATAGCTTTGACCTCTACTTTTGCTCCTAAAAGGGACTTAACCAATTCTCCATATAACTTTGTAGGCTCTAAAAGTGTATTGATCACTGAAACTTGGTCTTTGCCATATTGAGTGGTTTGATCAACTTTCTTTAGGTCTAAAACCTTTCTAACAAGGCTAAAGCCATTGCTATGAACACCACTACTACCTATACCAATAATCCTGTCACCCTCGCAAACATTACTACCATCAATTAAAGCTGCCTCTTCGGCAACCCCAACACAAAAACCAGCCAAGTCATATTGACCAGGCATATAAAAGCCTGGCATTTCAGCTGTCTCCCCGCCTAACAAAGAACAACCACTCAAGCGACACCCCTTGGCAATTCCCTCAATTACTTGACCCATAGCAGCGGGACTAAGTATTCCGGTAGCTATGTAATCCAAAAAGAAAAGAGGTTCCGCTCCAGAAGTGATTACATCGTTAATACACATAGCCACAAGATCAATACCTACCCCAAAATGAGCTTGATACTTCTGAGCCAACTCAAGCTTGGTCCCCACTCCATCAGTACCTGCAACTAAAACTGGACTCTTCAGTCCTTCAGGAAGACGAGTAAAACCTCCAAAGCCCCCCAAGCCACCTATCACCTCCTTCCGATAGGTGGCTTGCACGTTAGATTTGATTTGATTCACGAAAGACCTTCCGGCCTCAACGTTTACTCCTGAAGTCTTGTAATCCATAGCAAGCTAATCCCTCTTTAATAGTCACCCCCCTTGGTCAATTGGCCAATAGCAATTAGACAGTTTGAACAATTATCAAAACAATTATTACCACTTGACTAAAAAATTGATCCACGGATTCAACCTTACGCTTTTATGAGAGAACTTTTAACAACAAATAACGTTTTACAAACAAAAGCCTCTGGGCTATCAATGCTGTCATCTATAGGTAAAGTGAAGACTATGGTTTATGGAATTCCAATTTTTTTAATTCAAATTCCATACAAAAATAAGGAGTTGCAACACTGAGCCTTCCCTTCTTACAAACGAATATTGAATTACGTCGATGGCGGGAAAGCCAATCTTGTGAAATATTTTTTGTGCCTACAATGGGATCCTTGCACAAGGGTCATAGTTCTCTTATTAGTGCTCCAAAAAATATTAAATTGAATAAACCATTTAAAGTTATAACAAGCATTTTTATAAATCCGCTTCAATTTGGAAAAAATGAGGATTTTGAAAAATATCCAAGAACTATTGACAAAGACTGTGAAGTAGCAGAAGAAGCCGGGGCTTCTGCAATATGGGCTCCTTCATTTGAAGATATCTTTCCTGGTGGCTTGTCAAACACCTGCCAAGTCAAGGCACCATCTGATCTTCAGAAATATCTTTGCGGTTTTCATAGAAATGGTCACTTTGACGGAGTAGCTACCGTTGTAACTAGATTATTAAGTCTGGTACGCCCTGAAATTTTAATCCTAGGGGAGAAGGACTGGCAGCAATTAATAATCTTGCGTAAACTAATATCTGATCTAGGACTTCCTATTAAAGTTCTATCAGTTGCAACAGTCAGAGATGAGAATGGAATCCCTTATAGTTCTAGAAATAATTACCTCACTAAATCAGAGAAAAAGAATTTAATATTCTTCTCTCAGACATTAAAGAACACTAATAAAAAATTCAAGTTGGAGGGTAAGCTTAACAATACTGAGCTGAAAAACGAATTAATTAAACATGATTTGAAGGTGGAATACATTGAAGCTGTTGATCCATTTACACTTCAACCGACCAATGCAATCAAAAACCACACCTTACTAGCAGCTGCCGTGAGATGTGGAAACACTCGCCTAATAGATCACACTTTTCTCATGACTCGTAAACCTGTTGTTGCAATTGATGGTCCTGCAGGGGCAGGTAAAAGCACTGTCACGAAACTCTTCGCAAAAAGATTGCAATTGATTTATCTAGATACTGGCTCAATGTATCGCGCTGTTACTTGGTTAATTCAGAAAGAAAATATAGACCCAAATGACGAACAAAGGATCAGGAAACTACTTGAGAATCTACAACTTGAGCTCAAATTCTCTGATTCAGGTAATCAAATTATTATAATCAACAAGCTAGATGCAACAGATGCAATAAGGGAACAAACTGTAACTAATCTAGTATCTACAATTGCCTCAAATGTTGACGTACGTAAAGCACTAACTACTCAACAAAAGCAAATCGGAAGTGATGGTGGCTTAGTGGCTGAGGGAAGGGATATTGGAACTACTGTATTCCCAGATGCAGAGCTAAAGATCTTCTTAACAGCAAGCCCTAAGGAAAGAGCAAGGCGAAGAAGAGATGATCTGATACAAAGAGGACAAATTGTAGAAGATATAAAAATAATTGAAAAACAGATCATCGAGAGAGACTACAAAGATAGCTCTAGAAAAGTGTCACCTTTAAGAAAGGCAGATGATGCTATAGAAGTAATTACAGATGGAATGGATATTGAGAAGGTGGTTAATGAATTAGTAGAGCTTTTTCGTCTTAATGTTCCTCAAGAAGTATGGTCTAGTCATTAGATTTCAATCTTCTAAGTAATCCATCACATGCATCATCTAAAAGGTCAAGAACATCTTCAAATCCCTTGTCACCACCATAATAAGGGTCTGGAACTTCAACAAGATTTGTCTTTGATGCAAAAGTAAGAATTGGATTTAACTCAGCCTTTTTAACTATAGATTGTTGACTGGATAGAAGCTTGACATCTTTCAAATTCTGATTATCCATAGTCAGAATAAAGTCAAAGGTAGAGATGTCTTCTTTGCTAATTTGCCTGGCAATACTAGGTAAATGAATACCTCTCTTACTTGCTGCTAATGACATCCTAGAATCTGCTGGATTACCAACATGCCAAGATCCAGTACCTGCCGAATCAACAAAAAAGTCATCCTGTATACCTTGAGTTTTAATCTTATTTATGAAAACACCCTCTGCTGCAGGTGATCTACATATATTGCCTAAGCAAACGAAAAGAATCTTTATAGTCATAAATAACTGAAATAAAAGAGTGTTAGTAATGTATTTTAGGTTTTCAAAGGTTAATAGCAGTCCAATAAGTCAATAAACCGAGCAATTCTCAATAATTCATGAGAATATAGAGCTAAAGATTACATCGTTGATATAACACTCAGTCCATTCCTTCCCATAAAACCTTGTAAGCATTCCTCTTGCAGGATCCTTTGAAGAACGATATTGAAGATATGAGTGTTGGCCTTGCCTTAATAGTAAAGATCTTTCATGAGAAATTAAATCTGCTTCCTGAACAATATTTAAGTATAAATCAAAATATTGAATAAATGCAGACATCAAGTGCTCATGAATCATTTCATCAGACTCTTGAGATAAAGGCAATCTAGTCCAAATAAAACCAGGTGAAAAAAACTTTTTTGCTTCTAAAGGTATTTCTCCTCCATTTGGAAATATTGATAAATATTTTGATGACAAAGGTTTTAAATGCTTCATAAATTTATTTATATGTTGGGTATCATTTGATAAAACTGGCTGTAGATCAAGTGCTATCAAATGACCTGATGGAAGAGTGACAAAATCAGCACCAAAAAAAGGTATTTCATAATTAACTGATGGAATCGCCACGAAATTAAAAACAGAGGTAGAGGCCCCTGCCTGAAGACAGACTGCTCGAACTTTTTCTAACTTTTCCGTCCTACATGCCCAAGTGTTAGTAGTAACCTTCTGTGGATTTGACTTGGAGCCTGTCAATGCTTGCTTCTGAAGAAATTCCTCCGAAAAATTACATGGCATAATATCTAGATTCTGAATATTAAGAATCGCAGAGTCTAAAAATTTCTTCCACCGCCAATCCGGAATATTTATTGGATCTAAACTTGATTTACGTATATAAGTCATTTACCAGCATCAAAGTCTTTGGTTGAAATATATTGATCTTTATTGCTAGATGGAAAAAGAAACTCGTTCACAAATCGATCCGTCCAAGGCTTCCCAAAATAACTAGTAAATAGTCCATGAGCAGGATCTCTATCTGCTGAATAGATATCGTAATTATCCTGTAAGACTTTAACCTGGTCTGGACTGATCACGGATAATTTCTGAGAGGATTCTAAATGCAATTGCCAATAACAATCTAGAAAAGATTTAAATGCTCTAGGAAGGGTAGTTTTTGCCTGTTCTAGTCCACCACGAAAGAATAACAACCACGGTGAAAAATACTGATTTGGATCAAATGAACGCATCTTTTCTTTACTATCAAGCTCAGGAAAATTTTCCTTGATGGATTTAAGTCCATGATAGTGCCTGTCAAGATAAGCACGATCCTGTGACAAAGGCTGGAAGTCAAGTACTGCAACTAACTTACTTTTTGCGCCAAACCATAACAAGTCAATTCCCATGATTGGATGATCATTAATATAATCTGGGTAAGCAACAGAATTAAGAACTTGTAGACTTTCACCTGAATCTAATTTTGTCACTCTCCATCTACGAAACCCTGGAACAGACCATAGCCAATTAGAAATTAGACTTTTATTCTTATCCGAAGAATAGTTTCTAAATTCATTAGGTAAATCCATAGGCCTACCACCACGAATCTCAATACTCGCAACTAACTCCTCAAGTAAAAGATCAAACATGAATGCTCAGGATTTAACCACTTTAGAAGAAATTCACACCCGATATACGAATAAAAAGTCGGGCTAGGCAATCAAGCAGTAAAATTGCATTATAGACTAATTTTAATTGTATTTTTTGTATTTGTCTAAGGCTTTTTTCACTCTGTGCTTCCTTTACGTTTGCGTCTAGTAAGCATGCCGAATAGAAGCTTGCCAATTGTTGCTATTAGGTTTCCTTCGAGTTCTTTAAACATATTCATATTATATGCAAATGCTTTATTAGCTTCTTCCACTATTGATTCTGCTGTACTTTGATTAATAGGTAAAGAGTTTAAATTCTCAGAATATCTTTTTTTGAATAACTTTTCATCATGAATAAGTGGGAAGTCATAAAAGTTTAAACCCTCATCTTCCTCAAGATTCATTGCTTTCTTAGCTATCCTTTTAAGAATCTGACCCCCAGATAAATCACCAATATATCTAGTGTAATGATGGCCTAATAAAAGTTCAGGTGAATTACAAGCTATATAGTGAATACGATCTACGTAATCTTTAGCTGAAGGTGTGGGCTTAACTTCAACAGACCAATTCTCCCCAAAATAAAAGGCCAAGTCTTGCTTGATTGCCTCAGTTCTATTTAGTTCCTTATAATCAAATGTACTCACAATTTTGTGACCTTGCTCAGACAAGTGCTGAATCTCTTGTTCCATAGCAGAATAGACAAAATAAAGATCTGCCATCAGTAATCTATAGCTAGATTTATCAACTACTCCTTTAAGGAAACAAGTCACAAACCCAGTATTCTCAGCCATTGTGTGGGCCTTTTTGGTACCTTCTCTTAATAGCCTTGCAAGGTCTAAAGACATTGAACGTGTACGCACTAATAATGAAAGCAGTCTAAGTGAGAAGAATTAAAAGATTTCATGTGAAGGTGGAAAAAGAGAGAAAAGTTCTCTACATATCTCCTTGAGCTGAAGCAGGTGAACAGGCTCTGGCAAGTAGTCACCTGTTGGTTTCCATTCTCCAACAGTAGCCAACCTCCATCTCTCTCCCTCATAGGTCATTCCTCTAATTACCACTCCCAAAAGATGCGGTTTAACTGATCCAACTTCCTCTCCACTTAAACGAAGCTGCAAAAGCAGGCTCCGACACTGCAAACGTGGAGACCAACCTGGGAAATGGAAAGACATATCTAGAGACTCAGCCTCAGACCACATACGTGTCTGAGGATCATCACGCCATGGAGTCAAATTCACAGAAGCCTCTGGATAATGAAGGCGTACAAGCGCTACTGACGAAGCAAGTGCATGGGCAAAATCCAAGCTGTGAACATAATCAGATGCATTCACCAATCCCACCTATCCCTTCTAGAGGTAGCAAAAAGCATGCCTATTAGGTATTCATATTATATATAGGAAATCTAATTAACGATGCCTGTAAAATATCCTGAGGGTTTTAAATTTGCTTTTAAAAAAGCATCCCTATGGAAGAGGGTGTCTAAAAAATGAATTTCCTGAAGGCTATCACTAAAATTTCTAAATATGCAATAGTAGGAGGTTTAGCTGCTACAACACATGCAATCTCTCTACTCATTTTAAGCAATTATTTACCACTTTGGACTAGTAATCTTAGTGGATTCTTATTAGCGTCTTGCATAAGCTACTTAGGGCATTCAATATTTACTTTTAGAAAAGCAACAAACGGAAATCGCTTTGCCAAAAGATGGTTGATTTTTCAATTTATTTTAAATATAATTGTCTGCTTACTATTACCAATAATATTAAGTTCAGTCAAACATCTACCTTTCACTACATGGATATTTGTACTTTCTCCAACATTAATAAATGCTTTAATCTGGTCTAATGCTGCAAGATTTAGCTTTATTAGAATCTATTCCTCTAGATATAAGCCAATAATACATGCTGACGACCTAGGCCTTTCGAATGCAACCAATAAAGCAATTTTCTCACTGGCAAAAAACAATGAACTCAATAGTGCCAGCATTTTAATTAATGGAGCAGAGGTGGAATCTGCTATTAAAGATTGGCAAGAGAAGTTTACTTTCCCACTTACACTTCATGTATGCTTAACTGAAGGTAAAGCAGTCTCTTCTCAAGAAGGGAAAAGTCAAGTAACTAATAGTCAAGGTATATTGAATCAAAGCTTTGGCAAGCTAATTCTTTACTCCTTGCTTCCAAAAAACAATTCCAACCGAATATCTGTCGAGAATCAAATAAAAAAAGAAATTAGTGCTCAGATAAATCTTTTCAAAGAATTGACTTCTTATGATTCTATTTGGATAGACGGTCATCAACATATTCATTTAATTCCTATTGTCCTTGATGTTATTCTTAACCTATCGAAAGGGGCTAAAGTTACTTGGCTAAGAACTACTTTTGAGCCAATACCTACAGGGGTATCACTTAATTACTGGAAGAAAAGCATTCTTCAAGGAGGCCTAATAAAATGGTTTGTTCTTCAACTTCTAACAATTCTTGCAAAACCAAGGATAAAGCAAGCACAAATCAAAACTAATGCAGGTTTTGCTGGAATACTATTTACAGGGCAAATGATTGAACAACCACTTTTTGCATGTTTTAAAGAACTACAAACCATAGAGCCAAGAAATGGTCAAACCCCATCAATTCTGCTTACGCATCCAGCTGCAGAAATTGATTACAAGGATCTTGATAATAAAAAATTACTAGCCTTCGAACTATCAAAAAAATTTATTTCTTCAAGCTTAAGACAAAAAGAATGGGATGAATTAAAAAGATTAAAATTACTTTCTGACTATTCTAGTCTTGGCAGTGAATCTTTCTAATAAAATAATGAGGTCTCGCTTTTGTATCCACATAAACCCTGCCAATATAATCACCTAGTACTCCTATTCCAATAAGTTGTACGCCTCCTAGAAACAAAACAGCCACAATCAAAGAAGCATATCCAGGAACATCAATCCCATTAAAAATAGTTTGTAAAATAATAACCAAAGCATATAATATACTGATTAATGAAACTGTTATCCCTAAAAAACTCCAGATTTTTAAAGGTAAGACAGAAAAAGAAAATATTCCATCTAATGCATAGCCCAACAACTTCAAAGGGCTCCAAGAACTAATTCCCCCAATACGGTTAACCCTTTTATAACTAACTTCTATACTTCTAAAACCTGTCCAAGGCACTAACCCTTTAGAGAACCTACTAAATTCACGCATTTCTGTTAACGCATTTACTACAGGTGCACTTAGTAATCGATAATCGCCTGCTCCTTCAGTTAACTGGATAGAGTCAACAAGTCGGTTGAACACTTTGTAGAACCATGAGGCAGTAGTTATTTTCAAGAGCGACTCTTGATCACGACTATCCCTTACAGCAGTAACAATCTCTGCACCATTAGTCCATTCAAAAACCATTTCATCAATTAACTCAGGCGGATGTTGCAAATCAGAGTCAATCAAAACAACTGCATCGCAATTGCCTTTTGCATAATCAAGGCCCGCAAGCATTGCAGACTCTTTACCGAAGTTTCTAGTTAATTCAAGTAAAACCAATTTTTCAGGGATTGCATGATCAACTTGCTTGCCATGCCAATCAAGAATTCTGGAAACTGTTCTATCCCTTGAACCATCATCTACCAAAACCAATCGATCAACTTTAGGTATCGCAACAACCCGCTCAATAAAATGCTCTATAGCCTCCTCTTCGTTGTAACACGCTGCTACCACCCAGATCTGAGAGGTACCTCCAGAATTAGTCAAAGGAGAATAGGTCATGTAATCAAAAGAAAATTACATCCTTTAAGCGCTATTTGCCTTCCTAATTCAAGTTTTCACTAAATAAGGAAGATAAATCACACCTCCAAGGCATAGGCTCAACAGAGGAGCATCTTCTTCTAAAGAGTGGTTATGACGCAATTCGAAAAACTGACCCCACCATCAAAAGGGAAGATTATTCGTTTCGAGAATGGAGAACCTGTCGTCCCCGATAACCCTATTATTCCTTTTATCCGTGGAGATGGAACCGGTGCCGATATTTGGCCAGCAACGCAAAAAGTTATTGATGCCGCAATAGAAAAAGCTTATGGCACAACAAAGAAGATCGAATGGTTCAAAGTTTATGCAGGCGATGAAGCCTGCGAAATATATGGAACTTATCAATACTTGCCTGAAGACACGCTTCAAGCAATCAAAACCTATGGAGTAGCAATAAAAGGCCCTCTTACAACTCCTATTGGAGGTGGAATCCGATCGCTGAATGTTTCTCTAAGGCAAATCTTCGACCTTTATTCATGTGTTCGTCCATGTCGTTATTACGAAGGCACACCTAGTCCCCATAAAAGACCTCAAGACCTTAATGTCATTGTTTATAGAGAAAATACCGAAGATATATATATGGGAATCGAATGGGAAGCAAAAGACCCTGTAGGAATCGAGTTAAGAGAGCACCTCAACAAAGTAGTAATCCCAGCCAATGGAAAGTTGGGCCAACGTCAAATCCCTAAAGAAGCTGGCATAGGGATCAAACCAGTAAGCAAAGAAGGAAGTCAAAGGCATATTCGTAAAGCAATTCAACATGCTTTACGAATGGAAGGGACAAAAAGACACGTGACCTTGGTGCATAAAGGCAACATTATGAAATTTACAGAGGGTTCATTTCGGGATTGGGGATATGAATTAGCTACTAGTGAATTCCGAAAGGTTTGTGTTACCGAACGAGAAAGCTGGATTCTTCAAAATTTTGATAGCAATCCAACTATTAGTTATGAAGAAAATGCGAAGATGATTGACCCTGGATATAATTCTTTGACCTCCGAAAAGAAAGAATCAATATGCAATGAAGTCAAAAATGTTATTAATTTAATTGGAATAACCCATGGAAAAGACAAATGGCGAGAAATGGTCTTAGTTGATGATCGCATAGCTGATAGCATCTTCCAACAAATTCAGACACGTCCTCAGGAATACTCGATTCTCGCAACTCTAAACTTGAATGGAGACTATATATCTGATGCGGCGGCTGCAATTGTTGGTGGGCTCGGGATGGCTCCTGGCGCCAATATTGGTGACAAAGCTGCCATATTCGAAGCTACTCATGGCACAGCTCCTAAGCATGCAGGTCTTGATCGAATCAACCCTGGCTCAGTCATACTCAGTGGTGTCATGATGCTGGAATTTCTTGGATGGCACAAAGCGGCCCAACTAATTACCAAAGGAATTAGCGAGTCGATTTCAGAGCAGAAAGTTACTTACGACTTGGCTCGACTGATGGAACCTCCAGTAGAACCATTAAGCTGCAGCGGATTCGCAAAATCGATAATTGAGAGATTTTAAGTAAGGAATCAAATGGCTAATCCAAAATTTCTAGATAAAACTGGTTCAATAATTAGGCAGAGCTAACTTAAATATGCACAATAGAAACATGGAGCCAATCCAAAAAAAATCAAAAGTTCTTAATCAATTTATCCCTAATGGAACAATTGATCCATGTGTTCATTGTGGTTTTTGTCTACCAACTTGTGCGAGTTATAGGGTCCTTGGCACAGAAATGGACTCACCCAGAGGAAGAATCCACATTTTAAAATCTATTGAAAGTGGTGAGTTAAAAATGGATAAAACAATTGCACACCATTTCAACACATGTCTTGGATGTTTTGCATGTGTAACAGCTTGTCCCTCAGGGGTTAGATATGACAAATTAATAGAAGCAACTCGTCCAGAAATAAATACAAATAATTTAGAAAGCTCTTGTCAAAAATTATTCAAAAAAATTCTCTTATCTATTTTACCTTACCCTAAAAGATTAAGAACAATTCTCCATTCTGTTCGAGGCTATTCTGGAAGTCATTTTCAAAATATTTTCCGTGAACTCAAGTTTACTAGAATTTTTGGAAGTCAAATTGAGGAAATGGAAGCACTATTACCCCCACTAGTAGAAGGGAGTTTTAAAGATAATTTCAAAATAATCAATGAATACGATGGAGCTAAGCGTGGTCGAATAGGACTGGTACTTGGATGTGTCCAAAGGTGTTTTGATCCAGATGTAAATCAAGCAACATTGGCAGTATTACAAGCCAATGGTTTCGAAGTCATCATTCCAAATGACCAAGGTTGTTGTGGTGCTGTTACCCATCATCAAGGCTATATAAATTCAACTATTCGCCATGCAGAAGAACTAGTAAAGAGCTTTGTAAATGTTATTGGGAAAGGAAAGCCAGCTGGCGAAGAGCCATTAGATGCAATTGTTGTTGCAGCATCTGGGTGTGGTCACACAATGAAAGCTTATCAAACACTTTTGGATAAAGAAAAAAATTTTCAGATTCCTGTCCTCGATGTGCATGAATTTCTAGTTCAAAATGGTCTTAGCAAAAAGTTTATTGAATCTCTTCAGCCCATAAAAATGATTAGCAATGAAAACATCACTTCTACAGAATCAATAGAGGTTGCTTATCATGATGCTTGCCACATGATACATGGACAAAAAATTTCAGAAGAACCTCGTCAACTCTTAAAGAAAATACCAAATATTGTACTTCGTGAGGTTAAAGAAATGGGTCTATGTTGTGGAAGCGCAGGTATCTATAATCTAATTCAACCAGAAATCGCAAAAGAGCTGGGAACAATCAAAGTTAATGACCTGAGTAGCACTGGTGCAAGCATAGTTGCCAGTGCAAATATTGGGTGCACTTTGCAAATACGAAGGCATAGGAAAAGTGATTTAAAAGTATTACATCCAATGCAATTACTTGCAAAATCAGCAGGAATCGACAAGTCTCCAAACTCTTAAAAGAGTTTCTGAATCACCAAGATTCCCTGGAAATGTGATGACTGGCATATGAATATTTCGTTCATTTAGAGAAGCAATTACTAATGATAGGCCTGGGAAAATCTGACCTTTTAAATCAACACTCTCAACGCCAAATCCTTCTTTCAAAAGTACATTTGAGGTGATTCCACCTTTACTAATTAAATAACCCAATTTTAACGCTAGTTGACTTATTATCTTTGCAATAAATTGCGCCAAAAAACAACCAAACAAAACTCTTGATTCTAACGTTGGTAAAATCCATTCACCGCGGGTCGTATATAACACTGGTGTCTTCCCATCAGCTAGTAAATTCTCAATCTTTGATAACAGCTCACTCTCCAATTCTAAAACACATGAATCCTTAAAACTTTGATTATATAAGTCAGCCAACTTGCTGACAGGTATCTCCACTCCATGGCAACTAGTGCCTTCAAGCAATTTTTGCAATTGTGCATCAGCAAGACTTACATAGGAACCAACGATCACCATTCCTGGCAAAGGATTTCCAAACTCATCTTTTCTACGCATATTTGCAATCAAACTCTCTTCTAATATTTGAGGAGCTAGGCATGATAAAGAGTTTAAAAAACTTGCTGCTGAGCGAAATAAAAACCTTTTCTTTCCAGTCAAATTCCTCACTGCTTCTGCTAATGCATCCAATTGTGATGATTTCACTGCATCTACAATTACATTCTGATTCTTAGAACATGATTCCAACCAAGCCTCCAACGCATTCATCCCTTCTTTCCCAGCAGCAGCCTTATCAAGTAGGGACAAACTAATTCTTTTTACAGAGCAAGGATCTATCTGACCTGAGCTTTTTTCATTCAACCACTCAGCCAAATTACTAGTTGAATAAGCAAATAACCTGTCCTTTGCAAAAGAAGTTGTATGAACTGGCTTCCCATTCAATAAATGTATGCCATCAACCGTAGTGCGACCACCTTGAAAAAAAGCGGGTATATGGAGCGTGGCATCAAAAGGTCCAAACACTCCAGCAATCATGCTTGGCTCTAGTACACCATGCCCTCTAAGGGTGGAATCACCTCTACTCACAAAAAAAATGTTATTTAGAGATAAACCCTCAGCAAGAATTGCTCGTTTCAGAACAAAGCAAATTTCGCTAATACGACCAGCGGCCTCTGCTGGAAGCAACGCTCTAGTGTTAGCCAATATAAAAAGGAGAGGAGATTCATGGCGCAGTCCTCTACATAGAGCATCGAATTCCCACGAAAGCAACAATGGGCAGCTATGAACTGTTTGCGAACCAGTTGGATCATCATCAAGCACAACAATCTTCATATCATCCACTGACTGTGAAACCCCAAATAACAAAGCCTGGCATGACCATCGAACCAAGTTCTCCAAAAGACCTTTCTAATCTTTTAGCAGAGCTACATGAAGAGACAAAACTTTGGCATCCATGTGGACTGAGTTCAAGAATCAACTGGGGACCTCCAATCGAAAAAAGATCAAAACCAATCAGCACCAGGCGTCTTAATAAAGTAATTAATCACTCAGCTGAAGATTTAACTATCACTGTCCAAGCAGGTATTCCCTATGGTGAATTACAGGATTATTTAGCGGAACAAAATCAATGGCTTGCCATTGACTGGCCTTGGGGAACAAACCCACACAAGGATACTAAAAGTAGTGGCAGCATAGGTGGATTAATAGCACGCGGACTTTCTGGAAGTTTGCGATATAGACATTTAGGTGTTCGTGATCAGATAATCGGAATCGGCTTTCAACGTAGTGATGGGATAGAAGCAAATGCAGGAGGAAAAGTAGTAAAAAATGTAGCGGGATATGACATGATGCGACTACTTTGTGGCAGTTGGGGAAGTCTTGGAATAATCACAGAACTAACCCTTAGGACACAACCAATAAAACCAGCTCATTCTCAAATTCATATCAACGGTCCGTTTCCTGAATTGGAAGAATTTAGATGTAAGGTAATACGTTCTACCTTCACCCCGGAATACTTTGACTGGGTGAAAAATGATCCTAATGAGTGGAAATTAGAAATAGGTTTGGCAAGTGTTTCTGATGAGGCCATTAAAGACCAAATAAAAGGACTTAAAAAGTTGATCAACTTACAGGGACTTGAATTAATTGAAGAAGAATGGGAAGGCCCTTTGCTCACACATCAATTCCCGAGAATGCACAATTCAGATGTTCCTTGGTTAATAAGACTATCTATCCCACCTGCAAATGCTAAAGATCTAATTTGTAGTAATGAGATAGCATCACTTAAAAAGTGGAACTGGCGGTTTTCAGCAGGAACTGGTATTGGAGAAGGGTGGGAAACAAGAATATTAGATATTGAAGGAATCTCTCAAAAGAATAAAGTAGATAGCCTGCGAAATTTTATCAAAAAAATCAACGGAGAACTGATTATATTAATGCAGCCAAAGAACATTGAAATCCCTTTAAAATCATGGGAGGATGTTCCATCAAAAAGTCTAATTGAAGCATTGAAATATAATTTTGATCCAAAGTCTCAAATCTCAATTGGACGCCTTCCAGGCGTGGCCTCATAAATTTACGACAGAAAAATCACATGTAAAGTTGGTTGATTCTTCTGGGTCAAGAAACTGCAGACGATCATGAGTAACCAAAGAGTTCCTTGGGCTAGTCCAAGGTTCTAAGCAAACCATCTTTCTTGGTGGGTCTGTCCAGATCACCGGCAAGTCAAGAGGGTATTGAAATTGCGCATCAATACGGATTCCTGCTAATAAATCGGTTAGGCAAACTTTTTCAGAGGGTCCTGAAAGAAAATCAACTCCTCTTTCAAGTCTTGAAAGTTGCTCATTTGTATTAGTCATAGACTTATCTAAATAATTTATACAAGTATCAGTTAATCCTTCTATTTTAGAATTTTCTAAATTAGTAATATTAAAATAAGGATGTATTCCAAAAGAAAAAGGCATTTTATATTTACTGCGATTTTTAATCTCAACTCTCATATAAATACCATTTTTCTTGAATTTAACTTCAATCAGAATAATAAAATAGTAAGGATATTGAACGAGTGTTTCCTGGTTTTCAGAAAGACTTAATACAATCGCTTGCTTGTTTTCGTTGTATAAAATTTCCCAAGAGTTATCCCTAGCAAATCCATGCTGAAGCATTTCAAACTTACCTAAAGGTGTCACATAAGAATCATTTGACAAATTTCCACATATTGGAAACAAAATAGGAATACCTCCTCTAATACTTTTATTTTTTTCATTAAATCTCTCCATATCAAGGTAAAGGATTTCTCTATTATTGCAACGCCATTCTGTAATTAAGCCACCACGCTCAGGCACTATTCTCAACCGATCACCATTAAACGTATTCATGAACTCCCAATGTTCATATGGATCATTCTTTTGGGTAAACTTCATGACCATCAATTCAATTGTAGAAATAATCTAAGAATCAGACTTATTGCTATCCTTTTAACCAAGAAAGCATTTCTGCATTGACACGCTCAGGTATTTCATCATGAGGACAATGACCAGCCTTCAAAAGTACCTCTTTAAATTCTAATGATGCCTGTCTAGCAAAAACTCGAAACTTATCTTGTTTCGCTTTTGCATTTCTGAGCCAAGGATCACTATCTCCCCAAAGCAAAAGTAATGGTGCTTGTAAATCATTAAATAATTCATCTATAGGCTTACCTTTTAAGCCACGTGCTTGAAAAACTTTACGAAACACCTGAAATGCACCAGGATCCAAAGAAGGCCTCCTAATAGACTCAATCAAATAATCATCTACATTTGTAGGATCTATATATACCTGCTGAAGAGTACTTCGAATAACACGAGGTCTGCGAAGATTCTCAAATATCAATCTCTGCATAGCAGGATATATAAACCACTTAAATAAAATATCTCGTGAAATACCAGATCCAATAATTTTCCGCAACCTAGTGGAGAAATTCTTTGGCTGGGAAACATACTTTTCATCACTAAAATAACCAGCTGCATTAAGCAAAACAACGCCCGCAGATTCTTCTTCTAAAGCAGCACCTGCAGCAAGTGCTGCATAACCTCCAAGAGAATTCCCCACAATTACCGTGGGTCTTCGAATTCTCTCTTTTACATATGCAACTACTTGTTCCTTCCAAAGCTCGCCGCCGTACTCCAATTCAGGAGGCTTAGCACTCCGTCCAAAGCCAAGTAAATCAATTGCATGTACTTCATAAGATTCTGAAAGTACAGGAATGTTGTATCTCCAATGATCTGTTGAAGCACCAAAACCATGCACAAGTAATAATGCAGGCCTCTTTCTCTTATTAAACAAACCGAAGGCACTCTCCTCAGGAGAACTACTCACCGAGAAAACATCATGTCCTAAATAACTCCAAGGTTGATTTGGTGTCGCAGTTATAGAAGTCATAGAATCAATGAAATCACTTGCCAAGTAAGAGAATGGTAGGGAAGTAAATATAAACTCATAAGAGAATTATCCATGCAGAGATAATTCTACTAAGATCTCATATTTAGCTTTGGGATCTGTACTGTGATTTAAAAGTCTATAAAAGTCCCACTGGATTTGCGGCTATCTCATCTGGAATTTCATTACCTCCACCAGGAGTTTTATCTTTAAGAACAATTCTTAGTAGAACAGGCGCCAGAAAAGTCGTGCCAATAACCATCAACAAGACCGCAGCTTCCAAAGAAGGGGTTAATAATCCTGCACTTGTTCCTAGGCCAAGAAAGATCAAGCCGACTTCTCCTCTAGGCATCATTCCCAATCCAACCACTAAACGATCTGTCGGTTTATCAATAAGAAATGACCAACCTGCTGCGATTTTTCCCACAATTGCAACAATCAACATAAATCCAGCAACCACTAACGCAGAACGACTAGCGGGATCAAGAGGGTTGATAACAGAAAGATCCATCCCAGCTCCAACTAAAACAAAGAAAATGGTTGCGAAAAGAGACACTAGAGGAAGAACTGACTGTTGAATCGCATGATTATTTTTAGAACTACTCAGTATCAAACCGGCGGCAAAGGCGCCTAATGCCGCCTCCAAGCCAATAGCAGTTGCAACAAAGCAACTCAAAACAAGAATTACAAAAGACGCAACTACAACTGCCCCAGGCGCTTTTAATCGGTCAAGCACCCAATCAAATGCTGGGGCAGCCGTTCTACTAAGAACAATCGCTCCAATTACAAATAATGTTGCTGCAAAAACAAGCTTGACAATCGGGGCAATTTGTAATGATCCTCCACTCGCAAGAGCAACTACCACAGCAAGAATGACTATTCCTAAAATGTCATCAAGAACAGCTGCACCAATCACTATTTGTCCTTCACGAGTTTTGAGATATCCAAGTTCGCCAAAAACACTCGCTGTAATTCCTATGCTTGTTGCTGTCATAGAAGCCCCTGCAAATACAGCAGGGATTAAATCAACCTGAAAAATAAACATCAAACCCAATGTTCCAAAGGCAAAAGGCAGAATCACTCCTGCCATAGCAACGGTAAATGCTTGAACTCCCACTGCTACTAGTTCTTCTAATTCACTTTCAAGGCCTGTGAGAAAAAGCAATGCATATAAACCAAGTGTGGCAACAGCTTGTAGAGACGGAAAACTCTCAAAGTAAAGATCAGGCACCGCCTCAGGTGGCACTGAAGCCAACGTGCTTATGAACTGAACAAATCCCTCATTCAATTGAGCATTAGTAGAAGGAGGCATCAACAAATGAAACCCTGATGCCCCAATAACAACACCCGCAAGTAATTCGCCAACGATAGTTGGCAAACTCAATCTCACCAAAACTTCCGCCAAAGTTCTTGCTGCCAAGAAAATAAGCAAAAAATTAATGACTCCTATTAAGGTTTCAGCGACCTCAACGTCATGGGTGCTAAGCACTGAGAGCACTTGAGGCAAAAACATAAGACCGATTTAGTTCACCAGAAGGAAAACATAAAGGACCGTGCTCCCAATAAATGCTCATAGCGCAATGTTCTGAAAACCAAAATCTCAAAGTGTGGATCTGAGGTCACTAGATGTATGACCGTCAAAGTAGAGCTAGCGTCTTTCAAAACATTTTTACAACTATTGATTTCCGGGAATTAGCCCAAGGACATAAGTCCTATCCATCTTCCCTGAAAGAGAACACCCTTGCCTTCTTAAAGCAGAAAGATCACTAATCCTGCACTTCAACTTTTGTCGAAAACCTTCATGAGCGAGTCCAAGCCCCTTGACCTGCGTCTTCCAACTCCAGGTTGCTATGCAGACCCAGAACGCGCAGGCATTGATGTAGATGCCGTCTTTGATGGCATGACTGAACATCTCTTCTTTACTCTTGGAAAACTTGCTCCAACCGCTAGCCTCCACGACCTCTATATGGCATTGAGCTATGCCGTAAGAGATCGCTTAATGACCAGATATCTCGCAAGTCTTGAATCTATTCGCGCTAAACCTCATAAAACAGTTTCATATCTCTCTGCTGAATTTCTTATTGGTCCCCAACTAAACAACAACCTTTTAAATCTGGGTATCCAAAAAGAAGCTGAAGCAGCTCTTCGCAGGTTTGGTATTGAATCCCTTAGTCATATTTTAGAAGTAGAAGAAGAGCCAGGTCTAGGAAATGGTGGCTTAGGGCGATTAGCAGCCTGCTACATGGAGTCACTTGCAACACTCCAAGTACCAGCAATTGGTTATGGAATTCGATATGAGTTTGGCATCTTTAATCAAGTAATTCGTGATGGCTGGCAAGTAGAAGTTACTGATAAATGGCTAAAAGGTGGATGGCCTTGGGAATTACCCCAACCAGATGAAGCATGCTTAGTTGGTTTTGGAGGACATACTGAAAACTACATCGATGAAAAAGGAAGCTATCGCTCTCGATGGATTCCATCAGAGCATGCGATTGGTGTGCCACATGATGTCCCAATACTGGGATATCGAGTTAATAGCTGCAACCGACTAAGACTATGGAGAGCAGATGCAACTGAAAGTTTTGATTTCTATGCGTTTAATATCGGAGATTATTATGGAGCAGTCGAAGAAAAAGTTGGTTCAGAAACTCTTTCAAAAGTACTGTATCCAAATGATGGAACTGATGAAGGCAGAAGACTAAGACTAAAGCAACAACATTTCTTTGTTAGTTGCTCTCTTCAAGACATGCTAAAAAGCCTAGAAAAAAGATCTATCCCCTTAGAAGAGTTTTCAAATCACTGGACAGTTCAGCTCAATGACACTCATCCTGCAATTGCTGTCGCTGAATTAATGAGGCTATTAATTGACAACTACCACTTTGACTGGGATAAAGCATGGGAAATAACCTCAAAATCAGTTTCATATACAAATCACACACTTCTACCAGAGGCCCTAGAGAAATGGGATCTGGACCTTTTCAGAAGTTTGCTACCTAGACATCTAGAACTGATTTACGAAATCAATCAAAGATTTCTTCAAAAAGTCCGCTTAAGGTATCCAGGAAATGATTCGATTCTTAGGCAATTATCAATCATTGACGAAGATGGTGGCAAGGCAATTCGTATGGCTCACTTAGCAACAATAGGTGCCAAAAATGTAAATGGTGTAGCAGCTCTTCATTCAAATCTGATCAAACGGCAGCTCCTGCCAGAATTCGCTAAATTATGGCCTGAAAAATTTACTAATGTCACAAATGGTGTTACTCCACGTCGTTGGGTTGCACTCTCAAATCCAGCACTTTCCTCACTTTTAGATAAAGAGCTAGGCCCAGAATGGATTACAAACATGGAATTACTAAATGATCTTGAGAAAAAGAAAAATGACATTTCATTCCTTGAGAAATTTGGTGAAACAAAATTAATAGGAAAAAGGAAGTTAGCTGGATATATACACAGACAAACAGGAGTTTTAGTAGACCCTTCTAGTATGTTTGATGTACAAGTTAAAAGAATTCACCAATACAAAAGACAACACCTAAATGCTCTTCAAATTATTGCCCAATATCTACGTATTAAGAATGGCAAGTCCAGAGGGATGGCTCCAAGGACAGTAATTTTTGGAGGTAAAGCTGCTCCTGGCTATTACATGGCAAAACTAATAATCAGGTTTATCAATGGTATTGCTGAAACCATCAATGCTGATCCAGATATGGATGGACTTCTCCGAGTAATATTTCTTCCTGATTACAATGTAAAACTTGGAGAACAAGTTTATCCGGCATCCGATCTATCCGAACAAATTTCCACCGCAGGTAAAGAAGCATCTGGCACTGGAAATATGAAATTTGCTATGAATGGAGCACTTACAATTGGTACTCTTGATGGTGCAAATATTGAGATACGTGATTTAGTTGGAGCAGAAAATTTCTTCTTATTTGGTAAAACCGAATCTGAAATAATGGAGCTGCGGAATGGAGGATATGAGCCACAACAGTATATTAATTCTTTACCAGAGCTTGCTGAAGCACTCAAACTGATTGAGGTGGGACATTTCAGCAATGGAGATGCAGATCTTTTCCGACCAATACTCGACAACCTTAAAGGAACAGATCCCTTCTTCGTTATGGCAGATTTTGAAGATTATTTAAGAGCACAAGATAGTGTAAGTAGGGCTTGGACCGACCGCGAAGAATGGAACCGGATGTCCCTGCTCAATACAGCAAGATCAGGCTTCTTTTCTTCAGATAGATCCATTCGAGAATATTGCAAAAGAATATGGAAAGTTGACCCTCTTCCTGTAGAAATAACTTGTGATGTGCGCTAATTAAGAGGTAAAAAAAGTTTTATTTTATTGATTTCTATCAGGTAAATCAGGAGTTTGGTGCAGCAGTCGATTTAAACGTAACCTATCCAAATTCAAAGGATCAGGAGCTAGTTCACCAGCTAATTCACGAAATTTTTGCTCTACTGACTCAGGCATCTTCACATCAAATATTCTCTCCATTAGCACTTCTATTGAGAACAAATGAGCATTAATGTTTTCTAAATCAGCTATAGCTTGCTGAAGAGTATCCGGAACTTCTTCGGAGATAGAAGTTTGATCAGAACAAGCTTCGTTTGAAGGTTCAGAGTTATGCCTAGAAGCATCCTGCTTCTGTAGATCCTCTAGAACTCTTCCCGCAAGAGTTCTAAATGACTGCAATGCAGCCCAATTAAGTTCTTGCTGATGACGCAAAGTAGGAAATTCACGAATCAAACGATCGTGCTCCCTATAAAACCTTTGACAGTCATTACATTGACAGGGCTCTTCAGGCACAGGAGTCCCTACAGCTAACTCCTATCATGCCATCCGCTATGCCGCGATGGATGAATCACCAGACTGTTCATCCTCTCCACCTTCTGTTTCAAGGCAATCAGGCAAAGGAATTTCAATAGTCGTTACAACTTGAATGACATCACGAAGTCGCATTGAGTCAGCAAACCAACCCATAGCTTGTTCCGTGTCACCGCGCCGCTCGGCATCAGTGGCCTGATCCTCATGAGCCTCTGCTAGAAGGGCTAACCAACAAAGACATCTAGCCTGGACAACAGACAAGTCCAAGTCAGTAGGTTGAGAATTAGCAATGTTCTCGCTTTCCTGTTGGACAAGGAGCCGTAGTCGTAAATCGTGAAGCTGTGTCATAGAGACTGTTTCACCGACCTAACGCTAGCGGCAGTGTAAAGATTGCCCAGCCCCCCACATTTAGTACCGACCACTACTAAGGAGAAAATCCAATATTCACGGGGCTGGCGGGACTCGAACCCACGACCTACGGTTTAGGAAACCGTCGCTCTATCCAGCTGAGCTACAGCCCCATTGAAAGAAATCAACCTCAAAGGGCATTATGGACGTTGAAAGCAGGAGAGGTGATCGCAATCAAATATTGCTGCTTCTTAACAGCAATATTTGATTGAGGAAAGTCCGGGCTCCCCGATGGCCAAGCTTGCTGGGTAACGCCCAGTGCGGGTGACCGTGAGGATAGTGCCACAGAAACACACCGCCGATGGCCTTAAAGGCACAGGCAAGGGTGCAAAGGTGCGGTAAGAGCGCACCAGCAGTATCGAGAGGTGCTGGCTCGGTAAACCCCGGCTGGGAGCAAGGCAAAGGAACGTAGGCTGGCCATCTACCTCGTTCCAAACAATGAGCCGCTAGAGGTTCTCGGCAACGAAAATCCCAGATAGATGATCACCCACCCCTAAAGGTGGTGAACAGAACCCGGCTTATGACCTGCTTTCACCAAACTCAAAAAAATCAATAATTTAGATAGATTGCCTACAAATTCAACACATAACACTCAAGACATCATGCAAGATATAGGCAACAAAAATTTATCTGCCAAGCGATTTAAACAACTAAAAGAACTACTAGTCAAATTAAAAGCTGATAAGCCTTCAAGTAATAAATCTGAGAATCTAAAAACTCAAGATATCTCTATTATTGATGAAGCTCTTACCCACACATCAGCAAATCTCACACAAAACCATGAGAGACTAGAGTTTCTAGGCGATGCAGTACTTCGCCTGGTTGCATCTGAATTTATTGACCGTCACTATCCAAGCATGAAAGTTGGGGAAAGGTCTGCCCTTAGAGCACATCTCGTAAGTGACAAATGGTTAACAACAATAGGAGAAAAAATTAAAGTAGAAAAAATATTAATAGTAGGCAAAAATGCAATTGGTGACAGGCATGGAGCTGCAACATTAAAAGCTGAAGCGACGGAGGCATTGATTGGAGCAATATATGAATATTGGAATGATCTAGAGCCAATCCACACTTGGTTAACACCTGAATGGATAAAAGAAAGCAAATCTTTCTTGTCTAACCCTGAACAATACAATTACAAATCTGCACTACAAGAGTATTGCCAGGGACAATCTATGGACATACCTAAATATAAAAGTGAGGAGAAAAATTTTGAGCATGGCAATGCTCATCGATTCTTTTGTAGAGTTTATCTTATGCACACATTATATGGAGAAGGTTGGGGAGCATCTAGGCGCGAGTCAGAACAAAATGCTGCTCAAAAAGCCTTTAAAAAATTAAAAGAAAAATCTGTTCATAATGAATCTAAAAAATATTAAATATTCAGTTTTTGGCTTTCAGGCAACTTCTAAATCCTCAAGAGGAATTGTAACTAATTTATCCCAATTTCCACCCTCAAAAAGTACTGCTGCCCTCTCATCACTAATCCTTTGGACAAACCCCTTATAACCGTTATATATAGAGGTCAGGTCATTCACCACAACCGTTGCACCAGGCAAGATTGGAGAGGTGGTATTTCCCATGAAATCAATTTCAAAGCTTCGTTAATGCATTATCCACTGAATTGGAAAGAAAAATGACTGAATCTCAAGACTGGCTAACAGTTGGAAAAATTGTTGCTGCACAAGGCTTAAAAGGGGAACTACGAGTAAACCCAAGCAGCGATTTCCCAGAAAGATTTACCGAGCCTGGACTTCGTTGGATAAAAAAAGGTAAAGAGACTATTAAAAAAATTCAATTAATTTCCGGCCGGCATATACCAGGAAAATCTCTTTTTGTAATTAAATTGGAAGGAATTAATAATCGTAACGCTGCTGAATCTCTAATTGGCAACGAGCTTTTAGTCCCTTCAAGTAGTCGTCCAGAACTGCCTGAAAATGAATTTCATCTATTGGATTTAATAGGTCTTCAAGTACGTCTAGAGCCGCTTGAGTACCCAGTCGGAGAAGTAATAGGTCTTGAAAGTGCAGGCAATGACCTTTTAGAAATTCAATTAAAAGAAGGTAAAAAAGTGTTGGTCCCCTTTGTTGAAGAAATAGTGCCAAAAGTGAAGATCAATGAAGGTTGGCTAGAGATAACCCCCCCTCCAGGCTTACTTGATCTTTAAAGACATCGACAAATACAAGTCCTTTGCGCGATTCTTAAGGAACAAATCACTTCAAATAAAGTAGTGGAACCTAGACCTCTAATCCCTGTAATCCTTTCTGGTGGATCAGGAACACGGCTTTGGCCCCTTTCCAGAGCAAGCTATCCAAAACAATACTGGGCATTAGGTGAGTCGACTAATAAAACCCTTCTTCAACAAACTCAAGAAAGACTGCATGGTCTTGAGGGATTGTCTGAACCTTTATTGATTTGCCACGAAGATCATCGATTCATAGTTGCAGAGCAAATGCGGCAATTAAACATCTCACCGAGAACCATACTTTTAGAGCCAATTGGTCGCAATACAGCTCCCGCAATAGCAGTAGCTGCACTTCAAGCAACTGAACGAGGAGAAGATCCCCTTCTTCTAGTTTTATCAGCTGATCATCTGATACAAAATGCCTCTGAATTCCGTAAAACAATCACAGCTGGTCGAAATGCTGCAGAGGAAGGGAGGTTAGTAACTTTTGGAATTATCCCAACACGTCCTGAAACTGGATATGGGTATATAGAAGTTGAGAAACCACTAATCAATCACAAATCAAAAGGATTGCCAATTTTGAGGTTTGTAGAAAAGCCCAACAAGATAACAGCAGAAAAATTTCTTGTTGAAGGCCGTTTTACTTGGAATAGCGGCATATTTCTCTTTAAAGCAAGTGCAATATTGAGCGAATTAGAGCGACTTGCTCCAGAAATTGTTAGCTGCTGTAGAGCATCACTAGAAAATGAAATGCCAGATATGGAATTTTTAAGACTTGAAAGAGAAGCTTTTGCTAATTGCCCAAATGTGGCTATCGACGTAGCTGTTATGGAAAAAACCAATTTAGGAACAGTACTACCACTAGATGCTGGATGGAGTGATGTGGGTAGTTGGGGTGCACTTTGGGATACTGCCAAAAAAGATAACGATGGCAACGTATTAAGAGGTCGCGTTATTACAGAAAAGAGTGAGAATTGTTATCTCCGCAGCGAGCATAGGCTTGTAGTTGGACTTGGAATTAAAAATCTTGTAGTTGTTGAAACTGATGATGCAATTCTGGTCACCAACCGAGAACAATCACAAGAAGTGAAAACTATTGTTAATCAACTTGAAAGCGATGGAAGTCCCGAAGGAAAAGCACATAGAAAAATATATAGGCCATGGGGTTATTACACTAGTGTGGTAGAAGATAATCGCTGGCAAGTTAAAAGGATTGTGGTCAAGCCAGGAGAAAGCCTTTCTCTACAAATGCACCATCATCGTGCAGAACATTGGATCGTCGTCAAAGGTACGGCTCTAGTAGAACGTGATGGTGCTAAACAGTTGTTAGGGGAAAACGAAAGTACTTATATCCCGCTTGGTTGCAAGCATAGATTAACAAATCCAGGCAAAATGCCAATGGAGCTAATAGAAGTTCAAAGTGGTGCGTATTTAGGTGAAGATGACATTATACGTTTTGAAGATAGGTACAAAAGACTAAACAAAATAAAGCTTGCTTAGATTATTCAACAGTGACACTTTTTGCTAAGTTCCTAGGCTGATCAACATCAAGTCCTCTATGTGCTGCAATATGATAACTCAATAATTGCATAGGGATCACTGAGAATAATGGACTAATCCATTCACTAACTTTTGGCAAAGGAAGTAAAGAATCAAATATTTTCGTATCAGGTCCCTCAGGCGCAATTCCAATAAGCTGAGCATCCCTTGCCTTAGCTTCCTGAGCGTTACTTAATACCTTATCAAAGACAACTCCAGGCATCGCAATAGATATAACAGGGACACTAGGGTCTAACAAAGCAATTGGACCATGCTTCATTTCTCCAGCTGGATATCCCTCAGCATGAATATAACTAATTTCCTTAAGTTTCAGCGCTCCTTCTAAAGCTATTGGATAGTTAATACCTCTTCCTAAAAAAATCACATCTTGAATATTTGCAAAATGAGGTGCTAATTCCTCAGAAATCTGGTCATGTTTTTTTACTAATAGTCGAAGTTGTCCCGGAACTGCTCGAAGCTCATTAGTAAGATTTAAAATCTCCTCCTGACTACGACTTTTACGACGTGCAGCAAACATTAATGCAAGGCCATAAAAGGCAAATAATTGTCCAAGAAATGTTTTTGTTGCTGCAACTCCAACCTCCATTCCAGCTCCTATGTCAAGAATATTTGGAACTTGTCTAGCCAAAGAACTTTCTGGGCGATTAGTGACTCCCAACTGACGCGATGCAAACGCAGGATCTCCATGCTCTGTTCTTCTAGTAGCTTCCATCAAAAGAGCTGCCAATGTATCTGCTGTCTCACCTGACTGAGTAACACCAATTGTCAAAGTATTAGGCATTAAAGGAGGGGCTGCATACCTGAATTCACTTGCATAGAAAACTGAAGTAGGAATTCCAGAAAACTGTTCAAGAAGATAAGCTCCAACCAATGCGGCATGTCGGCTAGTACCACAAGCAAGAATCTGAACTCGCTCAATCCCTTGATAAAAAGAGTTATCAAATGGAAATGCAACTGGAGTATCAACAGAAAGTCCTTCAGGCAAATGCCTAGATACCCACAATTCAGCTATTTCGGGCTGCTCATGAATCTCTTTAAGCATGTAATGCCGAAAATTACGCTTATCAGTTACATAATCTGAACCGCTTAATAGCGTTGGACTCCTCTGTTGTCTAATCCCTTGAGCGTCATACAACTCGATTCCAAGAGGAGTTAATAAAGCAACTTCGCCATCTTCCATCGGCAAAATAGTTCTTGTAAAGCCAGCAAGCGCAGGGGTATCACTTGCACAAAGAAATTCACCCTCTCCCAAGCCAATTAGCAAAGGTGCTTGCTTACGCGCCACTACTAAGGCCTCAGGAGTTTTAGACCAAATAACCGCAATTGCATAAGCGCCTGTCAACTGAAGTGAAACTTTCTGAACAGCTGACAACAACATTGCGCCAGTTTTCACGCTGCTTTCTAATTCCAAACTTTTAAGCTCTCTCGCAATCAGATGAGGGATTACTTCTGTATCAGTTTCAGAATTAAAAACAACTCCTTCTGCTTCAAGCTCCTCTTTTAAGGACCGATAATTCTCAATAATTCCATTCTGAACAACTGCTATTTCACTAGCAGTATCTCTATGAGGATGAGCATTTCGCTCTTCAGGCTTGCCATGAGTTGCCCACCTCGTATGTCCAATCCCTAGAAAACCTTCGGCACCTCCCTTCTCAACAAGTGCTGCAAGATTTGCAAGCTTACCCTTAGCCCGCTGACAGGTCATCAAACCAAAATCAGCGTTCTCCCTTGAGGCAACTGTTGCAAGACCCGCGGAATCATATCCTCGGTATTCAAGCTGCTTTAAGCCTCCAAGAAGCAAAGGAGCTGCTTCACGAGAGCCAATAACCGCAACGATTCCACACATATAAAAGCCCGGCAGCGCCGGGCTGAACTTATGGGATCAGCCTATAAAAAGGCGTTCCCTTATCTGCACACTATAAAAAAATCAGTATGCCAAGCCCATACTGCGTGTGGTTTCATCACCCAGATAAACCCTAATACTTAGGAAATCTGTTGGGCAAGCTGTTTCACAACGCTTGCATCCAACACAATCCTCTGTACGTGGAGATGCGGCTATCTGTCCGGCTTTACAGCCATCCCATGGAACCATTTCCAGCACATCCAGAGGGCAAGCCCTAACGCATTGTGTACATCCAATGCAAGTGTCGTAAATCTTGACTGCGTGAGACATGAGTCCGATCCGGAACAAGTTCGGTTGTATAAAAGCTAACCATCTTTTGTCGTCTTGGGACAATTTCAGAGCTTTGCCGTCACTGTTGTTAACTCCTGACCATGAGCTCGTAGGATAAGAGGTCCTATCTTCAAGGCTATGTCCCAAGAAGAGATTCTCGAAAAAGTACGCTCAATTGTTGCTGAACAACTGAGCGTTGAAGCTGGTGAGGTCAAGCCAGTGTCAAACTTTCAAAATGACCTTGGCGCCGACTCGCTCGACACTGTTGAGTTAGTAATGGCCCTCGAAGAAGCCTTTGACATTGAAATTCCCGATGAGGCTGCTGAAGGCATTGCCACAGTCGGTGATGCTGTCAAATACATCGAAGACAAGCAATCCTGAGGAGCACAAATGGTGGAGGGTCTCCATCGCGTTGTGGTCACAGGCCTCGGTGCGATAACGCCGATTGGGAATACTGTTCAGGCCTATCTGGATGGTCTTACCACTGGTTCTAACGGTGTAGCAGCAATTACTTTGTTTGATGCTGCTAATCATGCATGTCGGTTTGGGGCTGAAGTAAAAAACTTCGACCCAACAGGCTTTCTTGAGCCTAAAGAATCAAAAAGATGGGATCGATTCTCAAAGTTTGGAGTTGTAGCAGCAAAACAAGCTGTTCTCGATTCAGGCCTCACTATCACTGAAAGCAACTCAGCACGCATCGGAGTCATCATTGGCTCCGGAGTAGGGGGATTACTAACAATGGAGACACAAGCACATGTGCTTGCAGAAAGGGGACCTAATCGGGTTAGTCCTTTCACGGTTCCAATGATGATCCCCAATATGGCTACAGGACTTGCTGCTATTGCCCTCGGAGCAAAAGGTCCGAGTTCAGCCGTTTCAACAGCTTGTGCTGCTGGGTCCAATGCAATTGGAGACGCTTTTCGGTTACTTCAACTTGGGAAAGCAGATGCAATGATTTGCGGCGGGGCAGAAGCAAGCATTACTCCTCTTGGAGTAGCAGGGTTTTCTAGTGCAAAAGCACTTTCCTTCCGCAATGATGATCCTTCTTCAGCTAGTAGACCTTTTGATGCTGACCGAGATGGTTTTGTAATTGGAGAAGGAGCAGGAGTTTTAGTACTCGAGAGACTAGAAAGTGCTAAATCCCGTGGAGCGACAATTCATGCTGAGATTGTTGGTTACGGAACCACTTGTGATGCCCACCACATCACATCTCCAACGCCTGGAGGAATAGGAGGTGCTGAAGCAATGCGACTTGCACTTCAAGACGGAAAACTAGCGACTGATTGCATTGACTACATCAATGCCCATGGAACTAGTACACCTGCAAATGACAGCAATGAAACTGCCGCAATCAAAAATGTCTTTGGGGATCAAGCAAATGCAATCCCGATAAGTTCAACAAAATCAATGACTGGCCACCTACTTGGAGGTTCAGGGGGTATTGAAGCAGTGGCTTGTGTCCTTGCTCTTCAGCATGGAGTAGTTCCTCCTACCATCAACTACTCGAACCCTGATCCATCATGTGATCTGGATTACGTACCAAACACTGCTAGAGAATCCAATCTAAAAGTTGTACTCTCGAATTCCTTTGGATTTGGTGGTCACAATGTTTGCCTTGCTTTCAAACAGATGACCTGATTCACATTCGCCTCAAGTCATCTATCAAACTAAAAAATTTCCTGCTCTCACACCTTCTAAAACCATGGTCGCTGCGCCTGCTTCTCTAGACAAACTATGTGTCAACAGCATAAGAATGCTCGCCGTTGATGCAGTAAACAAGTCCAATAGCGGCCATCCAGGCCTACCTATGGGTTGCGCCCCCATGGGATACGCACTCTGGGATAGGTTCTTTCACCACAATCCAAAAAACCCAAATTGGTTCAACCGAGACAGATTTGTGCTTTCCGCCGGGCATGGTTGCATGTTGCTATATGCCCTCTTGCATCTAACTGGTTATGACTCGGTTTCAATAGATGACATCAAAGAATTCCGTCAATGGGGTTCTCGTACTCCTGGACACCCAGAAACATTTGAAACGCCAGGAGTAGAAGTAACCGCTGGTCCTTTAGGGGCTGGTATTTCAAATGCTGTAGGCCTCGCCATAGCTGAAGCCCACCTGGCAGCAAAATTCAACAAATCAGACGCAACAATTGTTGATCACTACACATATGTGATTATGGGCGATGGTTGTAATCAAGAAGGTGTATCTGCTGAAGCATGTTCACTAGCAGGTCATCTAAAGCTAGGCAAATTAATAGCTCTCTATGATGACAATCAAATCACCATCGATGGACGAACCGATGTTTCATTTACCGAAGATGTTTTAAAACGATATGAAGCTTATGGATGGCATATACAACATGTTCAAGATGGAAATAATGATATAGATGCTATTGCTAAAGCAATAGCATCAGCAAAGAAAGTCACTGACAAGCCATCAATCATCAAAATAAGTACCACCATTGGATATGGTTCACCAAACAAAAGTGATACTGCAGGTGTACATGGTGCTCCCTTAGGTGAAGAAGAAGCAATCCTTACCCGCAAACAACTGGGATGGGATTATTCGCCATTTGAGATCCCTAAAGATGCATACGACCAATTCAGGAAAGCAATCGAAAAAGGAAGCAAATTAGAAAATGATTGGAATGAATCATTAGATGCTTACCGCAAAAATTACCCAACAGAAGCAAATGAATTTGAAAGGATGCTTCGCGGAGAACTTCCTCAAGGATGGGATAAAGATCTACCTACCTATTCAGAAAACGATAAAGGTCTTGCAACACGAAAACACTCTCAAATTTGCCTTGGAGCCCTTGGACCAAACCTTCCTGAACTAATTGGCGGCTCAGCTGACCTCACGCACTCAAACTACACAGATATCAAGGGTGAAACTGGTTCATTCCAAGCGCAAACACCCGAAAAACGTTATTTACACTTTGGGGTACGTGAGCATGCAATGGCAGCAATCTTGAATGGTATTGCTTATCACAAAAGCGGTCTAATCCCATATGGAGGAACATTCCTTGTTTTTGCAGACTATATGAGAGGTTCTATGCGCCTTTCTGCACTAAGCGAACTAGGAGTTATTTACGTACTTACTCATGACTCAATTGGAGTTGGTGAAGATGGTCCAACTCATCAACCGATCGAAACAATCCCATCACTGAGAGCAATGCCAAATATGCTCGTATTTCGACCAGGAGATGGAAACGAAACCAGTGGTGCTTACAAACTAGCCATATCAAATAGGAACCGGCCTAGTGCCCTATGCCTAAGTAGACAAGGCATGGCTAATCAGGCAAATTCATCTATTGAAAAGGTTGAATTAGGAGGATATGTTCTTGAAGACTGCGAAGGCACACCAGATCTCATTTTAATAGGAACCGGTAGTGAGCTTGACTTATGTGTACAAGCAGGAAAAGAACTAACTTCTGAAGGACACAAAATACGTGTTGTCTCTATGCCATGTGTTGAACTATTTGAAGAGCAAAGTGATGCTTACAAAGAAAAAGTATTGCCAAATATCGTTCGCAAAAGATTAGTTGTAGAAGCAGCAGAGTCCTTCGGATGGCACAAATTCATTGGTTTAGATGGAGATAGCATAACGATGAACAGTTTTGGAGCTTCTGCACCAGGTGGCACTTGCATGGATAAGTTTGGCTTTACAGTGGAAAACGTGATCAACAAATCACGAGATCTCCTTGCTTAAGCAAACTAGAGCGGAACACTCTCATCATCAGGGAATTAAGAACTACACATCTGACCTAATTAATTTCAAATGGTTAGATGTGTAGCCATATTTAGACACCCAAATAAAAAATGTCTATCTGGTCTAAAGTTTGGACATTGAAGACAGATTTGCAAGCAGCCTCTAAGATGAAATCATAAATTAATTTCAAGATTCAATTCACTGTTCAAAACCAATCTGACATGAAGGATTTGAATCAAGAACAATCAACCATTCAGAGTAGAAAGGTTTACCGCAATCTAATAACAGGTGGTGCTGGTTTTCTAGGCTCACATCTAGCAGATAAGCTAATGAATGCTGGTCAAGAAGTGATTTGTTTAGATAACTATTTTACTGGCAGAAAGTCCAACCTTAAACAATGGATTGGTCATCCTAAATTTGAACTAATTCGCCATGATGTTACCGAACCTATAACATTAGAAGTAGATAGAATATGGCACCTTGCTTGCCCTGCATCACCTGTACATTATCAATTCAACCCCATCAAAACTGCTAAAACAAGCTTTCTAGGAACTTATAATATGCTAGGCCTAGCAAGAAGAGTTGGGGCAAGAATATTACTTGCAAGTACTAGTGAAGTTTACGGAGATCCAGAAATACATCCACAACCAGAAAGTTACCGTGGCTGTGTAAATACACTGGGAATACGCAGTTGCTACGACGAAGGCAAAAGAATTGCTGAGACCCTTTGCTTCGACTACCAAAGAATGCATAATACGCAAATCAGAATAATGAGAATCTTCAACACTTATGGCCCAAGAATGCTTCCTGAGGATGGCAGAGTAGTCAGCAACTTTATAGTTCAAGCACTTCGTGGTAAAGAATTAACTATTTATGGAGATGGTCAACAAACTCGGTCATTCTGCTATGTAGATGATCTCATCGAAGGCATGATTCTTCTTATGAATGGGGTCCATCCAGGTCCTATTAATGTAGGTAATCCAAAAGAGTTTACAATTCTAGAACTTGCAGAAATTATTCGAAAAAAACTTAATCCAAATCTCAAGTTTACAAACAAACCACTGCCTCAAGATGATCCTCTGCAAAGACAACCAGTCATTGACTTGGCAGAAAAAGAATTAGGCTGGGAACCAAAAACTAACCTAGAAGACGGTCTAGAAAAAACAATAGAGTGGTTTAAAAGTAAATTAACAGGTGAAGATTTTTAATGGTCAAATAGTTCTAAGAAATCGAATAAGAATAAATAGTAATTTAGTTATCAGATCTTACAAGCAAGGAAAAACTATCATTTCAGTACCTTCTCCAGCTCCTCAATATCTTTATCAGTTATTTTAGTTTGCATTGGACAATGCTTAGGGCCACACATAGAACAAAACTCAGCCTGCTTATAAATGTCTGCAGGTAAAGTTTCATCATGATATTCCCTTGCCCTCTCGGGATCCAGCGCTAATTCAAATTGTTTATTCCAGTCAAACGCATAACGAGCACGGCTAAGTTCGTCATCTCTATCTCTTGAACCTGGCCTATGCCTCGCAATATCAGCAGCATGAGCAGCAATCTTGTAAGCAATCAAACCCTCTCTTACATCTTCAGGATTAGGCAAACCAAGATGTTCTTTCGGAGTTACGTAGCACAACATTGCTGTTCCATACCAACCTGCCATTGCAGCACCTATAGCACTAGTTATATGGTCATAACCAGGAGCAATATCTGTAACTAAAGGACCTAAAACGTAAAAGGGCGCCTCTAAACAATCTTCCATTTGTTTGCGCACATTGAACTCGATCTGATCCATGGGAACATGACCAGGACCTTCAACCATGACCTGAACATCATGCTTCCAAGCACGCCTAGTTAACTCGCCTAATGTTTTCAATTCCGCTAGTTGTGCCTCATCAGATGCATCATGAAGGCATCCAGGCCTCAAGGAATCTCCTAATGAAAAACTACAGTCATAACGCTTGAAAATCTCACATATATCCTCAAAGCAAGTAAAGAGTGGATTCTGTTTATGGTGATAAAGCATCCATTGAGCAAGAATACCCCCCCCTCGACTAACAATCCCTGTAAGTCGCCCTTTTACTTTTGGAAGATGCTCAATCAGTAACCCCGCATGAATCGTCTGATAATCAACTCCTTGTTTGCAGTGTTTCTCAATTATGTGTAAAAAATCATCTTCTGATAATTTCTCAATAGATCCATGCACACTTTCTAAAGCTTGATAAACAGGAACAGTTCCTATAGGCACTGGTGAAGAGTCAATGATTGCTTGACGTACTTCGTCTAAGTTCACACCGCCAGTAGAAAGATCCATAACAGTGTCAGCACCATATTTAACTGCTAATTCAAGTTTTTTAAGTTCTTCATTTACATCACTGGCATTAGGAGAAGCACCAATATTTGCATTTACTTTGCATTGCGAAGCGATACCGATAGCCATTGGCTCTAAATTGGTGTGATTAATATTTGCAGGGATAATCATTCTTCCTCTAGCAACTTCTTCCATAACTAGAGATTCAGGCAAATTTTCTCTTTTAGCTACATAAGACATCTCTTCACTCACCACCCCCTGGCGAGCAAAATGCATTTGAGACACATTTCCCTTACGTGAAGCAACCCATGAAGCACGCATGATCAGAAAGCGATTGGAGAAAACCAGAGACTTGCCTTAAGCAATAGATCACGCATATTCACTTCCCTTCGCCGGCTTGACCCGTATCAGGTTCAGAGGGTGTGATCTCAGCCCGTACAAAAACGATGTACTGGCACCCCTAGTGGTTTTAGAAACCTAGCTAAAATTGACAACACAAGCCGCGATCCTTGTTCAAAAAAGATTTTCTTTGATCTTTGGCTCACCAAAAGCATTGATGTGAACGAAAAAATACTGATGGAATCACTATCTCTAAAAACTTATTCTCAACTCTTCAGTGGATTTGAGAGTTTTTCAAAAAATAAATACTTAATCAACCACTAGACTCTCATGAAGAATAATTATCTTGACTGTTCAACATAGAATTCATCAACATCACTCTTCCTCTTCTTCGACTGATAGGACCTTTAAGGATCAAACCACTTCCAATAAATAATGCAGGTATAGATTGGAGACGATTACTATCTTGCCGCTGTAAAAGTCCTACGAGTGAAATCAATACTAAAAAAGGAGCAGAAAGAGATAAAAAAGCATTTTTAGAGATCTTCATGAATCTTTTTTGATAAACCTAGGAGGCATTTCTGTGCATCCAAGAAAGCAAAGTAGCCATAAGAACCTTTATACCAGAGACTAAACTTTCTTCTTCTGGACAAAAGTTGCCATTATGCAAAGGAGCGCAGCCATCTTTGCCTGCAACACCAAGTCTAAACATAGTTCCCTTGACATCCTGCAAAAGCTCCGCAAAGTCCTCAGCACCAAGAGAAGCCTTTTCAAGGCGTAAAACATTAGGATTTCCTAACTGCTTAATAGCTGAGGTCTCTAAAAGAGTTGTCAGAGAAGGATCGTTATAGACCGAAGGAGCAATCCTCTTATATCTAACTACAGCTCTTGCACCAAAACTGGAGCAAATCCCTTCAACAATTTCAGTTATCCATTTAGGCAAACTTTCATTTAAAGAAGGATCTAAGCAACGAACTGTGCCTAGAAGGCTTACCCGCTCAGCTATGACATTAAAAGCCTTTCCACCCTCAATTCGACCAAAACTAATTACTACAGGGTTTAAAGCATCCAATCTGCGACTAATTGCCTCTTGGAGCCCAGTAACAACCCTTGAAGAAATCCATATTGCATCAATCGCTTGATGGGGTCTAGCTCCGTGGCCACCTTCTCCTATAACTTCTATCTCCAATTCTCCAGCTTCAGCAGTCAAAAGACCACTTCTTATACCAATACTTCCAGTAGATATTGCTGGACAAACATGTACACCAAAAAGAGCATCCAGACCTTCCAAAGCACCATCTTTCTTCATCCATATCGCTCCTTGAGCTATCTCTTCAGCGGGTTGAAACAACAATCTCATACCAGTAGAGAGCTCACTCTCCATAGCCATTAATTTGGCCACCCCAAGTCCTATAGATGTATGAAGATCATGTCCACAGGCATGCATTACGCCTTCTCGCTTTGACTCATATATCAAGCCTGTCTGCTCTTCTATTGGCAATGCATCCATATCCACGCGCAAACCAACTAAAGGACCAGAGCACTCGCCAAGCTCTGCAACTACACCGGTACGACCAACTCCCTCTTTAACTTTCCATCCATAGCTTCGCAACTCACCTGCTATTAATGCAGCTGTTTGATACTCCTGACCACTTAACTCGGGATGGGAATGAAGGTGACGACGAATCTCAATTAACTCTGGCAGAGCTTCATTCAGATGTTCTGACCAAGTATTTGTAGAAGAACTCATGGACTCTCTAAAGCCAAAAATGACATCAAGTCACTGGTGGGTCTTGGTGGCCAGCGTCGAATATTTAACAACCAATCTCTATCTCGATAACGACTGTCCAATCCTGACGCTGCAGCCCAATTACTTTCGGCCTCACCAATAAAGCCTTTACGCCATAAAAGAGCACTCAAACCAGCTCGCGCGTCAGCCATCATTGGGAAACGTCTAATAAGGCTCCTAAGATCACTTTCGGCTTGATCTAAATCCTCTAACTGATAATCACAAAGTGCCTTACTCGCACGGGCCATAGCAAAGCCTGGTCGCGCAAAGTTAGCTCTAGTAAATAATGATTCAGCTTTCATCCAATCCCCCTGAGAACCAAATACATTCCCCAAGTTATAAAGAGCAGAAGCATTGTCAGGATCTCTCTCAAGAATCAAGTCATAATCTTTAGCCGCCGATCTCCAATCCTGAAGAGCCTCCTCGGCTATGCCACGATTTAAATATGGATCCAATTCACTGGGCTTCAACTCGATAGCTTTAGTCTGATCGAGAATTGCCCCATTGGGATCTCCAAGAACTAGTCGAACATTTCCACGATTACTAAATGCAGCCGCATCCTTAGGAGATAACTCCAAAAATTGATTCCATAGCAATAATGCCGAAGCAAAATCACCGTCTTCACTAGCAACAAGCGCTTGATTAAAAAGCGTCTCAACGTCTGAAGACGAAACTCCAATTGGATTTAATAGAAAAAAGCCTAAAGCCAAAAGGGAAACCATTCTGGTAATAAAATTCCAAGATCTTTTAAATAAAATTGTAATCATTTTTTATCAGGCCAGCCGAGGTGACTTCTACCTAAATTTGTTACAACTCTGCCTCTAGATGTTCTTTGAATAAAGCCTAATTGAAGAAGAAAAGGCTCTACTACTGATTCAATAGTATTTGGATCATCTCCTAGTGCAGCAGCTATGGTTTCTAACCCAACAGGACCGCCATTATAAGACTCAAGTAGTAATTTCAAAAAACGCCTATCACTTGCATCAAGTCCTATTCGATCAACACTATGTAGAGATAATGCCTCATCAACTAAATGTTCATCTATAACCGTATTTTTACCCCTAACTATTGAGACATCACGTACTCTTCTTAATAGCCTGTTTGCAATCCTTGGTGTCCCCCTACAACGCCGAGCAATTTCATTGGATGCATCATTCGTTAAAACCAAACCCATGAATCCTGAAGCTCTCTGAACTATTTTCTGAAGATCATCTAATCCATAAAATTCAAGTCTTTGAATTAACCCAAATCTATCCCGTAAAGGAGAGCTTAAGGAGCCTGCTTTTGTAGTGGCACCAACAAGTGTAAAAGGATTAAGTCTTAGGGATCTCATCCTTGCAGTACTTCCCTTTCCTACATTTATATCTAATCGCCTATCTTCCAGAGCTGGATACAAAAGCTCTTCGGCAACTCTTGTCAAACGATGAATCTCATCAATAAATAATAATTCTCTAGGTTGTAAGTTGACTAAAAGGCCAACAATGTCTCTAGGCCTTTCCAAGGCAGGGGCACTAGTAACTCTGCACTTAACCCCCAATTCCTCAGCCAAAACCAAAGCCATCGTTGTTTTACCCAAACCAGGAGGTCCATATAAGAGAACATGATCAAGCGCCTCACCCCTCTCAATCGCAGCCTTAACAGCAATGTTCAAAATCTGCTTAAGCTCTGCTTGACCTATATATTCATCCAATCTCTGGGGACGCAAACCGTCTTCTGAAGAAGACTTTTCTTCTTGAGTCAATGCACCATCAACCACTCTAGACTTAGCCCTTGAGGAGGAAGGGCCCTGATTACTATCACCAGAAGACAAAATTGCCATGGAGCAAGGGTACTTACAACTGACAAAGAAAGATCACTACTAAAAGTAAATGGTTAAGACAAAAGCAAAAAATAAAGCTTCTAGCCAGAGAGGAAAGCATAATCTCCTTCTTGCTGACAACCGTTTAGCTAGACACCAATACGAAATCCTGGAAACCCTGGAAACCGGAATTGAGCTTTTAGGAACAGAAGTTAAGTCGATCCGAGCAGGGCAAGCAAATCTTCGAGATGGTTTCTGTCTAATTCGAAAAGGCGAACTTCACTTACACAATGTTCATATCTCCCCACATAAGAATGCAGGCAATTACTTTAATCATGAACCCTTAAGAATACGAAAATTACTTGCAAACAAGAAAGAGATAATAAAACTTCGGAGTCAACTAGAAAAAAAAGGTTTAGCTTTGATCCCGTTAAATCTCCACCTAAAAGGATGCTGGATTAAAGTTTCAATAGGCGTTGGTAAAGGCAAAAAATTGCATGACAAAAGACAAGACGAAAAAAACAAGCAAGCACAACGAGAAGTTAAGGCTGCTCTTTCTCGATATTAAAGATTTAAGAGGAAGCAGTAAGTTTGTAACATCAAAAATTAAAAACAATGAGCAGAGAAAAGCAAAGGCAAATAGTAAAAACTTATAGAGAAAAAATAATTCAAGAAATCGAAGAGCTTTATGCAAGTAGCTTTGATCAACTTAGCCATCTAGACATTGGAGATTCTTATTTAGCAAAACTCACTCAACTAGTTCTGACCTCGAAAGAAGCAGCACTTAAAACACTAAGAAGAACAATAGAAGATCCAATTATCACAAAAGCACCCCATCAAAATAATCAAAGCATCAACAACCCCTAGCTATAGCAAGCCACAGAAATTGAAGGCCTCATCAGAGATAGCACTAATAAGGCCCCCAACAAAATTCAACCTAGAAAAATCAGGTATTACTGAGTCGGTGAAGGTGGTTCAAGGCTCACATTTTCTGGAGGCGGGGTGGGATCAGGATCAGCTATCAGCATGTGCTGAAGCACAATCTCTGGTCGCTCACTATCTCGCCACCTGATGCGATAAGCAGGCATCTTGGTGCCCCGGCTCGTTGTCTGTTCAACAGGTTCCATTACCCAGCCTCGCCGCGAACGGCCCTGGGGATTGCGCTTGACCACCGCATCGGCGTGCTTGAAGCGGAAACCTACGCGCTCACCACTCATCTCTTGAGGTCATTGCCACTTATTCAATTATCCACTTTTATGGTTCAATCTGTGTGATTTATGTTCTGGTCTCCGGTCGCAGTAGTGGAAAAGCAATTACATCACGAATCGACGGACTGTCAGTCAGCAGCATCACCAACCGATCAATTCCAATACCTAAGCCGCCCGTTGGCGGCATTCCTATCTCCAGAGCCTGTAAGAAATCCTCATCTATTGGAGGAGCCTCTAAATCTCCAGACTGACGACGTATCTGCTGTTCCTCAAAGCGTTCTCGCTGATCAATAGGGTCAATTAACTCACTAAATGCATTAGCAGTCTCACGGCCTGCAATAAACAATTCGAAACGCTCTACAAGGCCCTCCTTAGATCGATGAGGTCTTGCTAAAGGTGAAATGTCAACAGGGTAATCAATTACAAAAGTTGGCTGAATCAAAGTGGACTCAACCAACTGCTCAAATGCAACATTTAACAATCGACCTACGGTGTCAGCATTCTCTGGAACTTCCAAGCCCTTATCAGACATTGCCTGAAGAGCTTCTTTTGTATCAGAGATCTGGCTGAAATCAATTCCTGTCGCTTGAAGAACCAAATCATGCATAGTTGCTCTCTTCCAGGGACCTTTGAAATCAATCTTTATGCCCTGATACGTAATATTCTTCGAGCCACAGATTTCTTCAGCAACTGATGAGATTAATGATTCCGTTAACTCCATCATATCATTGTAATCAGCAAAAGCTTGATATATTTCTACAGAAGTAAATTCAGGATTATGCTTAGTACTAATTCCCTCATTTCTAAATATTCTTCCTAATTCATAAACGCGCTCAAATCCTCCGACAACTAACCTCTTTAGATGTAATTCAGTAGCTATACGCAAATAAAGAGGCAAATCCAATGTATTGTGATGAGTCACAAATGGCCGAGCCTCTGCCCCACCAGCTTCAGACTGAAGAACAGGCGTTTCTATTTCTAAAAATCCACGTTCATCTAACCAGCGACGTATAGCACTTACAGCAAGTGCTCTCCTTTTAAATGTTTCTCTAGATTGTGGTGTAACAATTAAATCCAAATATCTTTGTCTATAGCGCTTCTCTACGTCTGACAAACCATGCCACTTGTCCGGCAGAGGCTGTAGGGATTTACTCAACATGTGCCATTCCTGCACTTTTACTGACAATTCACCTCTATCAGTTCTCTTTAAGCATCCCTTAACACCTATCCAGTCTCCTGCATCAACAAGAGTTGTGATTTCTTTGAAAGCATTTCTTTCAGGGTCTTGAAACCCAAAAGAATCAAGAACAGCTTTTTCTAGATAAAGCTGAATAGTCCCTGTCTCATCAGCCAATGTAAAGAAAGCAAGCTTCCCCATAACGCGTCTTGTCATGACCCGCCCTGCAACTGAAACAACAAGAGGCCGTTCTTCACCATTAGGTAAATCAGCATGGTCTGATTGAAGTTGAGTAGCTCTATGAGTAGGCTCAAAACGCAATGAGTAAGGACCCTGACCTAGATCCTTAAGGGCCTTTGCTTTATCTAATCGGGTCTCGCGCAGTTCAGACAAATTCTCTAAAGCAGACAAGGAACATCCATCCTGCCCCTGAATCAAACAACTGTGATAGTCATATCAATGGGTTCTTCAACTGGCTATAGCTGCTGGAAATTCACCCATCCTTTGAGATGCATATCCAATGCCTCTTACAGTAAGTATTAACTCAGGATTCCTTGGATCAGGTTCAAGCTTTCCTCGAAGTCGAGCTACATAAACATCAACTACACGAAGATCAGCTGCTCGCCTTGGTGGGTAGCCCCATAATTGCTCCAAAATCTCTGCTCTAGGAACAACTCTTCCAGGCTCTCGGAACAAAAGTTCTAACAAACTAAATTCTGTATAAGTAAGCCCAATACGTTCTCCTGCACGGCTGACCTGACGTCGATTTGTATCTACAACAAGATCCCCAACACGAAGAACACCTTGCCCTACAGGTAACTCCCTGGGCTCCGCAACTGCAGAGCCTGGCCCAACTCTTCGTAAAATCGTTGCAATTCTTGCCTCAAGTTCTTTTGGACTAAATGGCTTCGACAGATAATCGTCTGCGCCTAAATCCAACCCGGCTACTTTTTCAGAAATTGCTTCTAGAGCTGTTAAAAAAATAATTGGAACACAAGATTCAGCTCTAAGTCGCCTACAAACCGCAAAGCCATCCAACTTAGGAAGCATTACATCTAAAACAACTAGATCTGGAGACTCACGATGAAAAACTTCTAAAGCCTGTTCACCATCATCAGCAGAAATAACCTTATAGCCCGCCAACTGAAGTCGAGTAACTAAAACACGCAGTACAGCTGGCTCGTCATCAACAACCAAAATACTTGCCTTTGGATTCAAGGGAGCCTTCTTTTGGGCTGTCCCATCAATGGTTTCTAGATGAGATAAACCTCCCCCGGGCATGCGTCTTTCCTCATTAAGAAAATCAACTATAAACTTCCATCGTTAACAAAAAAGACTAGGAAGCGTAAAAACCTTCGTTTTTTACGGAAAATTTAAGCCTTTATACTTGCGTATTTATACTTAATTTTTGTCGCGATTATCTTTTGGTGAAAGCTCTACACTTGGCCTATGAAGGCATATTTGAAGCATTTTCTAGACTTTATCGAAAAGATAATGAAGCAATATCAAATAAACTTTTAAAAGTAAGTGGTCTTACTGCATATTCCACTGATGAGAATCCTTCAATAATATCTTCCCTATTCAAGAGTTAACGCAACTTTTTACGTCGCCAAATCAGCAATGTCCAAGAACAAATAAATGGGGCAAACAACGCTGTGATAGTTGCCTGAAGCAATAAAGTTTGAAATGCCCAAGAATTAATTGAATTTAGATGGGAGCCAAAATTTCTTACCAATATTTGTATCCAAAAAGTCAAGCTCAAAAATACAGACCCTATCCAAGCTAACAATCCCAAATTAAAAGTCCCCTGAATATAAGAGCCATATCGACCCAGCCAGCCCCACCAAAAGCCAAGCAAAACCAAACCTGGTAAATGGCTTATCTCACCAAGACTGATCGCATCCAATAAAAAACCAAGATATAAGCCTGAAATAAGCCCTGGCAATAGCCCTACCTCAAGAGACCATGGTAATAGCCATAAAACTGCCCAAGAAGGTGTAATCCCAAAAAGAGATAACCAGGATGGTGAAAAAAGCGTAAGGAAAGGAACTAATAAGGCCGAAGCAATACAAATAGGGCGGCTATAAAGTTTCTTGGCCATTAGCGAGTTTTAACCTGGACCCAATCAATCGCATGTGGAGCTGCTATTAATTGAATAACTGCATTTGGCGAAGGCAATGCAGAAAAATCAATTGATTGAATTACACCGACTGGAATATTTGGAGGCATCAAAGTGCTCGCAGGAGATGTACTCACTAGATCCCCTGGTAAAACTTTTGGAGTCCTATCTACAAACGTCAATTGCGGTCTATTAGTGCCTCTACCTATCAACATTCCATGATGCTTATTGCGTGGTATCCAAACAGCAACTCGACTACTTGGAGCAGTTAGTAAAAGCACTCGTGAAGTTGTTGGAGTAACACTTCCGATTCTTCCTAACAATCCACCAGGACCAATAACAATATCGCCTTCTGAAATACCATTAAGAGATCCTTTCCCAAGTTCTAATTGCTGCCACCAACCAGTACTCCTTCGTGAAATTACCGCAGCCGAAATAAGACCTTTACTTAATGCAGACTTCTCTAAAGAAAGTAGGGATCTTAATCTTTGATTGTCCTCGATTAGCAATTGCAAACGAGCATATTGTTCCGTTTGAATACTCCTTTGAAGCCATTCCTTTTGTGCAGACCCAGGCCAAAAGGGCCTTATCATCAAAGAATAAACATCCGAGAACACAACACCCTTACTCAATCGAACTGCGAATAAAGACACCCCAATAAAAACCCAAGGCGTTATGCGACGTAAAAAACGCAAACGAATTGGAGCGCCCCAGAACTGAACCCTCATCGAGTTGAAACCTTTATCAATCCTTCACTTGAGAGCGAGCAAATTCTGGGGTATCTAGTACACGTCTAAGACGTTTGAAATCTTCTAGTACCTGACCACATCCATTAACAACGCAAAGCAATGGGTCTTCTGCTACATGAGTGAAGATACCTGTTTCATGACTGACCAGATCACTAATTCCACGAACTAAAGCACCTCCTCCAGCAAGCATTATTCCCCTATCAACAATATCTGCAGCCAACTCAGGCGGAGTCCTCTCAAGAGTTCTCTTTACAGCCTCAACAATCTTGTTGAGCGGATCTGCCATAGCTTCACGCAACTCACCAGCCTGCAAATTCACAGAACGAGGTAATCCTGAAAGCATATGTAAACCCCTCACATCCATTGATTGCAAATCAAACTCATTGTCAGGAAAAGCCGAACCAATTCGAATCTTGATCTCTTCAGCAGTTCGCTCTCCAACAACAAGATTATGTACTTTTTTCAAATAAGTCCCAATCGAATCATTGATTTCATCCCCTGCGACACGTACTGACTCGCTTAAAACAGTCCCGCCAAGACTCATTACAGCAACCTCAGTTGTTCCGCCACCTATATCAACAATCATTGTCCCGATAGGCTCAGTAACGGGAAGCTTTGCACCAATAGCAGCTGCAACTGGCTCATCAATTAAATGAACTTCCCTAGCCCCAGCCATCCCCGCTTCACGAACAGCTCGACGTTCAACACCAGTAACGCCACTAGGAATACCAACTACAATCCTTGGAGCAACTATCCCACGCCCTTCATTGCACTTTTGAATAAAGCTTTTCAGCATCTGCTCAGCAGCATCAAAATCCGCAATGACTCCATCTCTTAAAGGCCTAACTGCTCGAATATTTCCTGGTGTCCGACCAAGCATTAACTTGGCATCATCACCAACAGCCATAGGCACACCTTCCTCTAGATCCATTGCAACTACAGATGGTTCCTGAAGAACAATTCCTTTACCTGATACATAGATCAAGGTATTGGCTGTCCCCAGATCAATACCAATATCTCTGGAAAGCGTGAATCTTCTAAAAAACACAGGTTTTAAGGTCAATTCGGCGAATCATAGGAGGCACTCGCAACCTTCAAACATTTGACCAAGGTTTAAAGATAAAACTCCGTAAACCACATTTGAGTAAAGTTTGGCCCATTATTAGGCAAAGAAAAATTTCAGGAAAACAATGGGTGTTAATTCAGTCACTCTGGTAGGCCGTGCAGGAAGAGATCCTGAGGTTCGATATTTTGAGTCAGGAAGTGTAGTAGCAAATTTAACAATCGCAGTAAACCGGAGAAATCGAGAAGATGAGCCTGATTGGTTCAATCTTGAAATTTGGGGAAAACAGGCACAAGTAGTAGCAGACTATGTAAAGAAAGGCTCCCTTGTAGGTGTAATAGGAAGTTACAAATTAGACAGGTGGACAGACCGAAAAACAGGTGAAGAAAAGACAAAGCCAGTTATACGTGTTGACCGAATTGAGCTAATGGGTTCAAAGCGGGATAACGACTCAAATGGATACAATGCATCTCCAAATGAAGATGAAGTTCCCTTTTAAAATAAATCAAAACAACTGATACCTAAACAATAGGATTTTATCTTTTTTTCCAAAATCTTAAAATAAGCCATATACATAAAACTAAAGTTCCCAAAACAAGTCCAACTTTAATTACTTTAGATATTGGGTCAATCCATAACTCTACATTGGTATAACTTTCTCCAAGCGCAAATCCTGCAAAGGTAAGTAAAACTGTCCAAATCAAGCTTCCTGCTGCTGTCCAAATAACAAATGGGAAAAGAGGCATTAACTCTATGCCAGCGGGCACAGAAATCAATGTTCTAATTCCAGGAACTAATCTGCCCCAGAAGACCAATAAAGACCCATATCTATTAAACCAACGTCTACTACGAGCTAATTCATTAACACTTATTCCTATCCATCTACCATTGCGATTCAACCATTCCTCTAAGCGCCTCTCATTAACTAGACGTCCAATGTAATACCACGGAAATGCTCCTAACAATGTACCCAATAAACCCGCAAGAACTACGGGGATAAAAAGCAATTGTCCCTGCTGAATATAAAACCCTCCAAGTGGCATAATTAACTCTGAAGGTATAGGTGGGAAAATATTTTCTAGAAACATTGCTGCAAAAATCGCAAAATATCCCATCCATTGATTAGCGGCGACAGCTCGGCCGATCAAATCAGGTAAGCCATTAATTAAAGATGCAATATCCATAGAATTTACAATTAGTTTTTATCAAACAAGAAAAGAGTAAGGATATTACAAGTTAATACCTATAATGGTCAGGTTTATAAGGTCCATCTACAGGAACATCTATATAATTAGCCTGATCTTTTGTTAATTGAGTTAATTTCGCGCCAATCTTCTCAAGATGAAGTCTTGCAACCATCTCGTCTAAATACTTGGGCAATACATAAACCTTTTCCTCATATTTTCCTTGCTTAGTAAATAACTCAATCTGGGCCAACACCTGATTTGTAAAAGAATTGCTCATTACAAAACTAGGATGGCCTGTCGCACAACCAAGATTCACCAAACGCCCTTCTGCTAAAAGAATAATTCTATTACCACTTGGAAGAGTTATATGGTCAACCTGAGGCTTAATTGCCTCCCATTCATATTGCTTTAAAGAGGCAACATCTATTTCATTATCAAAATGACCAATATTGCAAACAATCGCCTCATCTTTCATACGCAATAAATGTTCGTGACAGATAACTTTAAAGTTACCTGTTGCCGTTACAAATATATCTACATCTTCGACTACATCATCCAATCTCACTACCCTGTATCCCTCCATAGAAGCTTGTAATGCACAAATAGGGTCAATTTCTGCAATCAAAACTGTTGCACCTAATCCTCTAAGAGACTGAGCTGAACCTTTACCTACATCTCCATATCCCATTACAAGAGCAACCTTGCCTGCAACCATTACATCAGTAGCTCTTTTTATTCCATCTACCAAAGATTCACGACAACCATATAAGTTATCAAATTTACTCTTAGTTACTGAATCATTCACATTAATAGCTGGGAAAGAAAGTTCGCCACGGTTTTGCATCTGATAAAGCCGAGCAACACCTGTTGTTGTTTCTTCCGTAACACCTTTGATTTCCCTTTTGATTCTTGAATAAAAGCCAGGATCTTTGCTCAACTTTGTCTTTATAGATGTAAACAAAGCAACCTCTTCTTCATTAGCAGGATTCTCAAGGACAGATGGATCTGACTCTGCTTTGCTTCCTAACATGACAAGACCAGTAGCATCACCACCGTCATCCAAAATCATGTTTGGTGCTCCACCATCCTCCCACTCAAGAATATTGTGAGTAAAAGTCCAATATTCATCTAATGTTTCTCCCTTAACTGCAAAAACTGGGACTCCTTTAACTGCAATTGCTGCTGCTGCATGGTCCTGAGTAGAAAAAATATTGCAAGAAGCCCAACGAACATCTGCACCTAATGCAACAAGAGTTTCTATTAACACTCCTGTTTGGATAGTCATATGAAGACTTCCAGCGATACGTGCTCCTTTTAAAGGCTTTTCACTCCCATACTTTGTTCTAAGTGCCATTAGACCAGGCATCTCGGTCTCAGCAATAGCGAGTTCCTTTCTGCCAAAATCAGCCAAGCTGATATCAGCCACAACATATTTGGGGGTTATCTGCATTGTGGAATTAGACATTGGACTTGCAACCATGATTAAAAGCTCCTAAGAGGAGAATCGTGAAAAAGAATCCTTCTGAAGTCGACGCGGCTTTAAATCCGCTTCTGGGACAATCTACATTTAAAGCATGGATACTCAAAGATCTTGAGAGTAGCCATGCTTTAGGGAGAAAACTCGTCCAAGAAATCGATTGCTTAAAAATACTTCTTCTTAAAGGGCCCCTAGGAGCAGGGAAAACGTCAGTTGTTCAAGGGATTGCATCCGAACTAAAGATTAAAGAGCCAATCACAAGTCCAACGTTTGCGCTTTCACAACACTATCAAGATGGAACACGTTATCTAATACATTTAGATCTTTATAGATTAGAAGATACAGACTCGGCAAATGAAATGTTTTTACAAGAAGAGGAGCAAGCTAAAGATTTAAATGCACTCTTAACAGTTGAATGGCCAGAAAGGATGAACCTAAATATACCAGAAGCATGGCAATTAAAATTATCCTATGAAAAACATCGAGGAAGAAAAGCTCAATTAATTCCTCCAAGAACATAAGATAAAAATTTATCAACCTGAATTCTTGTTGGCTGAGGGTCAATAGCTCCTGAACCAGTACATACCAATGCACCGCATGCAGCTGCAAATCTGATACTATCTTTTGTTATTTTTGGTTGATTTAGAGACAAAGAGTTTGACAACATTTTAAAAATTAAACCTGCCATAAATGCATCACCTGCGCCAGTAGTATCAACAACCGTTTCTGGAGTAAAGGCATCCATTTCATCAGATATACCGCTGATATGCCAGCTAATCAAATGGGATCCGTCAGTTATTACAACATCTGGCTTATTGGGTAGTGAGAACGAAATATGCGCAGGATCGTCCATACTAAAAAACCAGTTCGCCTCTTCTTTTGCAAGCTTTATCAAAGAAGCTCTTTCAAACAGAGTTCGGATCTCTTTAATTTCTAAGTCATTTGGTCCCTTAGATGGATTACTTTTAAGATCCCAAAAAGTAGGCCTCCAATTGACATCAAATGCAATCTTGACTCCTAAGTTAATAGCCTCGTTAAGGCTCCAAAGCAAAGCTTCTCTAGATGCAGGAGATGCAAGAGGAATTGAACCAACAAGCAGCCAAGATGCATGACTAATGAGCTTGGGAAAATCATATTTTAATTGGTCGATATCTAAAGCTTGGTCAGCAAATTGCTCTCCCTTATCACCAATAAATCCCTTAAATGATCTATCGCCCGTTATATCTCTACTAACCAAAACAACACGACTAGATCTGTTCAGATCAATTTGTAGACCAGAAATATTTATACCTCTATCTAACATCAATTGATTAAATTGTTTACCTATAAGATCATCGCCAAGCCTTCCGATAAAAGCAACATTCACACCTAATCTTGCCAATCCACATGCAACATTTGCAGGGGCTCCACCCAAGCGATCTAATACAGGAGAATCTCGCAATGGATCCCCTCCAATAGGCCCCAAACGATCAACTAAAGCCTCTCCCAGACAAATAACCGATGGCAATGTATTCATTATTTAGCAAGTAATGGTAATTCACTCTCTCACCAAAATAACTAAATAGAGAATACTAAAGTATCTTTTGCTTCAAATACTTAATTAAAGCAAGAATTATTTTTGCATTAGCTGCCGGGAATGGATATTCATCCAATTGATTTGGTGAGACCCATTTCACTTGTTGACTCGCCAAAGGTTTTGGGTCCCCTTCTATCAAGCGACAAATATGAACCACAAAACTAAGTCTTTTGTGACTATAGGAATGCTGGAATGTAATCAAATGTTCTTCAATTTCAATCTTGATTGCCAATTCTTCCAATATTTCACGTTGAATTGTTGTCTTTATTTCTTCTCCCTTCTCCTGCTTTCCTCCTGGAAATTCCCACAAACCTCCTAACAACCCTTCATCAAAGCGCTGATCTATCAGAACTTGATCTCTACTATTGAAGACAACACCAATGCCAATGACCTCTTGAGGTAAAGGCTTATGCTCTTTTTTCAAGGGAAAGATTTCTGTCTGTCCCAAAGAATAGGCAGAACACTTGCATCGCAGAGGGCAATCCATACATTTAGGCTTATTTGGTGTACACACTTTTGAGCCAAGATCCATCAGAGCTTGATTAAAGTCTCTAGGTCGCTCTTTATCTAAAAAAGAATGGCTAATTATCCAAAGTTTTTTTTCTGTAATTCCCTTATCCGCAATTAACCTCGAAAATATGCGGCGAACATTCCCATCAAGAATTGGGAAAGGAAGATTGAAGGCACTAGAAAGAATGCTACCCGCTGTAGTTCTACCTATTCCAGGCAAAGACATCCAAGCCTCCAAAGTCCTAGGCCAAGGAGCACCTTTTAACAAGTGAGCTGCTTCATGAATAAATTTAGCTCTTGAGTAATAGCCCAACCCTTGCCACAGAAAAAGCACCTTATGTCTTGGTGCTGCTGCTAAATATTGAATATTTGGAAAAGCAATCATCCAACGATGCCAATAAGGAAGCATGACTGGTAGTTGAGTTTGTTGGAGCATGACCTCCGCAATCCATATTTGATAAGGATCAATTTCTTCAACGCGGTTCTGACAATTTGTTTGATGAATATTTAAATTATTAGGAATTATTTTCCAAGGAAGATCATGTCGTCCATTAAGAACCCACCAAGCAAGAAGCTGTGGACGAAGCACCTTAAAAGAAGTTATTCCTGCCATTAGTATTAGGGTTTCAAAATGAGTCTAAAAATATATTATTAATTAATAATATTATAAAATGCATACATATAGCATGAGAGTAAGCAGGAAGTAATTTAGATTAACCTACTTAAAATTAGACATGTATAACCTTCCATTAATAGCTCACTTTAATTTTGAGTTATATTCCTATTATAATTAAATGACTAGAGAATTCTGTTTTGGCTAAGGCAAAAGAGTATATTTGGCAATGGCAGGGATTAGATATTTCCTGGTCAGTAGAAGGGTATCCTAGCAACAAGTCACAATCTATTTTACTTATACATGGCTTTGGGGCTTGCAAAGAACATTGGCGTCACAATCAAAAATATATGAGCAATGAATATCAATGTTATGCAATAGACCTAATTGGTTTTGGTAAGAGTAGTCAACCAAGATCATGCCTCAAATCTGATGATGCAAAACCCGGTGAATTTTGCTACTGCTTTGATAGCTGGGCGGATCAAATTTTTGCCTTCTGCTTAGAAGTTATTAAGCATGATGTGATTTTAGTTGGCAATTCAATTGGAGGAGTAATAGCGCTAAGAACTGCTCAGAAGCTACAAGAAAAATGTGTTGGTGTGACTTTGATTGATTGTGCGCAGAGGGCAATGGATGACAAAAGGCTTAAAGAGCAACCCTACATAATGCAGATTAGTAGACCTTTACTAAAGTCCATAGTTAATCAACGTTGGATTAGCAGGCTTCTCTTTGCAAATGCAACAAACACTAGTGTGATAAAAAAAGTACTCTCCCAAGCCTATCCAAGCGGTAAAAATGTTGACGAGAATCTGATTAATCTTCTACTAAAACCTAGCAAGAGAGCTGGTGCATCTGAATCATTTAGAGGGTTTATTAATATTTTTGATGATCACCTGGCTCCCGACTTAATGACTGATATGGAGACACCAGTAGATTTAATATGGGGTGAAAATGATCCATGGGAACCTATTGAAACAGCCAAGGAATGGATGGCTTCATTCAAATGTATCCGATCTCTTGAAATAATAAAAGAAGCAGGTCATTGTCCTCACGATGAGTCACCTGAAGAAGTAAATTCCTTACTCCTTAAAATCATTCAAGCGACCAAATAAGAGTCAGAACCTTCAGTGAGTTTTCGTAAGCAACGTAATCCATCACGCTCTAAATTTCGGACACGGTCTCTACTAATGCCTAGATGTCGTCCAATGCCAGTAAGTGTCATTGGATCATCACCATTTATTCCATATCTCATAATTAAAACACGCATCTGTAAATCTGGTAATTTCTCGAGCAATAATTTAAGGTCTCCTTTCATGCAATCGATTTCTACTACCTCAGATGGAAGAGGATTTTCGCCTGAAAGTAGATCTAACAACACGGTGTCCTCATCTCCTACTTTTGTTTGCAAACTAACTGGTTGACTTACTCTGCACATAAGATCTTTAACATCATCCTCTGGTAACTGAATATATTCAGATAACTCTATTAATGTAGGGGTTCTTGCTAATGTTTGGCTTAATTCACGTTGTCCTTTCTTTAGCTTATTTAATGTTTCAGTGATATGTATTGGTAAGCGAATTGTATTGCTTTTTTCTGCAATTGCACGAGTTATTCCCTGCCTAATCCACCAATAAGCATATGTAGAGAACTTATAACCCCTAGAGGGATCAAACTTCTCAACTCCCCTAACTAAACCAATAGTCCCCTCTTGTATTAGATCCAAGAATTCCATGTTCCTCTTGATGTACTTTTTCGCAACACTTACAACCAATCTCAAATTGGCTGCAACCATTCGATCCTTGGCACGATTGCCTGATTTTATTTTTCTTTTTAGCTGAAGAACTGAAATTCCTAATACTTTTGCTAATTCATCATGTGAAGGCTTCTTTCCAATTGTTGCTTCTAAATCTGACTCAACTTGTTCGATTCCAATCAATTCCTGTACCTGCCTACCCAAAGTGATCTCCTGTTCATTAGTCAACAAAGGAACTCTTCCAATATCACGAAGATATGAACTCACCAGGTCAATTTGCCCACCCATCGAGCTAGATGATCCAACAACTCTCTGAGCAGTAGAAGTAGGTAGCGACACTGAAGGCCTAAAAGTATTGCGATATGTAAAGCGTACTACTAAGAAGTGTAAAGCTGAATTTATTCGGCTTTTTTTAAGTAAAAATACCTATGATGCAAACCCTCCCATATGTTTTAGAAGCCAAGCAGCGGTCCTTAGGTAAATCAGGACACCAGCAACATCAGTAGCCGTTGTAATGAAAGGAGCAGACATCAAAGCTGGGTCCAGTCCCATTCGGTCAAAAACCAAAGGCAAAGCAGCACCAGCTGTCGCAGCAAGAGTAGTTATCGCGAAAAGGCTTATGCCAACGGCAGCCCCAACTAAAGGGCTCTCTCCCCGCCACCACGCAAATGGAACAACTAAAACAAGCATTAATAAACCCAACAGCGCCCCAGCCATTGCCTCCCTAAAGACAGCCTTCATAGGGCCTAAAGCTTGAATTCTTTGGGTACTTAAACCTCTAATAACCACTGTTGAGCTTTGAGCGCCAACATTGCCCCCAGTGCCAATCAACAAAGGAATAAATGCTGCTAGTAAAACCACTTCCTTCAACACCAAATCATTCATTGCAATCACTTGTGTTGTAAAACCATTTGCAAAAACAAGTACTGCTAGCCAAACCACTCTGCGTCTAGCGACAATAAACAAATTGCTCTGAAAATAATCATCTTCATCCCCAGCTTGGACAGCACCAGCTGCATATAAGTCTCTCGTTGCTTCTTGCTCAATAACATCAATTACATCATCAACAGTGACAATTCCAACTAGTCTCTGCTCTCGATCTACTACAGGAACTGCAAGAAAGTCATACCTCTGTATTGCCCTAGCGACCTCCTCTTGATCAGTATCAGTCCCAACACTGACTACTTCCCTTGTCATTACATCACCTATTCGATCTTCGGGATCGGCAGTAACCAAATCACGTAATGAAAGGATCCCAGTCAGATGCCTCTCAGCATCAGTCACATAAAGGCTGTAAATAGTTTCTGTATCTGGAGCCTGTCTCCGCACAATCGATAACGCTTGTGCAGCACTGTGAAATTCCTTTAAATCAATGAACTCTGGCGTCATTAACCTGCCAGCAGTTTCCGACTCATAACCAAGTAATTGAGCAGTCACTCTTCTTTCAGAAGGACTTAAAACCGAAAGCAACCTTCGAACAACCTTTGCTGGCAACTCATCAAACAGACGAACTCGATCATCCGGTGACATCTCCTCTACTAACTCCAACACCTCATTCGAGCGGAGCCTATCCAGCAAGCTTTGTTGTACAGCTGGATCTAAATACTCATAAACTTCGATAGCCTCATTCTTACTTAAAAGCCTAAAAGCCAATGCCTGCAAAACCAATGGCAAAAAGCCAATAGCCTCTGCAATATCCACTGGCTGGACTGGCTGCAGCAAAACTTTGACAGCGTCATAATTCCCAATCGAAAGCATGGCTTCCAATTGTTTTGCAACTACTTCAGCCAGCTGAGGATCATTAACTACAGATGCAGCATGACCTGGCGGCCCAATCGCCTCATTCATGGGCGTACCTAAAAGGCTTGAACAGTGTATGAGCTAACAACCCTCGCTAGTCTTATCTCTTGAAACCCAAAAACTTATGACCATAAACGTAACGAATGTTCTTGTCCGAGCTGGAGATGGTTCTGACAAATGCCTAGGGGAATACAAAGGCCTAGTGATACTTGTCGTAAATGTGGCAAGTCGCTGTGGGTTTACCAAACAATATGCTGGGCTGCAAAAGCTTGAGAATGACTACAGAAAAAAAGGTTTCAGGGTTTTAGGTTTTCCTTGTAATGACTTTGGAGAACAAGAACCAGGGTCTCTAGAAGAAATCAAAACATTTTGCAGTAGTACGTATGGAGCAACGTTTGAACTATTTGCCAAAGTCCATGCAAAAGGGGAAACTACTGAGCCATATTCGACCTTGAACAAGGTGGATCCCGTCGGAGATGTTGGCTGGAACTTTGAGAAATTCTTAATCAACCGAGAAGGAGATGTAATCCATCGCTTCAAAAGTGATATAGAACCTTCAAGCAATGAGATCAAGAGTGCGATCGAAAATGCTTTGGCAAAGTAATTAATTTGCCAATAGAAAATCCCAGAAAAATCGCACCTAATCCAAAAGCAAAAGGTAAACCTATTGAGCTGAAAAGAGTTGAAAAATCTTTTCTATTTAAATAATCTTTTAGAACGACCATCCAACCACTGAAAGTTGTCAAAGAACCGCAAAAACCCGAACAGAGCATTAATTGATATCTGAAGTTAAAATTTAAGCCAATAAAAATTCCTAAAACAAAGCAGCCCAGAATATTTGCAAAGAAATAATTATCTATTTGCCAACGTATTAATGCTGCAGGAATTGATCCTATTGAAATCCAAAGCAGAAACCTTAATTGCTGAATTAAATTTTTCCTAAGATCATCCATCTACGAGATTAAAACCTAAAGTGGCAGCAAATATACCTCCAAAAATTGAAACAGTTGATATATACATAAACTCACAATATTTTCTGGACTTCAGGCTACACATTAGATCATAAATAAAACCTGAGAATGTGCTCATCGAGCCCAAAAGACCTACTGCTATTAATAAATACTGATAAGTTTGGTATGAATTCAATGCAATCAACGCGCCCAAGAAAAACGAAGCAAAAATATTAACTAAAAAATTTCCCCAAGACTTCGTTTGAAAACAACTAACAATCTTTATTCTGAGCCACGAACCGCAGACTGAGCCTAGTGAAATAAATAGGATTTTACCAATCGCAATTCCATGCTCATCAAACATTTACCCAACCATTACGAAGATCATTAGAAATGGTTGATTTTTTCATATTATCTGACATTACTTGAACATGTATCCATTCTTTGCCTTGCGAAGTAACCCAAACTCTTAAGATTTTCATAGGTGTACCTATTGGTAAAGAAGTAATAGCAGGAGCTGACTTACAAGGACTGGAATAAAGAGAGCATTTTTTAGTTACTAATAGAGGTTCTGATGATGCACGTCTTCGTATATTAGGTATATCAAATTGTGCTCCTCCTACAGGTAGAGATGCAGGGCCAAATAAAGCAATTGCTAACAACCAGCTCCATTGAAAAACAATAGCCATTGAAGACATTTATATATCCAAAAAAGCCATATCTAATTCTGCACTATGAGTTTCTATAAACTCTCTACGTGGTGCAACCTTATCTCCCATAAGGATAGTAAAAATACGATCTGCCTCTAAGGCATCTTCTATCTCTACTCTCTTCATCATCCTGGTGGTTGGATCCATTGTCGTTTCCCAAAGTTGTTTAGGCATCATTTCACCAAGACCTTTAAATCTTTGAATTGTATAATTAGCTTTTTCACCAAAGCCTGACAGGGTTGTTTTCAAATCAGATTCGTTATAACAATAAGTGTGATTTTTGCCTCTCTCAACCTTATACAAAGGAGGGCAAGCAATATAAATATAGCCACCCTCAACTAATTCTTTCTGATATCTATAAAAGAAAGTTAAAAGCAAAGTTCTAATGTGAGCCCCATCTACATCAGCATCAGTCATAATTACTACACGATGATATCTTAAGCTACTAACATCAAAATCTTCTCCTTTAATGCCCAATCCCAGAGCAGTGATAAGTGCTTGTATTTCTGTGTTCTTATAGATCTTTGCATCATCTGTTTTTTCAATATTTAATATTTTTCCACGCAAAGGTAGAATAGCCTGAAACCGCCTATCCCTTCCCTGTTTTGCAGAGCCACCAGCTGAATCTCCCTCCACTATATAAATCTCTGACTCCGAAGGATCCCTAGAACTGCAATCAGCTAATTTACCTGGCAAAGTAGAGCTTTCTAGAACACTTTTTCTACGAACCAGTTCACGTGCACGGCGAGCAGCCTCAGCAGCATTAAAAGCTTGTATTGCCTTCTCTAATATTAAGTCAATTACAGCAGGGTTAAATTCTAGATATTGACTTAAAGATTCACCAACTAAATTATCAACAATTCCACGAACTTCAGTATTTCCAAGTTTAGTCTTAGTTTGGCCTTCAAATTCGGGATCAGGAACCTTGACAGAAAGTACAGCAGTTAAACCTTCTCTTATATTTTCTCCAGCCAAGTTGGAATCTCCATCCTTACGTTTACCTCTCTTTTTTGCAAAAGCATTTAATGTTCTAGTAAGAACAGTCTTAAGTCCTTCGATATGAGTTCCTCCATCAACAGTTCTAATATTATTTGCAAAACCAAGAATGCTGTCAGAATAAGCATCAACGCACCATTGAAGTGCTGCTTCTACTTGAACACCATCTTTCTCAGAGTTCACATATATAATTTCTGAATGGAGAGCATCTTTTTCAGTGTTCATATATTCAACATATTCCTTAATTCCTCCCTCATAAAAATAAACTTCTTCGTGAGGTTTACCTTCAGAGTCGCAAGCATCGGGCCGCTCATCTCTAAAAACTATTCGCACACCACCATTTAAATAAGCAAGTTCTCTTAATCTGGTGGATAAAGTTCCATACTCAAATACAATTCCACCAGTAAAAATGTCAATATCTGGCTTAAAGCAAACTGTTGTCCCAGTCGATCCTTTCTCTTCTTTTGGCTGGCTTTCTGACTTCAAAGTTCCTATAGGAGCCCCTCTTTCAAAACGTTGAGTTGAAACTTTCCCTTGTCTCCTCACAACTACTTCAACCCATTCACTAAGAGCATTTACTACAGAGACACCAACTCCATGCAAACCTCCTGAAACCTTATAGCCTCCACTTCCAAATTTTCCACCTGCATGTAAGACAGTTAAAACAGTCTCTAAAGCACTCTTTCCTGTTCGAGGGTGAACATCTGTAGGAATGCCACGCCCATTGTCACTAATCGAAGCGGATCCATCCTTTCCAAGAATGACCACAATTTCATTGCAATGTCCTGCAAGCGCCTCATCTACAGAATTATCTACAACCTCATAAACCAGGTGATGCAACCCTCTAGGCCCAGTAGAGCCGATATACATCCCAGGACGTTTTCGAACTGGCTCAAGACCTTCCAGTACCTGAATTTGTTCGGCGCCATAGGCTGCCTGGACCTTGGAGTCTTCGCTCATTCGGGAAATTCAATGCCAAGAAGAGATGTTCTAAGAGGCCTCATCTGTGAGTGCCCTCAACATGGCAGTTGCAATCTAACACTGCTGTCACAGAGGCGCTTGCAGAGGTCTCTTAGAGAATTCTGCAGTAAGGGATGGAGCCCTCTTTAAGGATATGAAAATCCGTGAAAATAAAAAAGATTACGTTGATTCAACAGTAATTGTTCTTCTAGGTGCAACAGCAAGTGGCAAAACTAAGTTAGCAATCGAGCTAGCAGAAACCCTTGACTTAAATATCATCAATGTTGATTCACGTCAGTTATATGAAGGGATGAATATTGGAACTGCAAAGCCCACAAAAGAACAACAAAAACGAGTACTGCATTATCTTCTTGATCTACGAAAACCTAACGAACCAATAACAGTCCAAGAGTTTCAAAGAGAAGCAAAAATACAAATCAACTCCTCTCTTGCCTCAAAAAAGATGGCTTTTTTAGTAGGAGGTAGTGGTCTTTACCTAAAAGCCATTACAGGAGGTCTGAATCCCCCAAAAGTAGGACCTCAGAAAATTATTAGAGAGCAATTGAAAAATCTTGGGCAAAACGATTGTTATCAAATCCTCATTGGCTGTGACCCGCAAGCAGCTAAACGAATATCACCACAAGATTCTGTCAGAACTCAAAGAGCATTAGAAGTATTTTATGCAACAGGTAAAACAATGAGCAGCCAACAATACATATGCCCTCCACCATGGAAAATTATTGAACTCGGACTTGACCCGGAAGATCTCCGATCCCGAATTGAGAAAAGAACATTATTTATGTATGCAAATGGATTAATCGAGGAAACCGAGGCTTTAATGAAAGTCTATGGAGCAAATTTACCTATGCTGCAAACTATTGGTTATGCAGAAGCTATTCAGGTCATTCATAATGAACTCACGACCTCCGAAGCTATAGCTATCACTACAAAAAGAACACAACAATTTGCTAAACGTCAACGAACTTGGTTCCGAAAGCAGCATGCACCATATTGGTTAAATCATGAGAATGCCCTAAGTAAAGCCCTAACATTGATCAATGGGGTTTAGGGTTAAGGCTGGATAAATCAACTAATCTTCCGTTTGTAAGCGGCACTGCTCCCTCAACCCACTGAATGCCTCCTCGTCCTCGTTTTGATCGTCGCGCTCCTGTCAGAGAGCTACCAAATATCAATGATCGAATCAACTACCCCAAATTACGGGTTGTTGATGCTGATGGTACTCAACTCGGAATTATCAATAGAGAAGAAGCTCTAGAAGTCGCAAAAGAAAGGGAACTAGACCTTGTGCTTGTTAGCGAAAAAGCTGATCCTCCAGTCTGTCGAATAATGGATTATGGGAAATTCAAATTTGAACAAGAGAAAAAAGCAAAAGAAGCTAAAAAGAAATCACATCAAACAGAAGTCAAAGAAGTCAAAATGAGATACAAAATTGACCAACATGACTATGCAGTGCGAATAGGCCATGCTGTGAGATTTCTCAAGGCAGGAGACAAAGTCAAATGCACGGTCATCTTTAGAGGACGGGAAATCCAACACACAGCCCTAGCAGAAACACTTCTAAGGAGAATGGCTACTGATCTTGAAGAACAAGCAGAAATCCAACAAGCTCCTAAGCGTGAAGGGAGAAACATGATCATGTTTTTAACACCTCGAAAAACACCACTAATCAAAAAAGATAAAGATGATTCTCAACCAACTAAAGCCGTAAGAAGTATCTCCACACCGCCGCCGCCAGCTATCAAAAAAATTTCCAATAAGCCTAAAAATACTTAAAAAAACCAATCCAATAAGGATTAGTGATCCAAGCTCCTTTCTTTAAAGGGAAAGTGGTGTTTTTAGAGCCTCATGAGCTATGCGATAAAAAATTTGAAAAAACTCAAAGGCTTTTAGAGAAAACACATCAAAAGTTCTCGCGAATCTACCTACAAGCTCTTAACAACTCACTTGATTAAGTTTCGAAATAAACAAAAGAAAAATTTGTTTACGAAGAGTTTCTCTATATCCCAAACATGAAAGCAGAGCTCAAATGAACGAAAAAAATACCAATAAAACGCTTTCTGGTAACTAATCCGTGTCTCGGATGAGAATCGCCTATGTCTATCGCCAAAAAAGTCAAGCAAAAATCTGAGATTGAGATCCTTGCAATAAGACAACAAGAGTTGAATCCAATTGTCACAGAGGCCATGCCTCCTTAGGGTGGCCGCATTACAACCTGTCCCACTGGCGTGCGATTCCACATTCAACAGGAAAGCGATATCCCTGCATCGACCCAGTTATATAACCAAATTTGTTTCGCGATAGCAGCGAGACACTATCCACCTGGACATAGGTTGCCCAGTACACGGCAACTGGCAATGCAGACTGGGCTCCACAGAAACACGATTAGCAAGGTTTATAGGCAGCTAGAAACAGACGGGGTGGTTGAAGCAATGGCTGGATCAGGAATTTACGTTAGAGATCAACAAAAACCTCGTGAAGTTAAAACACCTCCGCATATACGGAATAAGGCAGTTACTGATATTGATCAAGAAGTTCGAAAATGTGTAGATGGCCTGTTGAATGCTGGCTGCACACTTCAGCAAACCAGAGAACTACTTACAAGAGAAATTGACTGGCGTTTACGTTGCGGAGCAAGAGTACTGATAAGTACTCCTAGGGAAGATATTGGCGCATCAATGCTTATTGCTGAAGAGCTTGAACCACATCTCGATGTGCCAGTAGAAGTCGTTCCTATGGAAGAACTAGAAAGCGTGCTGGAAAGCTCAAGCAATGGAACTGTTGTAACTAGTAGATACTTTTTACAGCCAATCGAAAGTTTGGCAAAAGCTCACAAAGTCAGAGCTGTTGCAGTAGACCTAAATGACTTCAGACAAGAATTGGCTTTATTGAAAGAGTTACGGGCAGGAAGTTGTGTTGGACTCGTCAGCATTAGCCCAGGAATTTTGAGAGCCGCAGAAGTAATCCTCCACAGCATGCGTGGAAATGAGATTTTGCTAATGACAGCCACTCCTGACGTGGGGAGTCGACTGCTCGCTTTACTTCGAGCCTCAAGCCATGTTCTGTGTGATAGACCAAGCCTCTCACTAGTAGAACAAAGCCTTAGACAAAACCGATCGCAATTAATGAGAATGCCTCAAATTCACTGCGCAGAAAGTTATCTAAGTAGGGACACAATAGACAAATTATTAAAAGAAATAGGACTGCAGTCAGAATAAGAATCTAAATGCTTACTGCAATAAGAGCTGATCTTAAAATTGTCAAAGAAAGAGATCCCGCCGCAAGGGGTCTTTTGGAGATATTACTTTGTTATCCAGGGGTACATGCACTATCAATACATCGCCTTAGCCATAAACTTTGGAAAGCTAAATTGCCAATAATACCGATGAAATTATTAGCAAGACTACTAAGCCAATTAAGCAGAAATCTTACAGGGGTTGAGATACACCCAGGTGCTCAAATCGGTACTGGTGTGTTTATAGATCATGGAATGGGAGTTGTAATTGGAGAAACTACAAAAATTGGCAATCGATGCCTGCTTTATCAAGGAGTCACCTTAGGAGGCACAGGGAAGGAGCACGGCAAACGTCATCCAACACTTGAGGAAAATGTTGTAGTTGGTGCTGGAGCAAAAGTTCTTGGTGCCATTAATGTTGGCGAAAATACAAGAATTGGAGCAGGTTCAGTTGTTGTTCGAGATGTTGAAGCTAACAGCACAGTTGTAGGAATCCCAGGAAGAGTTGTTCATCAAAGTGGTGTAAAAATCAACCCTCTAGCACATTCAGCCTTACCAGACGCAGAAGCTAAAGTTATTAGAAACCTCATGAATAGAATTGATGAGCTAGAAAACCAAATTAGCGCTCTACAAACTTGTCTTAATGAAGTAAGCAAAGAGAATCTTCAGGAAGAAATGCGCCCAAACAAATCGCAAAGCTTAAAAGATAGAGAGATAATGGAATTCCTTGGAGAAAATACACAAAATTAATATTATTTATTCTTCAGAATTATCCGCAGGAGCTGGTTGGAACATAAACATTGAGTAAATAACATTCCGTCGCATATTTGTCATCATTTCAAGAAACATATCATATCCTTCATTTTTATATTCAATAAGTGGATCCTTCTGTCCATATCCTCTCAAGCCAACAGATTCACGTAATGCATCCATAGCTTGTAAATGCTCACGCCAGAGAGTATCAATTTGTTGAAGAATAAAAAATCTCTCGGCTTCACGCATGAAACCAGGGCGATCTTGTTCAATTTGTGCTTCTTTTATATCATAAGCATTTCGCAATTGTTCTCTAAGAAAAGCTTTGAGTTCATCCATTCCAAGCCCTAACAGTTGCTCAGGCTTTAAATCATTAAGTAGATAAACAAACTCCTGCATTTTAGAAACTAGTTGCGCAACATCCCATTCTTCCGGTGGAAGATCAGGGTTAACATAAGCTTCTACAATGTCATCTACTGTTCTTTCACCATATCCAATTACTTGCGTTTTTAAACCTACTCCTTCTAATACTCTTCTACGTTCTGCATATACTGCACGTCGCTGATTGTTCATCACCTCATCATATTCAAAAACTTGTTTTCTAATATCATAATAATAAGTTTCAACTTTTTTCTGAGCTCCTTCTAATGATCTAGTCAACATGCCTGACTCGATTGGCATATCCTCTTCCACACGAAAAGCATTCATCAAACTAGCAACACGATCTCCCCCAAAAATACGCAACAAATTATCTCCTAGAGATAGAAAGAATCTAGTACTTCCTGGATCACCCTGACGCCCAGATCTACCTCTAAGTTGATTATCAACCCTACGAGATTCATGTCGCTCAGTACCTATAACATGTAAGCCGCCCGCCTCACGAACTGCTACCTCATCTTGCTTAACAACTACATCGTATTCCGACTTAACTTGTGCAATTGCATCTCGCAATAAAGAAATCTCAGAATCATCAACAGGAGCCTTTTCAGCTGCAGTTGATATGCGGTCTTCAAGTTCTATCAAACTTAAGGTTCTATCTCCCCAAGTTTTTACTAATTCATGGGCCACTTTGCCTAGCAAGGAATCAGTTTCCTCTGTTAATTGACATGGATAAAGATTATTTATCGCTTTCGATTCAATTGAGACTGTACTCACAGGTGTATTAGCCACATTTGAATTTTTTGCACCACCAAATCCCGATACATTGTCATTGTTCCTTTGCAAAGGGATAGGTGGTTTATGACCTTCTTCAGGCTTAACTAATCGAGGCATTAAGACCTCTCTAAGTTTTAATCTAGCCATATAATCACTATTACCTCCAAGAATAATATCGGTACCACGACCTGCCATATTTGTTGCTATAGTTACAGCTCCTGATCGGCCTGCTTGAGCAACAATCTCTGCTTCTCTTTCTACATTTTCAGGCTTAGCATTAAGTAAATTATGAGGAATATTTTGCTCTGACAAAAGTGAGCTCAATAGCTCGCTTTTTTCTACACTAGTTGTACCTACCAATACTGGCCTATTATTTTTATGTATTTCAGCTGTCTCGAGCGAAACAGCCCTCCATTTTCCTGCTTCTGTTTTATAAACTTGATCTACCCAGTCCTCTCTTGATATAGCTCTATTTGTTGGAATCACAGTTGTCTCTAGCTTATAAGTTTTCTCAAATTCCACTTCCTCAGTCTTCGCCGTACCAGTCATGCCAGCAAGTCTTGGGTATAGCAAAAAGAAATTTTGGTATGTTATTGAAGCAAGTGTTTGCGTCTCTGGCTGAATAGAAAGGCTTTCTTTAGCTTCAATCGCCTGATGTTGACCATCGCTCCATCTTCGTCCAGGCATAACTCGGCCAGTAAATTCATCAACAATTACCACTTCACCATCGCGGACAATATAATTAACATCTTTAACAAATAACTCTTTAGCTTTTAAAGCATTTGTTATGTAATGCGCCCAAGGGTCTGAAGGATCATATAAGTCATTGACTTTCAATAAATCCTCCGCCTTAGCAAAACCTTGATCAGTGAGAGTACAACTTCTTTGCTTCTCATCTACTTCGTAATCTCCCTCAGGATCAATTCCATCTTTTCCCATTTCTTCTGCTCTTAATAAAGTACCAACTACGTGAGCTGCCTGTTGATACTTTTCCTGAGGTCGCTCAACCTGACCTGAAATAATTAGCGGGGTTCTAGCCTCATCAATTAAGATAGAGTCAACTTCGTCAATAACACAATACTGAAAATCTTTTTGGACTACCTCACTACTGTCTGTAGCCATATTGTCCCTAAGGTAATCAAACCCAAGTTCAGAGTTTGTTGCGTAGGTTATATCACAAGAATAATTTTTTGATCGCTCAACTGGACTCATATCCTGCTGAATCAAACCAACACTTAATCCTAAAAACCTATGAACTTGTCCCATCCATTCCGCATCCCTACGGGCTAAATAATCATTGACTGTTACTACATGAACACCTCTACCTGTTAGGGCATTTAAAAAACTTGGAAGAGTCGCAACAAGTGTTTTTCCTTCACCTGTCTTCATTTCTGCAATTTGTCCTTCATGTAAAACCATCCCTCCGATTAACTGGACATCAAAATGCCGCATTCCTAAAACACGCTTACTGGCTTCTCTAACAACCGCAAATGCCTCTGGAAGAAGTTCATCTAATAAAGGTCTTTGCTTGTCTAAGCCTCCTGCAGCATCCAGACGTTGCCTAAATTCAGCGGTAGTAGATCGAAGTTGATCATCACTAAAAGAGGAAATTTCCTCTTCTAAAAGGTTTATATCAGAAACAATTGGCTGATAGCGCTTTAGTTTCCGATTATTGGGATCACCAAGCAGCTGCTTGAGCATTTTATTTGGCAAATCAAAGCTGTTTAAGCAGCCTACTTAGCTCTGCGCAACAGCAAAGAAATTTGTTTCGCAATGGTGAGATCCTTTCTTTGAGCTTCTTTCATGAAAAGCATGTTTTTATTGGAATAGCAATGGTTTTCATAAATCCATGCTTCTTATCTCGCTTTCACAAGATTGGTAAATTCTGATAAATCGACTTAAACCGCTCTTTTGAAAATAACTTAAAAGAGGCTTACCTAATTAGCGTTTGCCACTTCTAAAAGATTTGCGGTGCAAAGCAGATATATGAGAGGCACAACTAGTCGCATAACACGCCCTTGGAGAGCAAGGGTGTAATCCAAAACATGACGAACAGCCAAACAACTGTCCGGGCCGATGGGAATGAGCTTCCAATAAATAGGTAATTTCATGTAATGATCAGGGCGAGCCAGACACTTAGCAGCCTGGTGCGTCTACTGAAGGCACTTCCGGCTCACCGCAAGCGTGCTGTTATTGGGTTGATCCCTGTGGCATTTCTTGCAGGGCTTTCTGATGTACTTGTAGTAGCAGCTGTATCAAGACTTTTTACTGTTGTAGTTGGAGCTCCAAATAGACCTTCTTTACCCTTTTCGGAATTCATACCAACTGATCCACGAATAAGAGCATTTGGCCTTGTAATTGCATTTATAGGACTTAGCTGGTTTTCATCGTTTACAAAACTCTTTTTAAGAGCTTGGCAATATCGCCTGAAATCAGGTATTTGGCGAGACCTTTCAGAAATGGCGCAAAGAAAAATATTGGGTCAGAAATACGAATACTTCCTGGGGAAAAGCAATATTGATTTATCTACAACTATCCTAGTAAATATAGATCGTGTAACAGAAAGGCTTGTTCTACCGTTGCTCCAATTTGCAAGCGGAATATTCGTAATATGTTTTTTATTTATTGCAATACTAATAGTCGAAAAAGTAGTTGCATTTGTATTAATTGGAGGAATGTTACTAAGCTATGTAGCAATTACAATGACAATTACGCCATTTATTCGTTTCGCATCAAGACAACGGGTCACACTTGTTAAGCAGACGAATAATATACTAAATGACTCTTTAAGAACAATCGTTGATGTTCAATTAACAGGATCAGAGCCATACTTTGAGAGTAGATATGCATCTTCGTGGCGAACAAGTATTCCTTTTATTTGGAAAGGTGAAGCCTTGCCAGAAATGCCCAGGGCTTTGATTGAGCCATTAGGAATAACTTTGATATTTGCAATCGGAATGCTCCCAATCTTAAAAGAATCTGAATCAGCTAATCTTTTACAAATCATACCTTTCCTAGCTACTATTGCTGTCTCATCACTTAAATTAACCCCACCATTACAAGATTCCTTTCGAGCATTTACTTACATACGCTCTGCAATACCTGACTTAGAAGAAACCCTAAGATTAATTGAATTGCCAATCAAAAGATTAACTCTGCGTTCACAGGGGGTTCCTTCCCCAGAAGGTGTTGCACCAAGAAATAATATCCGTCTAAACCATATCGATTATCAATATCCATCTGGTACACAATTAGTTCTCAAGAATATCAATATCACAATCCCTGTTGGGGGAAGAATAGCTTTTGTTGGAGCAACAGGAAGTGGTAAAACTACTGCTGCAAATCAGTTATTATGTTTACTAAGGCCGACCAAAGGATCTATTCAACTTGATGGTATTGATGTTACGGAAGCTGACATTCCAGCTTGGCAAGCAAATTGTGCTTATGTACCACAATCAATAACACTCCTAAATGGAAATGTCTTAGAGAATGTTGCATATGGGAAAGACCTAGATAAAGTTGATAAAGATGAAGTTTGGGATGCCTTACAAGCCGCCCAATTAGCTGACTTAGTAGCAGAACTTCCACTAGGTTTATTTACAAATATAGGAGAAAATGGTATTCGATTATCTGGCGGACAAAGACAAAGGCTCGCTATTGCTAGAGCATTTTATAGAAAAGCAAAATTACTTGTTCTAGATGAAGCAACTAGTGCATTAGATAACAGAACAGAAGCAGAAGTTATGGATGCAATTGAAGTAATTGGAAGAAGATGTACCCTTGTTGTCATCGCTCATAGGCTCTCTACTGTAATGAGATCTGATTGTATTTATGAATTTGAAAAAGGTAGAATTAAATCCAATGGTACTTTTGAAGAGCTATGTCAAATATCTCCAAGCTTTAAAGATCTAACTTATATTGAAAAGAGAGACTCTGATAGATTCTAATTTAATTTTGCACTAGTCCTTACTAGATAATTCCCAAACGTTCCCCATAATACCCTGAACTCATTGATACTTCTCTACACCAGGCTAAATTATTCAAATACCAATCAACAGTTGACTCAAGACCTTTTTGAAAAGTATTGCGAGGATACCAAGACAGCTCCTCCTTAATCTTGGTTGAATCAATTGCATATCGATAGTCATGCCCAGGTCTGTCTGAAACATATTTGATCAGACGTTCATGTGGCTTATTATCTGGAATGCGGGAATCAAGTAAATCACAAATAGTTCTTACAACTTCTTCATTTGATCTCTCTGAATTACCTCCTACACAATATTTCTTTCCCAAAGATCCTTTTGAAGCAGCTAATAATAATGCATCAACATGATCTTCAACAAAGAGCCAATCTCTAATGTTCTTTCCATCACCATATAAAGGTATTGATTCACCAACTAATGCCTTAAGAATTACCACTGGTATAAGTTTCTCAGGGAATTGCCATGGTCCAAAATTGTTAGAGCAATTAGTCATTACCACGGGAATTCCATAAGTATGTCCCCATGCTTTTACAAGATGATCACTTGCGGCTTTTGTTGCTGCATAAGGTGATCTAGGGTTATAAGGAGTATCTTCGAAGAAAAAGCCAGAATCATCTAAAGAACCAAAAACCTCATCTGTACTGATGTGTAACAAGCGAAAGGTTTCTTGTCTATCTGTTGGTAATTTTTCCCAATGAGAACGAATTGCCTGTAAAAGATTAAAAGTTCCAATTACATTACTATTTAGAAAATTTCCAGGCCCCTCAATAGACCTGTCAACATGGCTCTCTGCGGCTAGATGAAAAACGAAATCTGGATCAGCAAAAGCAACAGCCTGATTCGTATCTTCTGAGTGAAACAAATCAATCTTAAGCAAACTATGACGCTGTATTTTTTCCAGAGCTTTTAAATTGACTAAATCACTTGCATAACCACATTTGTCCAAATTGAAAACATTTGCGTCACTATCTTTTAACAAACGTCTAACCAAGCAGCCACCTATAAAACCTGCTCCACCGGTAACAAGAATTCTCTGGCTCGGTTGAAATAGGGTTTTTAGATCTGTCTCACCAAATAAATCACTTTTCATAAACTGGGAAAATTGATTACAAAAATTTATGGTCGAAAACCTTGTTAAATAAAAACGCTTTTGACTGATTACTTCCTTTCATAGGTTAATTCAATTAAAGATTTTTTTCCAGAAGATCTCACAATGAAATTGGTTCGGGGTTTGAAAGAAGCGACAACAAATAATCTCCATACCCACTTTTTCTAAGAGGGTTAGCTAATGCAGCCAATTCATCACTAGTGATCCAACCCAAACGCCAAGCTACTTCCTCAGGGCATCCAACTTTCAAACCTTGTCGATGCTCCAGAGTCCTTATATAAGAAGCAGCCTCTTGCAAAGAATCACAAGTACCAGTATCAAGCCACGCATTACCTCTCCCCATAAATTCAACTCTCAATAGATTTTCTTTGAGGTACTGAAGATTTAGGTCAGTTATCTCTAACTCACCTCTTAAAGAGGGTTGAACCGAGCGAGCTCTATCAACAACAGAAGAATCATAAAAATATAGTCCTGTTATTGCGAAGGAACTTTTAGGTCTTTTTGGTTTTTCCTGAATATCTAAAACTAGTCCATCCTTAGAGAACTCAACCACCCCATAACGTTCTGGGTCACTTACAGGGTATGCAAATAAAGTCGCCCCTTGAGAATTCCTACTAGCAGCAACTAATTGGGAAACAAGGTCATTTCCATGAAAAATATTGTCACCTAAAACAAGGGCTGCAGGGGCACCGTTTAAAAAATCTGAGCCAATTAAAAAGGCTTGAGCTAATCCATCTGGACTGGATTGAGTGGCAAAAGAAATTTCCATACCCAAATCATTACCATTCCCAAGCAATCGCTCAAAAGCATTCTTATCTTGAGGAGTAGTAATGATAAGTACTTGCCTAATCCCAGCAAGCATCAAAGTTGTAAGTGGATAAAAGACCATAGGCTTGTCATAGACAGGCAAAAGCTGTTTGCTAATTGCCTTCGTTATGGGATATAGCCTTGTGCCATAACCACCCGCAAGAATGATGCCCTTCCGCTCCATGTAAACCTGTTACTAGGAGCATGCTGGCATAAAACACCTCTCAAATGGCTTCAATCCAACTCATTGAACATTCAAAAGGTGCTCCTGGCCTCCGCTTAATAGGGCTGGGTCCCAACCTAATGCCAACTAATGGCATAAAAAAGCTAAAAGATCTTTTTGACAACCACACATTTTGGGCTAAAAACCGTTCAGAAGATCAGATAAAAAAATTACTTGCTGGAAGCACAATAGTCATCAGTGCTTGGCAAGGAAAAAGAATTGTTGGGTTTGGACGCGCAACTTCTGATGGAATTTATCGAGCTGTACTTTGGGATGTAATAGTTCCGAGGGATCTTCAAGGAAGAGGCATAGGAAAAATTATTGTTGAAGCCCTATTAAATGCCAAAAAAATTCAAGCAGTTGAAAGGGTTTATCTAATGACTAGCAATAGTGCAGATTTCTATAACCAATTTCAATTTAGAAAAGTGGAGACTCAAAGCTTGCTCTTACTAGAACAAAATAATTTTTAGAAAAGCGGATGAAGAGATTCGAACTCTCGACCCTCTCCTTGGCAAGGAGATGCTCTACCACTGAGCTACATCCGCAGCACTTAAGTCAGGATAAATCCTGCATGCTGTCTAGACAGCATGCACTACCACGTGGGATGTGGTCAATTAGTAGCTATTTATCTTGATTGGATGCAGAGGCTATTACCCCCATTAAAGAACCCATTTCTAGAGCTTGTAAGGCATAAGTCCAACCCAAATTATTCTTAATGCCTGCTCTCTCTAAAGCCTGCTGCATTGTGTCAGTAGTCAAAACTCCAAAGATGATTGGCACCCCTGTTTCTCTTGAGACGGAAGCGATTCCCTTACTTGATTCAGCAACTACAACATCAAAATGGGGAGTATCTCCTCTTATAACTGCTCCAAGGGTAATAATCACTTGATATCTTGCTGTTCTTGCCAAAGCTTGAGAAACAATTGGTAATTCAAATGAACCAGGAACCCAGGCTATATCAAGTTGTTTACTGTTCTCGCTAGTCTCAATTCCATGCCTTTCCAAGCAATCCAAACAACCGCTAAGAAGCTTGCTAGTAACTAAATCATTGAAGCGAGCTACAACAATTGCTATTTGTAAGCCTGAAGCTTCTGTGAAAGATCCCTCAATTTTGGCCATTGTGGATTTCAATAACTACCTAATTTATCCAACCACACTAGAAGAAAGGGTCTTTTTTTAAACAAAAAGCTCCCTAGCTCAACGAAATTGACTGAGCCCGAATCAAAATCAACCTAATCACTCTTAGCGTTCTAGAAAGAAACACCAGTGATTTGGTGTGCCACATACTCAGATATCAAGCCATTAACAAGCAAGATATGGAACCAAATTCCACAGCCATTCTCGATCAATCTGATATTCCTGGAACGGCTGCCATAACTTTCTTTGTCCGAGGCAAATAGAAGTGGGACCCCCACAACAAGAATGAGTGAAGCGAATAAAAGGGTGTTCGCAGCGATAAAACTAATAGTGTTCATTGGAATGAAGCAGCGGAGCCAATGCTCTAACCGTTGATATTCTCCCATGAGGTAGCTGCATAATCACAAAACCCCCCTCTGGGTGTCGCGAGCCTTCACATGCAATTTTTGACTCCGCCGATAAGATGCGCATCTGGTACAGCTGAGGTATCACATGACTGCCAACGCTGACGCCTTGCAAGGCAGCCTCTTTGAAAATCCAACAAAAATTCATCAAGAATCTGAAGACAAGGTAGGTTCTGGCTTCGATCAAATCAGTGATCTTTCTGAAGCAAATCTTTTAGCAGACGCTGAAAAACGTCCTAGGAAACGCCAAAAGGTCACTTCTGAGCCACTAAAGAGATCTGCTACCTCCAAATCAAAGAGACATATTCAAGAGCCTAACTGGACAAATCACAGCTTGGTTGATCGAGAAAAGCTCACCCCCATGCTCAGGCATTACAGAGACATCAAAGCCTCCAATCCAGAAAGAATATTGCTATATCGATTAGGAGATTTTTTTGAATGCTTTTTTGAAGATGCAATTCTGTTATCTCAAATACTCGAACTAACCCTTACAGGCAAAGAAGGCGGAAAAGAAATTGGTCGTGTCCCAATGGCAGGAATTCCACATCACGCTGCTGAACGATATTGCGGTGTATTAATTAGTAGAGGTCTAAGTATTGCTTTATGTGACCAGTTAGAAGACAAGCCTTCTGATGGTAACTTGCTAAAAAGAGGAATCACAAGAGTACTAACACCAGGAACAATTCTCGAAGAGGGAATGCTTGCAGCAAGAAGAAATAATTGGTTGGCAGCTGTAGTCATTAGCCAAAATCAAGATGAAACAGATTTTCACTGGGGTCTAGCAAATGCTGACGTAAGTACTGGTGAATTTCATGTAAAACAATCAGAAGGCAAAAGCGAACTACATCAGGCATTATCTCAACTAGAAGCATCTGAAGTCCTTATAGGAGATAACTTTTCAACACATAGTCCGATGTGGTGCCCGAACAATCTCCACCTAACCCCCATACCGAGTACACCTTTCAATCAACATGAAGCTGAAGCAAATCTCAAAAAAAAATATAAACTTCAAAATTTAGAATGTATAGGTTTAAAAGAATTTCCCCTTTCTTTAAGAGCTGCGGGAGGATTAGTTGAATATCTAGAAACAACTAATCCACTTAAAAATGAAGCAAAGAAAGAAAGAAACCTTACACCTCCTCTTGATCTTCCACTGCTTAGTTTTGATGGAGATTCATTACGCCTAGACTCACAAACAAGAAAAAATCTAGAATTAACCACTACACAAAGAAATGGACAATTTCATGGATCATTGCTTTGGGCTCTTGACCAAACACTAACTGCAATGGGAGGTAGATGCCTTAGACGATGGATCGAGGCACCTTTAATAAGCATTAACGAAATCAAATCTCGACAAAACCTAATAGGTGACTTCGTGAAGCAAAGTTCTGTCAGAAAGTCACTGCGAAAAATATTAAGGCAAATGGGAGATCTTGAACGATTGGCAGGTAGAGCAGGTGCAGGCCAAGCAAATGCGAGGGATTTAGTTGCTATAGCTGATGGAATAGAAAGATTGCCTTATATCGCAGAACACTTAAAGCTAATTAGTGGCAAACCACCAGCATTCATACATGATATAGCAAAAATAGACTCAAATCTTGCAAAAATAGCCAGTAATATTCGCGACAGTCTAATAGATATTCCACCCTTAAATCTTAATGAAGGAGGACTCATTCATGATAACGTTAATAAAGTTCTTGATGGTCTCAGAAACCAAATTGACGATCAAGAGTATTGGCTAAAAAGTCAAGAATTATTAGAAAAGAAAAATAGCGGTATCAATAACTTAAGACTTCAATACCATAGAACATTCGGTTATTTTCTTGCTGTAAGCAAGTCAAAAGCAACTAAAGTTCCAAGTCATTGGATAAGAAGGCAGACACTTGCTAATGAAGAAAGATTTGTAACACCAGAACTAAAGTCAAGAGAAGGAAAAATTTTCCAGCTAAAAAACAGGTGCTATGAAAAGGAATACGAAATCTTCTGCAGTCTTCGAGATGAAGTAGGGGAACATGCTCGTGAAATAAGGAAATTTGCAAGAGCAGTGGCAAGTTTAGATGCGATTTTAAGCTTAGGAGAAGTTGCTGCAACGAATGGATATTGCTCTCCAGAAATTATTAATGATGATTCACTAAATATCATAGAAATTGAAAAGTGTAGACATCCTGTGGTTGAACAATTATTGGCAGAAGTTTCATTTGTTCCAAACAATATCCATCTTGGAGGAGGTACTGATCTAATAGTTCTAACTGGACCAAATGCTAGTGGCAAAAGTTGTTATTTACGGCAAATTGGTTTAGTTCAACTTCTAGCACAAGTTGGAAGTTGGGTCCCTGCAGAAAAAGCACGCCTAAGCATCACGGATCAAATCTTTACAAGAGTGGGAGCTGTTGATGATCTTGCTGCAGGCCAATCAACTTTTATGGTTGAAATGTCAGAAACAGCTTATATTCTTCACCATGCCACTAAAAAATCTCTAGTTCTTTTAGATGAAATAGGCAGAGGGACAGCAACCTTTGATGGTTTATCAATTGCCTGGTCAGTAAGTGAATATCTAGCAAAAAATCTTTCATGCAAAACAGTGTTTGCAACACATTATCATGAATTAAATCACTTATCTGAGAGACTGAATAATGTTTCGAATTTTCAAGTGTTAGTTAAGGAAACAGGGAATGACTTAGTATTTCTCCACAAGGTAGTTACTGGAGGAGCCAGTAAGAGTTATGGAATAGAAGTAGCTCGCTTAGCAGGTATACCTTTAGAAGTAGTGAACAATGCAAAGATCATCTTGAATAATCTTGAAACAAAAGATGAGGCCTTAGATAATACAAAATTTAAAAAAAAAGCTGATTCATCACATATAGATTTGGCAGCATAGATACCCTTGCTAAGCATCTATGCAAGAACGCATAAGACTATTTATTGCTGCTGCTGCTAATCCTGCTCCCCCTCTATTCTCAATTAATCTTATGTTTGGAATTCCACTGGAAGCCAAGCGCTCTTTACTATTAATTACACCTATAAAACCAACTGGCATACCAATTATCAAGCTAGGGACTTTTGCTCCATTTTCTACCAAAGCTAATAAGCTATTTAAAGCTGTTGGAGCACTTCCAATGATCACAATGGGTGCTGGCTTTAAGGAATTTTGAAGAGACAGTTCTTTCCAAGCTGAGTTCATGCCTAGCTCAGTTCTTGTTAATCCATTAGTCTCTTCTTCAGAGACCCAATCAAGCGCACAATAAACAGAAGTTTGGAGTGTTCTTTTGGCCATAGGAGATATCGCTGCATAAGCCATAGATGTATCTGTGAGTATTGATGCTCCAGCTAAAAGTGCATTTCTTCCTATGTCACAAGCAGATGGGCTAAAACGTAATAAGTTTGCCAACGTAAAATCACCACTGCTATGTATTAATCTCTCAAGCACTTGCTGTTCTAATGGTTCAAGCCCAGTGGAATCAAGCTTTTTCCGAATAAACCTTATACTCTCTATAAAAATCGGATGATCAATACTTCTCATTTGCCAAGCAGAAGAAAACGAAATAAGGCATCATCAACTTATGAAGATGTCGAATTAACGTAATGCCAATTCATCTGATTTGGGGAAACGACATAGCTGGTCGAGAGCGCTATATCAATGCACTCATCAAAAAAGAAATTGATCCAGCCTGGAGCTCCTTTAACCTTACTCGAATTGATGGCTCAGAATCAAATAACGCGATTAAAGCCTTAGAAGAATCACGCTCAGAACCTTTAGGAAGCGGTAGCAGGATTACTTTGCTTAACAACAGCCCTTTTTGTAACGGGTGTAATGCTCAAGTGGCAACCCTCTTTGAAGAAGCTTTAGATCTGATTCCATTTAAGAGCCATCTGATTTTGAACAATCAAAACAAACCAGATGGTCGCCTTAAAACAACAAAGAGTCTCCAGAAATTAATAAACGCGAAAGGTGCAATCGAAAAACATTTTCTACTTCCAGCGATATGGGACAACATTGGACAAAAAAAATTAATTAATCAAATTGCAACTGAGCTTGAAATAGAAATTGAGTCTGAGGCTATAGATGCACTTATAGAAGCCATAGGAAGTGACAGTGTGCGTCTTTACTCAGAAATCAAAAAATTGTCTTTACATGCAGAAGCGGATCAATCAAAGGAAAAGCAAATCAACAATCTGTACATCATTAAGGCAGAAAGCGTAAAAAAGCTCATAGAGGGAATTTCTACAAATGCCCTACAGATCGGGGACTCACTATTAAATAAAAATTTTGGAGAAGCAATCTCTCGACTAGATGCACTACTTGATAACGGTGAGCCTTCATTACGAATAATGGCAACCTTAATCGGGCAAGTAAGAGGATGGCTTTGGGTCTCCCTGTTAGAGCAAGAAGGGGAAAGAGATGTAAATGTGATCGCTAAAGCAGCGGGTATTGGGAATCCAAAACGGATCTATGTAATGAGAAAACAATTAAAAGGCCAATCACCAGGTATTTTTCTGCAATTACTCAGTCAGCTACTAGAGGTTGAAGCTGAGATCAAACGTGGCCTAGGTGCAAAAGAAGCTTTCAGAGATGGATTTTTAAGCACTATTTGATCAATATTGACGGCACACTGAAATAATCTCATCTTCTTCTCAAAAAATCTTGGATGGCCATACTGGTCCAAAAATTTGGTGGTACATCAGTCGGAAGCGTCGAGCGCATTAAAGCTGTTGCTCAACGCATTGCAGCTTCAAGAGAGCTTGGACATGACTTAGTAATCGTCGTATCTGCCATGGGCAATACGACTGATGAGTTAACCGCCTTAGCAAAAACCATCAGCCCCAACCCTCCACAAAGGGAAATGGACATGCTCTTGTCAACAGGAGAGCAAGTATCGATTGCTTTGCTGTCGATGGCGCTCAATGAAATTGGCATACCAGCTGTTTCGATGACAGGCGCGCAAGTTGGAATTATTACCGAATCTGCACATGGAAGAGCTCGAATCTTAGAGATCAAAACTGAAAGAATCAAAACACTTCTAGAAAACGGGCAAGTTGTTGTTGTGGCGGGATTTCAAGGGACATCGCTTAGCAGTGGAGGAACAGCAGAAATCACAACCCTGGGAAGGGGAGGTTCTGACACCTCAGGTGTCGCACTTGCAGCAGCACTAGGTGCAGAGGCTTGTGAAATTTATACAGATGTTCCTGGCGTACTTACTTCCGATCCCAGAAAAGTTAAAGATGCGCAGCTTATGAACGAAGTAAGTTGTGATGAAATGCTTGAGCTTGCAAGCCTTGGTGCGGCAGTCCTGCATCCCAGAGCAGTAGAAATAGCAAGGAACTATGGGGTCACTCTCTTTGTCAGGTCAAGTTGGAATGAAGCCCCTGGCACAAAACTCACCAGCAAATCAGAACGTCAAGTAGGTCATGACGGGCTTGAACTTGGTCGACCCGTTGACGGAGTGGAACTCGTTGAGAATCAAGCAGTAATAGCAATCTCCCAATTACCAGACGAACCTGGAATCGCAGCAGAATTATTTGAAGGCTTGTCCAAAGGAGGCATTAATGTAGATCTAATTATTCAATCAACCCATGAAGGTAAAAGTAATGATATTACTTTTACAGTTAGTGAGAAAGATCTAGCGGCAGCAAAGATGCATGCTGAAGCAATAGTTCAGAGCCTAGAAGGTAAAATAACAACAGAAGATTCAATGTCAAAGCTAAGTATTAGTGGAGCAGGAATTATGGGCAGGCCAGGTATAGCTGCTAGTTTATTTGACACAATTTCACGAGCAGGAATTAATCTAAGACTTATTGCGACTAGCGAAGTAAAAGTAAGTTGTGTTATTAAAAAGAGCTTAGGAAATAAAGCATTGCGAGCCGTGGCTTCAGCATTCGAATTAGACGATACTCAAACTCTTATGAATCCAGAAGATTCGAATATCTTAGGCCCTGAAGTTCGTGGTGTTGCCTTGGATATAGATCAATCACAACTTTCAGTACTACATGTTCCAGATAAACCAGGAACTGCAGCAGCACTTTGTGCCGCAATGGCTGAAAAAGGAATTATCCTTGATGCAATTGTGCAATCAGAGAGAGTCCATGAGGACAATACCCGTGACATAAGCTTCATCTTGCAAAAATTAAGTCTTCAAAAAGCCTATGAGGCTTTAGGCCCATTACTTGCACTTTGGCCAGGCGCACATCTGAAAGAAGGGCCAGAAATTGCTCGCATTAGCGCTGTTGGTTCAGGTATGCCATCAATGCCAGGGACAGCAGGAAGAATGTTTCGAGCTCTTGCTAATGCGAGGATAAATATTGCAATGATCGCAACCAGTGAAATAAGAACAAGCTGCGTGGTACCAGCAAAAGATGGCATAAAAGCACTGAATGCAGTACACAAAGATTTTAATTTGGATAAAGTTAAAAACTAATATTTATTAATGATAAAATTAATAGTAGTTATCTCAACTATTTCTGACTAGTTTCTGACGTAATTTCTTGATCTTATCTCTTAAGGTTGCCGCCTCTTCAAAGTCTAACTTCTTCGCTGCTGACTTCATTCTTAATTCTAATTTATCTATAAGGTCAGGAAGCTCCTCTAAGGCAAGTCCTATATCATTTTGGTTAGATAAAGTATCAGCTGCATTAGTAACTATTTCCACAAAATCACCTTCTTCCGACTCATCCTGCAAACGTCTAGAAAGTTCTAGAAAAGATAAAATAGAATTACTAGCCTTTTTACCAGCTGGCTTAGGAACTATTCCGTGATCAGTATTATATTTCTCTTGTATAGATCGACGTCTTTCTGTTTCTGATATCGCCTTCGCCATAGAATCTGTCATCTTATCTGCATAAAGTATTGCTTTACCTTCAATATGCCGTGCAGCTCGACCTATCGTTTGAATTAAAGATCTCTGAGCCCTAAGAAATCCTTCCTTATCGGCATCAAGAATTACCACTAGTGAAACCTCAGGCAAATCCAAACCCTCCCTTAATAGATTTACACCGACCAGAACATCATATTCTCCTAAACGTAAATCTTGGATAATTTCTATTCGCTCAATTGAATGAATCTCTGAATGCAAATAACGTACTCTTGCCTTGTTTTCTGCTAAATAATCTGTTAAATCTTCGGCCATGCGTTTAGTCAAAGTAGTAATCAAAACTCTTTGCCTTTTTTTTGCACGTAACCTAATCTCACCTAACAAATCTTCAACCTGTCCATTAGTAGGCCTAACTTCAACTAATGGATCAAGAACACCTGTAGGTCGAATAACTTGTTCTGCTATTTCATTATTACTTCTTTGCAATTCCCAGTCACCAGGTGTAGCACTAATAAAAATAGTTTGAAAAGTTTTTTCCCAAAATTCCTCACTTTTCAACGGTCTATTATCTGCTGCGCTCGGCAATCTAAAGCCATGGTCAATCAAAACTTTCTTCCGTGCTTGATCACCGTTATACATAGCTTGCAACTGGGAGCAAGTAACATGACTTTCATCAACTACAAGCAACCAATCTTTAGGAAAATAATCTATTAAACATTCAGGAGGAGTTCCTTCTTCTCTAGCAGATAGATGCCTAGCATAATTCTCAACTCCATTGCAATATCCAACTTCACTTAGCATGTCTAAATCATAAGCAGTCCTCTGCTCAAGACGTTGAGCCTCCAAAAGCTTTCCTTCTGTATTAAAAAAATCCAACTGTGTAGTCAGCTCTTCTTTAATAGATTTAATTGCTTCAGATAGTCTTTCTTTTGGTGTGACAAAATGCTTTGCAGGATAAATGCTTACTTGTTCAACACTTTGTAGGATTTCTCCTGTTATTGGATCTATATAGCGTATAGCCTCAACTTCATCACCAAACAACTCTATTCGAATTACTCTATCCTCATAAGCTGGCCCTATTTCAAGAACATCACCTTTAACTCTGAAGCGTCCACGTGAAATATCGAGATCATTACGTGAGTACTGGTTATTAACCAAATCCCTCAAAGAGCTACGTAAATCTATTACCTTACCAACTTCAAATTTAACAGCAGCTTTCAAGTATTCACTTGGCATACCCAACCCATATATACAACTAATGGATGCAACAACTATGACATCACGACGTTCAAACAAAGAACGAGTGGCAGAATGCCTCAACATATCTATCTCCTCATTGATTGAGGCAGTTTTAGCTATATATGTATCACTTACAGGAACATAAGCCTCTGGCTGATAATAATCATAATAAGAAATAAAATATTCAACTGCATTTTCCGGAAAGAACTCTCGAAGTTCATTACATAACTGTGCAGCGAGGGTCTTATTATGAGCTAAAACAAGTGTTGGCCTTCCGGTATTGGCGATAACATTTGCAATGGTAAAAGTCTTTCCTGTTCCTGTGGCACCTAATAAAGTTTGAAAAGGCGTGCCATTATTCAGACCTCCTATTAAGGTTTTTATAGCCTTAGGCTGATCACCTTTGGGCTGGTAAGGTGAATGAAGATTATACTTTGGCATCTATTAATACTACATATGGTTTATAGAAAATTACACATAAAAGATTCAATAAAATATTAAACTCTAGACGAAACATTACCAACAAATGATGCCCGTAATGCCTTAACAGTTGCAACCATAGCCAATTCATCTTTTAAGTTGCTAACTATTGATCCGACTCCAACGCCACTTGCACCTAGCGCAATTGCCATTGGAATTGTTACTGGTGAAAGTCCAGAAGCACACATAACAGGTGCATTTAAATGAGCTGATGCCAAACCTTTAACTATCACTTCAGTCGCAGCAAGAGTTGGAGCAGCCTTTTCTATTAATCCTTGTACACCTGGACTAAAGGGCCTAGCACTCGTTCCACCCTCCGTTTGAATTAAATCTGCTCCCTCAGTAATTAGATCAATTGCTAATTGAGCCTGTTGATCTAAAGGCAAGGTATGAGGAACAGTGACTGAAAGGACTACTTCTGGTAATAACTCTCGTGCATGAGAAGTCAAAGAAAGCACTTCCGAAGCATCAAAAAACCTACCTTGTGGATAAAAGGAATCAAAATTTCCTATCTCGACCATATCTGCTCCAGCAGATACTGCTGCTTTAAATAAATCTGGTTCCACTGCACTTACACAAATTGGCAATTGAGATTTTTTGGCAGCTATTTCAACCAAATACGGATCACAAGCAACATCCAACAGATCAGCACCACCATGCGCAGCACTGACAGCAATCCTTTCAACGGAATCTCGATCAAAATTATTTAGACCAGCAATGACTTTCAGAAGACTATGCTTCTGAATACTGTTCCTAAGAGAAGGTGGCAGAGAATTTAGACTAGACATCAAAAAACCAAGGAATATACAAATTCTCCCATTCTTCAAGGCAGATCGCTGCAGACTGTTATCAGGCGGGTAAAACTCACATCACATGACCCTCCCATATTCCGATCAAAAATCATGGAGTCCCTTCCATGAGAGGCTACATAAACAATTAACCGAAAATCCCAGCCTCCTGCCAAAAAACTCAGGTCTCCTGATAGCTCTTTCTGGTGGACAAGATTCGATGGCTCTTGTTGGGCTTTTACTTGACCTGCAAAGAATATACAAATGGAATTTAATTGTATGGCATGGAGATCACGCATGGCACAGTGCATCTCACGAGATCGCTATGGAACTGAAACATTGGTGTGACAACCAAAAAATCCCTTTCTTTTCAAACCGAGCAAAACCTGAAGAAACGGAAAGTGAGTCCAGTGCTAGAGATTGGCGCTATAAATGTCTTGAATTGTGCGTAAAAGAACTATCTGTAAAGAATAAAGCTGAGAAATTTGAGCATGTTTTGACTGGCCATACAAGCACAGACAGAACAGAAACACTTTTACTAAACCTCGCGAGAGGGTCAAATTTAGCGGGATTATCTTCTTTAAGAAAAACCAGGCTACTAAATCAAATCACTTCCAAGGAAAAGATTCATTTAGTGCGACCTATCTTGGGATTTAGTCGAGAAGAAACTAAACTTATATGCAATAAACTTGGCTTACCAATATGGCTCGATCCTTCAAATGAAAATCAATATTTTCACAGGAATCGCATTAGGCATGAAATCATTCCATTACTAGAAGAACTACATCCAGGGTGTAGTGAAAGAATTTCCGCTATGGCAGAAAGATTTGCCAATTACAATGATGATCAAAGCAACATTGCTGAATTAGCACTTACAACAATAGCTCATCCAAAAGGGATTTCTAGATTAAAGCTGTTAGGAATTTCTTATTCTGCTAGAAGTACATTATTAGCAGTATGGTTTAAGAAATTAAAACTGCCTTCTATAAATGCTAATCAACTATTAGAGATCAGTAAAAGCATAGGTAAAAAAAAGCCTCCTGGACATCTAACTCTCAAACAAGGATGGGTTATTCAATGGAATCGTGAATTCATTGAAGTAATTGCGAGTAATAAAAAACAATCACAAGAATAAAAGCATAGATTTACTTTCTAATGAATTCATGCAACAGCTGATCGCCTTCTACGAGTACGCCCTACAGGAACTTCTGGATTTTGAGTCGCTTTCTCTACAACGGCTTGGGCAGAATCCTTTGCAGCAGATTGTGTTTTAGCAGCATCTGCTTTAGCAATCTTTACTGGTGCTGATACTGACCCACCAGGACGTCCATTTCTTGAAGCAACAGCACCTCTAGAAATATTCCGAGGATCAGAAGAACCATTCTCATCTCTTGGCTTATAAGCAGGAGTACCGCCAGGAGCTGGCTGTACAAGGCAGAGTATTAAAGGTTCTATTTGAACTTCTCGACGTATACGACGAGCCAATCCCACTTCAACCTCTCGCTGAACACCCATCCAATCAACCTCAGGAGAACCACTTCCGAGCTGACGAGCTAGTTGCTTCCAACGATTCTCTAATACCCAAGCAATCTCTCTTTCTGTCCACATTGACATTTGTCTCGCGTCAACTGTCGTAACAACTCCACGAAGATTCACTCGTGGTGGCGCAACCATTACTCCATCAGTACTTATTGCAGAAAGGATTGTAATAACTCCATCTTCTGCCAACTGCTGACGTTCTTTCAAAACTCGAGCATCAACAATTCCATTTCTAGATGCATCTAATAATTCAATACCAGCCTTTACGGGATCCCCCTTTGAAATGGAATCTGAAGTCAATTCAACTACATCTCCATTATCAAGAATAAGTATGTTTTCTCCTGGAACACCCATCGACTGAGCACTATTGCTATGACAAATCAACATGCGATGTTCGCCATGCACAGGAACAAAAAACTTTGGTTTAGTTAAAGCAAGCATTAATTTCTGATCTTCCTGAAAACCATGACCAGACACATGAATTCCCTCTGATTTTCCATAAACCACTTTTGCGCCTAGCATCATCAACCTATCAATTGTATTAACTACAGAAATAGTATTTCCTGGAATTGGGCTTGCCGAAAAAATAATCGTATCAGTAGTTTTAACCTGAACATGCTGATGATCACCTCGAGATATTCTGCTTAAAGCCGCTAATGGTTCGCCCTGACTACCAGTCATTAATAAAAGTGTTTCTCTGTCAGGCAAATCTCTTATTTGTTTAATCGGAACAAATAAGTCATCTGGAGCACGCATATAACCAAGCTCTCTAGCCTTAGCAATCACATTAATCATCGATCTTCCTAATAAACCTACTTTCCTTCCGTTTTTGATGGCGAGTTCTAGTATCATCGAAACGCGGTGGATTGAGCTGGCAAAAGTTGTCACAATGACGCGTCCATCTGCTTGAGATATATGTTTGTCTAATGAAGAAAAGACAGACCTCTCAGGAGGACAAAAGCCAGGAACTTCTGCATTAGTTGAATCACTAAATAAACATAAGACACCCTGTTCCCCATAATGAGAAAGACGTGCTAAATCAAAATGTTCTCCATCAACAGGAGTATGATCAAACTTGAAATCTCCCGTGAAAATAATATTACCTACAGGTGTAGTAATTCCCAAAGAAAAGCTATCTGCCATTGAATGCGTATTACGTATAAATTCTACAGAGAAATATTGCCCTACTTTAACTACATCTCTAGGGCCAACAGTCTTAATAGTAGTCCTATCAGTAACACCAGCTTCTTCCATCTTTCCTTGAAGCATAGACATAGCCAACCTTGGGCCATATATCACAGGTATATTGAAATGTTTAAGGTGATGAGGTATACCACCTATATGATCTTCATGTCCATGAGTGACAATCATTCCTCGAATACGGTTTTGATTTTCTCTTAAATAACTTGTATCTGGCATCACAACATTTACACCATGCATTCCATCCGATGGAAATGCAAGACCTGCATCTACAAGCATCAAATCATCGCCATATTCAAAAACACATGTGTTTTTGCCTATTTCGTGTAGACCACCAAGAGGAATGACACGCAGACGAGGTTCTTTTCCCTTAGAGGTAGATGATTTGTTTAAACGTGAAGCAGTTTGATGAAGAGAGCTGGTCATAGTGAAAAAAAGTATAAAGAACTAACGGTGGTGATTAATTAAATCGCGCAAAGCGCAAAACCATCGAGTTTTTCGCCCATGCATCAGGTTTGATGTAGCGAGGCAAGAATCTGGGAAAGGGTTTGTTTCATTGAATTATTCAAAGGAATCAAAGGACTACGAGGAGGACCTACAGGCCAACCGGTGAGTTCAAGAGCTGCTTTAACTGGAATTGGGTTTGTTGTAGCAAATAAAGCTTTAAAAAGAGGCTGTAACTGCTCGTGATATGCAAGAGCAAGTGCTCCTTGACCACTGAGATAAGCCTCAATCATCGCCTTTAACCGTGTACCCACAATATGACTAGCCACACTAACCACCCCTACAGCCCCCACAGAAAGCATTGGTAGAAGCAAAGCATCATCTCCGCTATAAACCGCTAGCTTCGGGCCACATTGGAGTCTCAATTGCGAAACTTCGTCAGTAGAACCGCTGGCAGCTTTGAAGCTGACCACATTTGAACATTCCATTAGGTTTGCAACTGTACTTGGTGCTAAAGAACAACCAGTTCTGCCTGGGATGTTGTAAAGCATCAAAGGCAAATTAGGTGTTGCTGCTGCAATTGAGCGGAAATGACACTCAAGACCATCCTGAGGAGGCTTGTTGTAATAAGGAACCACTACTAAAGCACCATCAGCCCCTGCAGCCTCTGCAGCAACAGTAGCCTCAACTGCTTCAGCGGTGCTGTTGCTTCCTGTACCAGCTAGGACTTTCACTCCAGATCCAACTGCTTTTCTAACCGCCTCTAATAATTGATGCTGTTCATCCCATGTAAGCGTCGGAGATTCGCCCGTCGTACCACAAACAACAATTCCGTCAGAGCCTTGATCTACTAAATGCCTAGCCAACCTTCCCGCCAAAGCTAAATCGACGTAACCACTCTCATCAAAAGGAGTCACCATTGCGGTCAATAAACGACCAAAAGGGGTAGGTGATAACTCTGCTAATGAACTCATTTGGACCCAATCATAAGTTCAGCAATCTGAATCGCATTTAAGGCAGCACCTTTGCGGATTTGATCACCACAAAGCCACAACTCTAAGGCATTTGGATTGCTTATATCTTGGCGAATTCGACCAACTGCAACTAAATCTTTTCCTGCAACATCATTAGGCATAGGAAAACGATTATTTTCAAAATCTTCTATTAAATGGATCCCAAATGATTGGGACAAAATAGATCTCGCTTCATGCAGTGGAAAAGGTTCGACAAACTCGATATTTACAGACTCTGAATGTGCACGAAGGACAGGAACTCTTACACACGTTGCAGTCAAACCCAAATCAGGAAGATTCATTATTTTCTTTGTTTCTTTGACCATTTTCATTTCTTCTTCGCAATAATTATTTTCTTGAATAGGTGAGTTGTGAAGAAAAAGATTAAAAGCAAGTGAATATGGCAAAACATTGCTCTTTGGCGTCTTCCCTTGTAAAACCTGCATAGTCAATTCTTCAAGCTCCCTCATCGCCCTAGCACCTGCACCACTGGCTGATTGATAAGTACTCACAATTACCCTTCGGATCGGTAAGCGATTGGCTAAAGGAGCTAAAGCCATTACTAAAAGAATCGTTGTGCAATTAGGGTTCGCTATAACACCCTTATGCCCTGTAACTGCATCACCATTAACCTCGGGCACAACCAGAGGAACATCTGGGTCCATCCTGAATGCACTGGAATTATCAATCAGTAATGCCCCAGAACTATTGATCACCTCACGCCACCTACGTGAAACAGAACCACCAGCAGAAGCCAGAACCAAATCAATATCTTGAAAAGAATTCTGATTTACTTCCTGAACTATCAACTCAGAACCATTCCAAGATTGAGTCTGCCCTGCCGTTCTCGGAGATGCTAATAATCGAAGCTCATCTACGGGAAACGAACGCTCCTCCAATAATTGCAGCAACTCTTGACCAACTGCACCTGTTGAACCAAGTACAGCAACCTTTAAGGGACGATCTGAAGGAAAAGTTGAAGTTATCAAACGATGGGCCAGGTATAGACAGATAATGGGTTGGTCGAATCGCTGAAGAATTTCCTTAAATGGCCTAAAGCCTTTAGGGTTTGATCCAGCAAAATGCCAAACCACAATACCTGTAAAGGATCGGCCCATACTTCCTTAAGGTGTTGCCCATCCGGAACAAAGTTCAAAAATGAGTACCAGCGAACTAAAAATCAAAACTGAAGGCCGCCCTAAAAGCCGCCTCTCAATCGAAGTAGAGATACCAGCCAGTCGCTGTAAAGCCAGTTACGAGGAGGCTGTATCTCGATTAAGCCGTTCAGTGAAATTGCCTGGATTTCGTAAAGGCAAAGTCCCAAAAGCAGTGCTTCTTCAACAAATAGGAGTAGTTCGAATACGTGCAACTGCTATTGAAAAGCTTTTAGACAACACTTGGAGAGAAGCTCTTAAACAAAAATCGATCGACCCACTGTGTGAGCCAGAAATTAAAAATGGATTTGAAGGAATTCTGGAAAGTTTCAACCCTAATGAGGATTTAACTGTCACTTATGAAACCGATGTTGAACCAACACCAACACTCAAAACATCAAAAGGCCTTACAGCTGAAGCAGAAGAAATAATCTTCGACCCAAAAAAAATCGATGAACTCATAGAGCAATCTAGAAAGCAACTAGCCACAGTTGTTCCCCTAGAGGAAAGCAGACCTGCAAAAATAGGTGATATAGCAGTAGTCAGTTTCAAAGGTTCCTATACAGATGATGGAAGCGAAATCGAAGGAGGAAGTGCAGAATCTATGGATATTGATCTTGAAAAAGGTCGAATGATCCCGGGCTTTATTGAAGGGATAGTGGGAATGTCATTAAACGAAGAAAAGAATATTGAATGCGAATTTCCAGAAGACTATGCAGAAGAAAAGGCTAGAGGGCGTAAAGCTAATTTCTCAATAACACTAAAAGATCTTAAAAATAGAGAGCTTCCAAAACTTGATGATGCATTCGCAAAACAAGCTAGTGATAAAAAAACATTAAAAGAGCTTAAAGATGATCTTGAGCTTCGCCTCAAGAAAGATGCAAGCGAACGGAATAAAAGTAATCGTCAAGATGCCTTACTTAATGCTCTTGTGAAAGAGCTGGAAATAGATTTGCCTGAAACATTAATTCAACAAGAAATAAGAAAGCTAATAGAACAAACAGCTAGTGAATTTGCTCAACAGGGGATGGACGTAAAGTCTATGTTTACTGAAGATCTTGTTAAATCACTTATTGAATCATCCCGTGATGAGGCAGAAAATAATCTTCGTAAAAGTTTTGCACTAAAAGTACTTGCTCAACAGGAGAAAATTGAAGCTTCCGAAAAAGAAGTAGAAGCAAAATTTAATGATCTCAAAAAAGAGATTTCAAAAGAAAAAGGTATAGACTATGAAAGATTAAAAGAAGCAGTAAAAGAAGATTTACTCAGAGATAAGCTTCTTGATTGGCTCGAAGAAAATAATACAATTACAGAAAAAGACGCAAAATCTACTGTTAAAACTAAAAAAAAGGATTCATCAACAACCGAATCAAAGAAAAATAAGGATAAAAACAAAAAATCCGCCACAACCTCACCCAACAGCTGAGTCATTGAAATAGATTGTGTCAATAAACAACCAAAGCTTGCGCGTGATAAACGCCACCATTCAATACCCAATCCAAAATCGCTGGACTGGTGATAAGCCAACATCGTCTCCTGGGGTTCTTCCTACGGTTATCGAGCAATCAGGTAGAGGAGAACGCGCTTTCGATATTTACTCACGATTGTTGAGAGAAAGAATTGTCTTTCTTGGTACTGAAGTTAATGATCAAGTAGCTGATGCACTAGTTGCTCAAATGCTTTTTCTTGAAGCAGAAGATCCAGAAAAAGATATTCAAATCTATATCAACTCTCCTGGAGGGTCAGTTACTGCTGGGCTCGCTATCTACGACACGATGCAACAAGTCGCACCCAACGTAGTAACCATTTGTTATGGCCTAGCTGCAAGCATGGGTGCTTTCCTTTTATCTGGCGGAAGCAAGGGGAAGCGTCTGGCTCTACCAAATGCTCGAATAATGATCCACCAACCTCTTGGCGGAGCACAAGGCCAAGCTGTTGATATAGAAATTCAAGCTAAAGAAATTCTTTTTTTAAAAGATACCCTAAATGGCCTGCTCGCAAGCCATACAGGGCAACCTATCAACAAAATTGCTGAAGACACTGAGCGTGACCACTTCCTTTCCCCGAAAGAAGCGGTTGAATATGGCCTGATCGATCAAGTGGTTGACGGTCTTGACCCCAGGTAAATCGTTACGGAAAGCTGACTAATTGCTTTTTAAGGGCGATCCTGTGAGTTCAGGCAAAAACCCCTTGTCTGAGATCCTGTAAACCTCACCCTGAAGTAATAAATTCACGATGGCTAAGTTCGACGCCCATCTGAAGTGTTCTTTTTGCGGAAAGTCCCAAGAACAGGTTCGCAAACTTATCGCAGGGCCAGGAGTTTATATATGTGATGAATGCATTGATCTCTGCAATGAAATTTTGGATGAAGAGCTAATAGACAGCCAAGGAAATATTCGTAGAAACAATGAACAAAATAATAAAGCTGCAAATGCTCCTCGTAATAGTGGAAAGCCTGCTCCCACACTGGCCTCCATACCAAAACCCCTAGAAATCAAGAACTTCCTTGACGAACAAGTAGTTGGTCAAGAAGATGCGAAAAAGGTTCTTTCTGTAGCCGTATATAACCATTACAAACGGCTTGCTTGGCAAGGAGACGGAAAAGGTGAAACAGACAAAACAGCAACTAAATTGCATAAATCAAATATTCTTCTAATAGGCCCAACAGGCTGCGGTAAAACACTCCTTGCGCAAACACTTGCAGAATTACTTGACGTACCATTTGCTGTCGCCGATGCCACAACCCTCACAGAAGCTGGTTATGTAGGAGAAGACGTAGAAAATATTCTTCTTCGATTACTCCAAAAAGCAGATATGGATGTTGATCAAGCTCAAAGAGGAATCATCTATATCGACGAAATAGACAAAATTGCACGCAAAAGTGAAAACCCTTCGATCACAAGAGATGTCTCAGGAGAAGGTGTTCAGCAAGCCTTACTTAAAATGCTTGAAGGGACAGTTGCTAATGTTCCCCCTCAGGGTGGTCGAAAGCATCCTTATCACGACGCCATTCAGATCGACACGAGTCAAATCCTCTTCATTTGCGGTGGGGCATTCGTGGGCTTAGAAGACTTAGTTCAACGTCGATTAGGAAAAAACTCTATAGGCTTCATGCCCACAGATGGTAGAAGTAGAACTAATCGCGACCTCCATGCCGCACAAGTCCTCCGTCATCTTGAACCTGACGATCTAGTGCGATACGGATTAATCCCTGAATTCATAGGCCGAATGCCGGTAAATGCAGTACTGGAACCTCTGGATGCACAAGCCCTTAAATCTATTCTTACTGAGCCACGCGATGCGCTTGTAAAGCAATTTCGCACCTTATTAAGCATGGATAATGTGGAACTGGAATTCGAAGCTAAGGCTATAGAAGCTATTGCTCAAGAAGCTCATAGGCGTAAGACAGGAGCAAGAGCATTACGAGGTATCGTTGAAGAAATCATGCTTAATCTGATGTATGACCTGCCTTCACAAAAAAGTATCAAAAACTTTGTTTTAACTAAAGCAATGGTAGAAGAACATACAGGTGGGAAAGTTGTATCTTTACCAGAAAATAAAAAACAAAGTCAAAAAGAAACTGCTTGAAATCAATATCCCCAGCTGATCATCTAAGAGTTCCGAGACATCACGGACTATTTCTACATCATGGAATTGATCTAGGAGATGGAACAGTTGCTCATTACCTAGAAGGTCGAGAAATTCTCCGAAGTTCAATTGAGGAATTCAGAAAAGGAGAAAATATAACGGTAATAACTCACCCTTCACCTTCCAAGTCTTCAGTGACACTAAGGAGAGCAAAAAGTCGTATTGGAGAAAAACGATACAACCTGCTTTTCAATAACTGTGAGCACTTTGCTAATTGGTGCAAAACAGGAAAGCATCGTAGTCAACAAATGGAAAATTTCTTGCATCAAAGCAGTCTTGGTGCAATTGCAATAGGTCAAGTTTTACCTGCAGCATTTTTTTCTGGACTAAGACTTTTATTAGCAGAGGGTCTAACAAACAAAACCTCATATAAAAAAGCCCAAGAATTCTTGAGGACAATCTCAATAATGCGTGTCAATCTTTTAAAAGTCTTTGAGTCAACTCTTGAAAAAGTCGAATGCTATATGCAAGAAAACTACGAAAAGACTAGAAAAGGTAAACATAGTTCTCGAACCCGTAACCTATTGCTTAGAAGTCAAAATATTGAAGATCAACTAACTGCCTTAGAAGATCTTGAAGAAAAAATCCATGACTTTCTTAAGGCTTCAAAGGCCCAAGCCTGATTATTCTTCTTTACGCACAAATTGCGAATGACTAAAGAATACCAACCACTCCATCACAAATATCGGCCAAAAAGCTTTGATGCTTTAGTGGGACAAGAAGCTATTGCAACAACATTAAAGCAAGCTTTAAAGACAGAAAAAATTGCACCCGCTTATCTCTTCTCTGGTCCACGTGGCACAGGAAAAACTTCTAGTGCGAGAATACTTGCTCGCTCTCTTAACTGCCTCAAATCGAATAGCCCAACGACTCAACCTTGTGGCGTATGTGAGCTTTGCAAAGGTATTTCATCAGGTACAGCCTTAGACGTAATCGAAATAGATGCTGCATCAAATACTGGTGTTGACAATATTCGCGAACTAATAGAAAGATCCAAATATGCCCCAGTTCAAGCGCGTTGGAAAGTTTATGTAATTGATGAGTGTCACATGCTCTCAACTGCAGCGTTTAATGCTCTCTTAAAAACACTTGAAGAGCCACCATCACAAGTTATTTTTATACTCGCAACAACAGATCCACAACGCGTTATTCCAACCATTTTAAGTCGCTGCCAAAGATTTGATTTTCGACGTATTCCATTAAATGCTCTTAAAAATCATCTCAAGATGATTGCCTCATCTGAAAATATTGAGATTGAAGATTCTGCAATACATTTGATATCCGAAAGAGCCCAAGGGGGTCTAAGAGATGCTGAAAGTATGCTCGACCAACTAAGCCTGCTTGAGGGACCTATTAAATCAATTAAAGTATTAGATCTCCTAGGTGCTATTCCTGAAAAAGAGCTATCACAAATCGTATATGGACTAATAGAAAATGATCCAATAAAAATTCTCAAAAAGACTAGAGAGTTACTAAATTTGGGAAGGGAGCCACTTGCAATACTTCAGGGATTAGTAACAGTCTTAAGAGATCTGGTTTTCATATGCTGTGCTCCTGATCGACCAGACATCTCTAACATTCCTGAGGAATTGAAAGAAACTTTAAAACCTTTAGCTAAAGCAACAGAATTAGAAAATTTAATAGATTGGCAATCAAAGCTGAAAGGAACTGAATATCAATTAAGGAATAGCCTTCAACCAAGACTATGGCTAGAAGTCATCCTAATAGGTTTACTCTCAAAAGATAGGAAGAATTCTTTATCTAAAGTCAAGAATAATGATATTCAACTATCAAAAAATACTTTATCAACAAAAGAACCTGAAATTTCAAAAAGCTCTAATCATAGAGAAACAATCACTACAAGTCCTACAGCTGATGTCCAAACTATTAAAAGTGAAGACTATCAAGGTGAAAACCTAGAAGAACTATGGAATCAAATTCTTGGAAGTCTAGAGCTACCATCAACAAAAATGTTACTTTCACAGCAAGCTAAGCTGATAAAAGTTAATTCTAAACAGGCAATAATAGTAGTTGCAGAAAACTGGATCGGAATGGTAGAAAGCAGAAAAACTCTTCTGGAAAGAGCAATTGCTAGCGCACTCGGAGAATCAAGGGAACTGATAATACAAAGTCAAAAGAATAATTCTTTTGAGCAAGAAAATGTAAAAGTTAACACCAACACCAACACCAACACCAACACCAACACCAAAAACAATAGAGATTCCGAAAAAATGACTTATGAAAGTCAATCAAGCAAACAAGAATATTCTATAAAAATAACTGAAAAAGATATTTCGTCTAGAAGAAATGATGTGCTATTAGATAAGAGCGAAAAAAGCACAAATAAAACTAATTATGATGAAATAAAATCAGAAAAAGTAAATGGGTCAGAAGCTCAGAAACTAGCGGATTTCTTTAATGGAAAGGTATTAGATCCTGAAAACTAATTTTTAAATTGTTATAGAACCTGACTGCCCTTGTGAATGGTTTTTGCCCAATAAAGTCTTTTAGGCAAAACAACCATACGTAAAGTAACCCATGGAATGACTACAAACCAATGTGCCAAATAAGCAATGGCAATTATCAATTGCAGGGGATTTGGAGCTGGTAATTTAGGACCCTCGCTAATCCTTTTACACCCTTTCCAGTAAGCCAATCCTGAGACACTAAATGCAACCAAAGAAAGTGGCCAGTATACAGGGAAAGTACTGGTCAAAAATGTTGTGATTAAATCAGAAATAGCTACTACTGGAAGAGCGTATTGGAGCAGAAAGAAACACGCTAGATCGCGCCTTTGAGAAAAAGATAACTGATTAGAAAACAAAATTGACCAATAATCAAAAAATCTCTGCAATCCACCTTCAGCCCATCTTTGACGCTGCCTCCACAGTGCAGGCAAGGTATCAACAGCTTCCTCTTTTACAGGTGGATCCCATAAGAGTCCTATAAGAGAGCCAGACAATAAAAATCTAAACGTAAGATCTAAGTCATCAGTCAACGTATCTTCATTGAAACCACCACAAGCTTCTAAAGCATCGCGCCTTAATAATTGTCCATTACCCCGAAGATCACCAACCCCACCAGTCGCTAATCTGCCCTCTTGAATCAAGGCATCCATAGCCATTTCCATGGCCTGTAGCTTAGTCAAATAATTTTGATCAGAATTAATAACAGCCTTACGCAACTGAACTGCAGACCAATTATTATTTCTCGCAAAAAAAACAACTCGTTTCAATAAATCATCTTGTAATTGTGCATCTGCATCGAGAATTAATAACCATTCACCTCTTACATTCTTCAAAACTTGATTAAGGGCACCTGACTTGCCACCTCCTTGATCAGGCTTACGGTGAATAACATTTAATAGAGGAAAACGACTTTGTAATTCATCTAAAAGAACTGATGTTCGATCTGTACTTCCATCATTAACTATCCAAATAGATAATTGTTTATTTGGATACTTTATAGACGAAAGACGCTCTACTAATCTGTTAATCACATTCTCTTCATCTCTTGCCGCAACAACAATATCTACAGTCGGCCAATCTGCTTCAGTCATTAAGTCGATTGCAGAGTCTTTTCCACCTTTAAACAAACGATCGTTCTGTTTCAAAACAGCGCGAAGTCCAAACCCCCCTAAGAAGAACGCAAGGGTAATTGCAGGGAAAAGACTCCTACCCGCCTCTAACCAATGGGGGGCTGCCCCTGCCCAGCCACAGACGATAAGAAATAAGGCCGTCTTGCCGCGTCGGTAATCACCACCAGTCACAGCGGCCGCAGCCATGGAAAATCCAAAATCTCAAAGACTCTAAAGGGAATTCTTGAAGTCACGCAAAATTCCATAAGTAGTTCCTGGGTAGTAATGATCCAAAATTTCTTCTGTAGACCAAGATCTCCTTGCTAAATCAATAGCACCTGCTTGAGACAAACCGACACCATGCCCAAAACCACCACCAGTAAAAAGCCATCTCCCAGGACGTAATCGTTCAAGAACAAACAAAGTGCTTGGCAATTGAGGGAGATAACGACGAATTTTATCTAGAGTCAAAACAATTGGCCCATGATTACCGCCAAAGCCTATTTGCATTGCCGTGACACGACCGCTATTCCCTCTCTCGAGAACCTTCAAAGAAATCGGCTTGCCTATATCAGGAAAATCAAGGATCAAAGCCTGATAAAGATCTTCATAGGTAAGAGTTCTGGACCAACGAAATCGCTTATGGCTATTTCCAAAAGCAAAGTCAGATTTTTCTAAAAATCTTTTTAAAGAACCCTTTTCCCTAAAAGGTAGTGAAAAACTTTTCGCCCAAAAATCCGGGCCATCAAGCCTAGATCGAAAATATGGGAGAGGTTCCATAGCCCAAGCCTCTTGCGCAGAAGCCATTACACCACCATTTGTTGCGTGATAGAAAGCATTAATGGGTTTACCTTGCCAACTAAGAACTTTGCCTGAAGTCTTTGCTATTGCTTGCTTAACTACAGAATCTGCTTGAGAGGGATCTTTATAAACCTGACATTGGGTACTGCTGCATAAGTGAAATCCATCAACCACAAAACGATGACTATTCGCAAGAGCCCAAGTCCTAGCCAAAACTGATTGGGCCGCTAATGCGGCCGAGGGTGCTCTAGAACCAATTTCATGAGGAACAACCCCTGCCAAGTAATTATCCATATTCACCTGCTCAATTAATGTCCAAGTCCCATAGGCATCGCGTTGAATACGAAAGGGGCCTTTATAAATTCCTCCATTCCATTTCATACCCTCAGAAGCTCTAATGATCAAAGGGCCAATAAGAGGACGATCAATACTTGGACTCACCAGAACTGGCAGTGTAACTTCAGTAAATATTTCTTTACTTAGAATTGATCTAACCCCACTAGGGGGATTCACATCCTTACGAAACCAAACTTCCCAATCTTTTGGACGAGCCACAAAAGCTCCCACACCAGATTCGCGGAGAAGTAATGCAACACGTTCAGCAGATTCAAAGCTCGCAAAGGGTCCAGAAATTTGTCTTTCAAAATGAAGAGTCTTTCCAAGTGGAAAATTTTTCCAAAGCAAGTTGATATCTTTGGCTTTATGAATAAAGCCTGTTGCATCCTCCAAGGCTAGAGGAGTACCTGCAGCTTCTAATCGAAGAGGCTCTGGAAGAACACCAGATACTTTCTTTTGTCCTAAATAATGCTCTAAAGCCACCCACAATGTCCTTGTCTTAATTGCGTTTGGAGGAGGAGTCACAGTCCAATGAGTTTGGACAAGCAACATTTCTTTAGCCACCAAAGGAGCCTTTTTACAGCCACCTAAAAGACTTGGGAGTAGAAGGAATAAACACCAGAATTTGATGTCTTTAAATAGAGCAGACAAAAAAGATCTGTTACTAGTAAGGCCATGCACAAATAAAGCAATAATTAGATGATTTGTCTAAGGGCAGGTCCAGGTCCTAGGGTTAGGAATTGTGCAAAGCTAGAAAAATGCCAAAGCTAAAGACCCGCAAAGCTGCTGCAAAGCGGTTCAAAGCAACTGGCACTGGCAAATTCATGCGTCGTCGTGCATTCCGGAATCATTTGCTTGATCACAAGAGCACTAAGCTCAAAAGGCATCTTGCCACCAAAGCAGTTGTTGATGATCGAGATGCCGAAAATGTAGCCCTAATGCTTCCTTACGCATAGTCGTAAAGCAATTTCAATTTTGATGTCCACTAAATTAATTAAATCCAATGGCTCGAGTTAAGAGAGGCAATGTTGCCAGAAAACGTCGGAACAAAATCCTAAAGCTCGCTCGTGGCTTTAGAGGTAGCAACGGCAGGCTATTCCGCACAGCAAATCAACGAGTGATGAAGGCCCTTTGTAATGCCTATAGAGATCGTCGCCGTAGAAAACGTGATTTCCGACGCCTTTGGATTAGTCGGATCAATGCCGCCGCACGGCTAAATGGATTTAGCTATAGCCGCCTAATAGGAGGTCTAAAAAAGGCGGATGTTCGACTAAATAGAAAAATGCTTGCTCAAATTGCAGTTTTGGACCCACAAAGCTTTAGCCAAGTAGTCACTTCGGCTAAATAGCATTAGTTTTACAACTACTAATTATTTAATGCATGCTTGAATTTGTAGGCTTTTTATCAAGCTCTGATAAAAAAATACTAGAAATGTTATATCAAGCAGGTTTCTCTGTTCAAGAGAATTCTTCAGCTTGTCTATTAGGAAAGAAATTTTTTGGATTTCTAGTTAAATCAGAAAAGAAAATAATTATATGCACTAAAAATGCAATGGAAATGGGAGGCCATTTCTTCCCAAGGTCCTATGGTGACTTTGATCCTACAATGATTTATATAAGAAAAGCATTAAGACATGAAGCAGTGCATGCAGCTCAGCTTTGCAACCAAGACCAATTACTTAAAATGGTTGAAAAAGATAAAATGAAATTACACCCTTACAAAAAAGAGGCTCTAAAAGGTTCAACAAGAATCTCAGGCAACCAAGAAAAAGAATATGAAGCTTACTGGATGGAAGACAGGCCAAAACTTGTCAAACTAGCAATCAAAAAATATTGTTTTTGAATCAAAGAAATAAAAAAATATCAACTGAAGTTACAACAAATTCACTGTAGAAATACCAGAAGAAGGCTCTGAGCATGGAAGACCAAGCATTGCCAACCTCAACTCAAGCTCCTGAATACTTATCTTCTGGCGAATAAGTTCTATACGAGGTGTCGTGAAAGGTTGAACAAACCCGTTAACCGTAGTCACAGAATCGGTCATGGCCCTACAAGTAGTGTCTTATGATAATGAACAAGTTGTAACACACTATTTATGGTGGTTCTAATTTAGTAGAAAATTTTTTGAATTTGTAAAAAAGAAAAGAAGAGTCTCAGTAAGTTCGGTTTTACAAGTTAGTACTAGCAAGATGTGTTGAAATCTTGTATAAGAAGCTACTTCCGATATAACTTGCTCTCTATTGCATTATTAAAGCTTTAATGGGGTTACCTCTAGATAATCCAAATGAGCAACTAAAAAAATGCTTGATCGATTCCTCGAAGAAAAATCAAAATCTTATAAACCATGAACATTCTCGTCCCACAAACTTATCTAATTGGCCTGATAGCACTGCTGACTGTAGTAGCAGTCTTAGTAGGCAGTCAGCTTCTTAGAGTCAGGCGTGACGAAATCAACCTTATAAAACTTGAAAAAGCTGACGCTTCCTCTTCTGCGGAAGCTTCAAAACTTTATGAACTCGCATCTGTCCAATTACGTAAACGTTTATATCCACAAGCGGTCTCAACACTACGCAAAGCTCGAAAACATCTTTCCGGAGAACCTGATGAGGCAAAAGCCCTAATAGAGAATGCACTTGGATTCGCATTAGCAGCACAAAGCGACTTTGCCTCAGCAGTTAAGCATTATCGAACTGCAATAGAATCTAAAGAAGATTATCCAGTGGCCTTAAACAACCTAGCCTTTGCTCAAGAACGCCTAAAAGAAACATCTGAAGCCTTGCAACTATATAAAAAGGTTTTAAAATTAGACCCTAAAAACAAAACAGCTCTCAAGCAAATAAAGCGTTTAGAAAAAGCTGGCGCCAAAGACTCTCCAGAGATATCTGATACCCAAGGTTTTTAGCCAAATGGTCTCACTATTTATAAAAAAATAATTTTTCTTATTACAATAAAATGAAAAATATGACAGACACAGATAAAGATGATTTTCTAGAGATAGCTGGTAAAAGCTTTAAGAGTAGGCTTTTTACAGGGACTGGTAAATACCAGAGTATCACTCAAATGAAAAGTAGTCTTCAACGCTCAGATTGTGAAGTAATAACTGTTGCAGTTCGACGTGTTCAGGAAAACCAAAAAGGCCATGAAGGCCTTATTGAAGCAATAGATTGGTCAAAGTTTTGGATGCTCCCTAATACTGCTGGCTGTAAAACTGCTGAGGAAGCAGTTCGTATTGCTCGTTTAGGTCGAGAGTTAGCAAAACTGGCAGGACAAAATAATAATAATTTTGTAAAGTTAGAAGTAATTAATGATAGTAAATATCTCCTCCCTGACCCTATAGGAACAATCGAAGCTGCTGAAAAGTTAGTAAGGGAAGGCTTTGTAGTGCTGCCTTATATTAATGCCGATCCAATGCTTGCGAAAAGACTTGAAGAAGTGGGCTGTGCAACTGTTATGCCCCTTGGTTCACCAATAGGTTCAGGTCAAGGGTTGAAAAATTTCGCCAATATTCAATTGATTATTGAGAATTCTAAAATTCCAGTAATAGTCGATGCAGGAATAGGTGTGCCTAGCGAAGCCGCACAAGCACTAGAGATGGGTGCTGCGGCTGTATTAGTGAATAGCGCTATTGCACTAGCAAGAGATCCCATCGAAATGGCTGAGGCCATGAAAAAAGCTGTTCAAGCTGGGAGACAAGGATTCCTTGCAGGCAGGCTACAAGCATCGGAAGCCGCAATTCCTAGCTCTCCACAACAAGGAGTGTCATTTAAGCAAGATTGACCGTCTCCATACATAAAGGAAGATGACGGAACCGAACAAGTTCCCATATATTTCCATAAGGTCCGCCGAGGTCAATAAAACAAAATGTCTATTACAAAAGAAGAAGGTGGACGTCTAAATGCGTTTGCCCAGGAACCAAGGATTGAGGTTCTCAATACAGGGTCTCGTTTAGGAAATGGTATTCGACTATTTTTGCTAGTTGGTACAGTACTTTTGGTGACTCTCATTGCCTACACGTTAAGGATCAGCTGAAAAGCCTGTAATAGCTTCTTTGCTGAGCCAATTCGTTATTTCTGAAGGAGTTTGGGGTGAAAGTATTAGTTCTTGGTGGTGACGGTTTCTGCGGATGGCCTTGTGCCGTCAATCTTGCAGATCAAGGTCATGATGTCCTTATCGTTGACAACCTCAGTCGACGAAAAATAGACATTGATCTTGAAGTCGAGTCACTAACTCCGATTTCAAGTATGAGTGATCGTTTAAAAGCTTGGGAAGAAGTTGGCGGAAAAGCTATGAGCTACATCCACATGGATATAGCTCATGAATATCAGCGACTCCTTGATTTACTTATTTTAGAAAAGCCTGATGCAGTTGTTCACTTTGCCGAACAACGTGCAGCACCATATTCAATGAAAACAAGCGCCACTAAGCGCTACACAGTAGATAACAATGTCAATGGGACACATAATCTGTTAACTGCAATCGTTGAAAGTGGTCAAGATATTCACATAGTTCACCTAGGCACAATGGGGGTTTACGGATATGGATCCCATCGAGGCGCAACTATTCCTGAAGGATATTTAAAAGTTGAAGTGCCACAACCTGACGGAAGTCGCTTTGAAGAAGAAATTCTTCACCCTGCGAGCCCTGGCAGCGTGTATCACATGACCAAAACTTTGGATCAACTCCTATTTCTTTATTACAACAAAAACGACCAAGTCCGTATCACAGACCTCCATCAAGGAATCGTTTGGGGGACTAATACTGATGCAACAAATAAGGATCTTCGATTAACCAATAGATTTGACTATGACGGCGACTATGGAACTGTTCTCAATCGCTTCCTAATGCAAGCAGCGATTGGTTACCCATTAACCGTTCATGGTACTGGTGGCCAAACCCGCGCTTTTATTCATATCAGAGACTCCGTGAAATGTGTACAGCTGGCTTTGGAGAATCCTCCTCAAAAAGGAGAACGAGTAAAAATCTTCAACCAAATGACGGAAAGTCACCAGGTTGGTGAATTAGCAAAAAAAGTAGCGGCTTTAACTGGTGCAAAAGTGAATTATTTGCCCAATCCTCGCAATGAAGCAGTCGAAAATGATTTAATCGTGGACAATCGCTGCTTCATCGAATTAGGGCTGAATCCCACAACTCTCGACGATGGTCTTCTAACTGAAGTTGTTGATGTAGCTCGTCGGTGGTCTGATCGTTGTGACAAAGACCGCATCCCATGTATATCTGCATGGACATCGACCCAAGCAAAAGCTATAAACGAAACTTCTTAACCCTTTTATCTTTTGATTCCTTCTTAAACAAAGTGAAGATTGCTTTTTTTACCGAAACTTTCCTTCCAAAAGTGGATGGGATTGTGACGAGACTTACGAAAACAATTCAGAACCTTATCGAAGCAAATGATGAAGTTCTTTTGTTCTGTCCAGAAGGAGGCCCAAGCAATTATATGGGTGCAAAAGTTATAGGCGTGCCTGCTATGCCTTTACCTTTATACCCTGAACTGAAACTTGCATTACCAAGACCTGCTGTATCAGAAGCACTAGAAGACTTTGAACCTGATCTTGTACATGTTGTAAACCCTGCAGTGCTAGGACTTGGCGGAATCTGGCTTGCTAAAACGAATGGAATTCCCCTCATAGCCAGTTATCACACCCATTTACCGAAATACTTAGAGCATTACGGAATGGGAATGCTTGAACCACTACTTTGGGAAATGCTCAAAGCTGCTCACAACCAAGCACAATTAAATTTATGCACATCAACCGCAATGGTGGCGGAGTTAAAGGAAAAAGGTATAAATCACACTGCCTTATGGCAAAGAGGAGTAGATACTGACAATTTCAGACCAGACTTACGCAGTGAAATTATGCGAAAAAGACTTTTAGGGCAATATGACGACAAAGGTGCATTACTCATTTATGTGGGAAGGCTTTCAGCTGAAAAACAAATTGAGCGTATCAAGCCTGTACTAGATGAGATACCAGAAGCAAGACTTGCATTAGTTGGAGATGGACCGTATAGACAACAACTGGAAAAGATATTTGAAAATACAGCAACAACTTTTGTGGGTTATCTTAGTGGAGAGGAATTAGCTAGTGCTTATGCAAGTGGTGATGCATTTCTATTCCCATCAAGCACAGAAACTCTTGGCCTCGTTCTGCTCGAAGCAATGGCAGCAGGATGCCCAGTAGTAGGCGCAAATAAAGGAGGTATACCAGATATAATAAGTGATGGAGAAAATGGTTGTTTATATGATCCAGATGGAATTCAAGATGGTTCAATAAGTCTAATAAATGCAACTCGACGCCTATTAGGTAATGACTTAGATCGTCAAAACATGCGAAAATCCGCCCGTTCAGAAGCTGAACGCTGGGGATGGAGAGGTGCGACTGATCAATTACGTAGGTATTACAAGCAAGTGCTAGAAAATCCACTTGAAGTTGCTGCTTAAGTTCAATTCTAAGTTCTGATGAAATAACAATTATTTCATCATATTGGACTGAACACTAATAAAAAAGTAAAAAGTAAAGGGGGTTAAATAAAGCAGACTGCAAAACAAAATCGTTTATTGAGAAGCTAAAGCTACCTAGGGTTTTTTCATTTCCCACCATGACTGAAGCACTTGACGTGCCATAGGTAAAGCATGAACTGACCCTCCTCCAGGAGTATTTTGTGCGAAAGCAACCACCACTATTTCACTAGAAGTAAATGGAGTAAAACAAACAAACCAAGCATGATCAGATCCACCACTGCTATCCTCAGCCGTCCCTGTCTTTCCAGCAATAGCAGGGAAATCATTGATATTAATAGGTGCTCCTGTACCAGACAAAACAACCTTGCGAAGACCACGCCTAATCGTGTTCAAGGTTGAGGGTTTAATGTCTACCTTCTTACGTTTTTGCAAGCCAGTCCAATCAACATTTCCATCTACAAGATGTGGAGTAACCAAATAACCACCATTAGCGAAAACTGCATATGCACGAGCAAGTTGCAAAGGGGTCACCTGCACAACTGCTTGACCTATAGAGGCACTAGCCATATCTTCTGGAATCCAAGGAGTCGTTCCGGGCTTGCCCCAACCCCTCCCATCCTCAGCCCATTTCTCATTACCTACCAAGCCAGAACTTTCTTCATAAACAAGCTCTAAACCTGTTAAAGAATCAAAGCCCAATTTCTTAGCAGCTTCATAGTGAGCTTTTGCACCAACCCCTACTCCCACTTGATAAAAGAAAGTATTACTTGAAAAACTCAGAGCATCCTCATAACCAATAGTCCCAAAACCCCTGCGATTGTGATCAGGGAAACAATGAGCACCATAATTAATGCAAGATGTAGTTTCTAACTTCACATCAGGGGGAAACTTTCTACTTTCCATCCCAGCCATTGCAGTTACAGCTTTCCAAGTACTACCTGGGTCATAAGCATTTAAAGCTCTATTAAAAAGAGGTTTTAATGACGAGAAAAATAATTTGTCGTATTCCTTTTGTGAAGTAAAAAACTTAGAGAAAAAATTAGGATCAAATGAAGGTTTGCTTGCCATTGCACGTATAGCACCATCACGAGGATCCAAAACAACTATTGCGCCAGCCCTCTTTTTCTCCAGTGCCTTTTCAGCTGCTCGTTGTAAGTCAAGATCGATAGTAAGTACTAAGTCTTTGCCAGCCACAGAAGCTTTTTCTCCAAGGCTTCTCTGAACAACTCCCATTGCGTCAACCTCTAACATTTGGCCACCCCATTCACCACGCAAATGCTTTTCAAAAGCTGCTTCTACTCCAATGCGTCCAATACGATCCCTAATTTTGTAGCCCTTTGAAGATAAATATTGATATTCATCTTCTGTGATTAATTGTGTATACCCCAAAACATGTGAGGCTAAACCCCCATGTGGGTAATAGCGCAAAACATCAACATCAACTTGGACACTATTAAAGTTTAGAGACTGTTCCCGAAAACGTAGTATTTGATCAGTACTCAAATTAGTTGCCAAAGTAATTCTATAAGGATCCTTGCTAAACCCTTTTTGGAACCTACTCTGTAAATCAGATTTAGATATATTCAATAATTTTGATAGGCGATCACGCAATGCAGGCCAACTTGTATCCTCTAAAAGTCTTGGCTCTAAATAAAGATTATAAATCAGCTTATTGGTTGCTAAAACTCGTCCTTTTCGATCCAATAGTCTGCCACGTATGGGAGAGCGTGCAACCAGGCGAATGCGATTCTGAGCCGAAAGCTGTCTATATCTCGAACCTTCTATCACTTGCAACCAAAAAATCCTTCCAACAATTACTCCAAAGAAAACAAACAAAAGTGAAAGGAATACAGTCGGCTGTAAAGAGGTTCCTGTAATACGTCGATTATTCATATAATCTCGTTTCAACCTTTTTAGCATTTATTTTACTCCTATAAATTGTCGTCCAAGGTATTAGTCTCCGAAGCTTCTGCAAAATATTTTTCTAAACTATTCATCTTAGAATTTATACCTTTAAGTAATTTCAATAAAACTTCTTTTTGTTCGGGATCTTCTAAGTTTTGCTCAGGCTCTTCAATATCTACAGTCACTTCCATGACTGGATTCCCTAAACCTGGACTGACCTCATCTAATTGATCTCGGATCTGTTGCGCCGCAATTTCGCCTTCTTTACTTAACTCTTCTAAAGGAGTATTGGAATCATTGAAAACCTGAAAAACTCGTCTAAATCCACCTTCTCGTACTCGATCCGCCAGTGCCAAGCCAACAGGGAGGACATCCTGCATGAAAATGAAACGAATTTGTTCTCTCTTCTCTCCAGCCATTGGAGTCCTAGTGATTTAACGAATACCAGTCTGCTCTGTAGGCATTAAAAATGTAGGACAAGAAAAATTTGAAACTCCTATTGACCAACCAGTAAAGCCAGACAATACTACTAATGCGATAAATGGGCCAACAGCCTGGTGTGTTGCATCCAAGCTAATCCACTCCTTCCAAGTACGCCAAAATCTCTCCCTTGCAATTCGTTTCCTATCTCTAGTTTCATCATTAAAACGCTTTCTAAAAGCCTTCTCCACCCAACGTTCAAAAGCCCGCTTTTTCGTCACTGCCATTTTTCGTTCCACCTCTAACAATTGACCAGCTGTTAATTCAGGATGAAAAGTACCTATGAGTTCAAGACTTTTTAGAAACATTTCTACTGCTGCATCTTTAAGAGAGGCCTCCTCTCCATCTAACAAAGCCCAATCAATCTCTGGATAAAAGCGGCTTCTGTTGATTTTTATTTGATCTTCCCCTAACTGCCCAGGCTCTCTTAACCACCTATCTGTATTGCCATCAAAGCGTCTCCAGTAAAGAAAAGGATTTATAAAGATAGTCTTTCCAGCAATCTGAATACTATCTTGCTGCAGACGTCGTTGAAGCTGTGATTCCTGTGGATGAGCAGCAGTCAAAGCGATATAAGCTAGTAAACCAAGATATCTAGAGGAACCTACATAGACCCCCCCCCCCCTCCAAGCATGTATTGCATGGCTAACATGAAAAGTTTTGATTCTTGAAAAAATATTGCACCTGGTGAATATAATAAACTTAAGAAAAGATTTTTTGAATGACTAATATTGAGCTATATCAATGCCCACAATGCAAGTCAAACCTTGTTTATTTGGACAAGAAAGGCTCCAAGGCTCAATGCATAAACTGTCTTAGTATTTACAAGTTATCAGAGAACTTTATCGATTTTATTCGTGATAGCAATCTAAGTAATATATCAAGAAAGGCTGTTCGGACTTGGGGTGAGGATCTTCATAAAGAAACAAAGAGTACTCCTCTTCATATTCACAAGATTAGAGACAGGTTCAATATTCAATTTCGAAAAATCTCAGGGAATGTACTTGAATTAGGATTTGGAACAGGAACCGACCTTGAAGAGCTTAACAATAATGAAAATATAACTAATTTAACTGCTGTTGATATAGGCTCAAATGCTAAATATGTAGCTAAAAAATTCAAAGAATTTAAAAAGATAACGATCGTGAGAGCCAATGCTGAAAGATTACCATTTAGAGGACAAAAGTTTGATTATATTTATTCCTATGGAGTTATACACCATACTAAAGATCCCTTGTCTGTTCTCAATGAATGTAAAAGGATTTTAAAAGAAAATGGAATTTTATTTATCTACGTCTACAGCTCCCATTCAAGAAATTTTCTAAAAAGAGTAGGAATAATAATTGAAAATTTATTGATGAAGATATTAACATTGATGCCGATTTGGTTCCAAAAGGCATTTTGTATATTCATTACTCCTATTTGCTGGTTATTATTTACAATTCCCGCACGATATATCAAACATATTGGATTTAAAGAAATTGCAGAAAAATTACCATTGCACTGGGGTAGAACACCTTTATCTATTTTACCTGATATAAAAGATAGATTACTCGCTCCTATAAGCCATAGATATTCAAAAAAAACATTTGAGAAGCTATTAAAAAAGGCAGGCTTAGAAAGTATTGAATTGCTAGAAGATTCTAGTGGCTTATATGGTGTTATAAGACCAATATGAATTGAAATTATAAATCAAGTTTTACATTGCAATTTTATCCAACGTTGAGTGTCGTAACTACCTGGTCCGTCAACCTTTTGCCAATCCAAGCATGCACCTTTAATATCACCTAACAACTCCTTAATAATCCCTCTGAGCTTATAAGCTGCAGAATATTTATCATCTAATTTTAGAACTTGATTTAAGTCGACAATCGAACTTTCATATTCTTTATTTCTTTTTTTTATAATTGCTCTTAGATAATATGCATGAATATTTAACGGTTGTAGTTGTATTGTCTGATTATAACCTAGTAATGCCGCATTGTAATCACCAAGTTCATCTTTAACAGTTGCTCTATTATAAATAGCTATATGATCATTTGAATTTATTTGAATTGCTTTTGTGTAGTCTTCTATTGCTTTATGATAACTTCCAATTTTCCTATATAAGATAGCGCGGTTATTATAGGCATCTCCGCTTTTAGGGTTAATTGCAATGGCACTAGTATAATCTTGAATAGCTCCCATCTCATCTCCTTGCTCAGTTTTTGTAATAGCTCGATTAAAGTAAAAAATATAATCGTCAAGATTTGCTGTCTGTATAGTAAAAAGATAAGATGAATTAGAGTGTGGAATTACAATTAAAGATAAAGCTGGGAATTGATTAAATATAAGAAAAGATGATAACAAAAGAATCTTATTTCTCCAGAAGCAGATCATGTATTTCCTCAATTACTCCCATTCTATAATTCAGAAAAAAATAATCAAGTGGTGAACTGGCATCTCAAGGAAAGTTTTCTCACGTGTAACGTACGTGTAACCTCTTTTATCTCAACAAAAGTCGATGACGAGAAAGATATTTCTTCATTCCTTCAGTAACTATAATCTTCGCATTTAGACGAATATTAGTTTTTAAGTTGTCATCTTTAATGCTATTAGCAATTAAAATTTCGCCATCATCTTTAAAACTAATTAGATGCTTGTCAAAAAGTGCGTCGTAAAGAGGAGAGAGTAAAATCCCATTATCTACATCTAATCTTTCCTCATCAGTTGATAGTCGCCATGGAACTATATGACTTGCAATCAAAATCTCCTCTCTATCTATCGATGTAACAGCACATCTACCATTGAATTTTTTAATAAGTTCTTGCCTGTAATATCCTTGCCCTACTCTACTAATTACTAAACCTTGTCTTTCAGTTTTATCAGGTTTCAGATGAGGTTTAGTAATTGAAATAGGTTCCACTTCCCTTACTGGTTCTGCGTTTACAGATTGAAGTCTAAATTGAATTGCTCTTCTATTCTTCCCTTCCGTATCAGGAACTTGAATATACTTATAATCAATAAAATTAAGTTCTGCTTTTAATGCAATAAAAGTTTTTTTCGTTTCCTGAAATAAAAATATTTGTTTATCATTTTGTCTATGATATTTGATTGCTTTATTACCTCCTTTAAACTCCATATCACCTATTTGCCCTTCACCTGTGTATAGAAAAAAGTTATTATTTTCAATCCAACCATCAACATATCCATGCTCTTCTCCACGCTTAGAAGTAATTATAAAAATATAAGGATATTTCTGAGGAGTGGAAATCCCACCTTGCCTTTGCCCACCATAAAAATCATGTAATTCTCTTCTTTTATATTCTCTACCTAATTGTAACTCTAATGATGACATTATTATATCTTAAATATCATTTATTCCCACTCAATAGTACCAGGTGAAAATAGGGGGCAAAAACGCAGTCATAGAAAGGGTTTATTTCTTTAATAATAGCACGGTGAAGTCACGGTGAAGTAATTTCAAGAATAGATATTGAGTATTCGAATAGTTGATAATTTAATCAGATTAGTTATTCAAAAGATGGAAGTATCTATTCGACTCTTCTCTTTCAGTTCTGCGAGTGATTGAACCTCAAGATTGGAAGTAGACCAATTTTCAGTAGTCCCTTCTATAAGACCAATGTTTTTTCGCAACCATTTCTTTAATTCTTTTTCAGTTTCTAAAACTATATGTCCTGAATGAGGTCCAGTGACTTCAATAGCAGTCCATCCATTAGCAGCATGAGTATCAAGTCTTTTTATTAATTGATTTGTTATACCAAATTGTTGTTCTCCAGGTATTCGCTCCATCAAATAAAAATAAGCAGGTTCATTGGGATTAAACCCTGAGACAGCACAATCAGGACAACTTTGTCCTCCGGTTGTTCTCTTATCAATTGTTGTCTTCCATCTATGACCTTTGAAGCAT
>QCGE01000002.1 GCA_003278195.1 Prochlorococcus sp. AG-363-P08
TTCAAAAGGGAGATCATCAAAGAAATCATTGTCGAGAACACTCGGAAGTTCTGTTTGATCTCCATCAAGCTCTTGGTTGGGATAGCCATTTTCGGCCCAGCTTGGTTGGAGCGACAGAAGAAATAGCATGATTGCAGCGGCTATGGCTAATAAGCTGTTAAGCATTAAACCTTAGAAAGCATGAAAGGAACCTAGGACCGATTGTCTAATGAGATGAGAAAGCGATATTTGCTGAGAAGGTTTGGGGTTTATCGGTTGTTATTCATAATGACTCAGTCTTCTTTAAAGACTCAAGATTAGGCAAAGTTTCAAAATTTTAGGTGGAGTGGGTTAATGGTTTTCGAAAAGCATGCTTCTCGTAAAAGATTTGGACAGCATTGGCTGAAGGATCCTTCAGTTTTAAGAAATATCGTTCAGGCTGCGCAATTGACATCAAATGACAGGGTTCTTGAAATTGGTCCTGGAAAGGGTGCGCTTACTGAACGGTTGCTTTCTTCAGCTGCAAATTCTGTTCATGCTATTGAGATTGATAGAGACTTAGTTGGAGGACTGAGGAATCGATTTGCCAATCAACCGAGGTTTACCTTGATTGAAGGAGATGTATTGAATACGCCATTGAATTTGCCTGGTGGTAATAAGGCCACAAAAGTAGTGGCAAATATCCCTTACAACATAACGGGCCCACTTTTGGAGCGTTTAATGGGCAGGCTTGATAGGCCTGCTCAAGAACCGTTTAAGTTGTTAGTTTTACTTTTACAGAAGGAGGTTGCTGAAAGGATTATTGCAAGTCCTGGAGCTAGCAGTTTTAGTGCATTGAGCGTAAGGCTTCAATTGATGGCTCGCTGTAGAAGGGTTTGCTCAGTTCCTCCTAGTTGTTTTCAGCCGCCTCCAAAGGTTCAGTCAGAAGTTATTTCAATAGAGCCATTCGGTTCAACGAAGTTTCTGGATGTTGTTCTGGCAACTCGCGTAGAGAAATTGCTTAAGAAGGCTTTTGTTTCTCGACGAAAGATGTTGCGTAATACTCTTAAGGGAATGTGCTCGCCTGAAGAACTCGAGGATATTGCCAATAGGGCAGGGATCGGTCTTCAGCAGAGGCCTCAGGAGATTCCCCCTGGGGCATGGTTGGAGCTAGCAAAGGGCTTAAACCAACAAGTGCAATTAACCAAAGGATTATGAGAGCATGAAAGAACTTGATTCGGAAATGAACTCTTTAGTTGTTATTGCCCCGGCAAAGATCAATTTTCATTTAGAGATTTTGGGCTTAAGAGATGACGGTTTTCATGAGCTGGCGATGGTTATGCAGGCAATTGATTTAGCAGATCGCCTTATGTTTAGAAAAAATAGTGAGGGGAAAATAACTTTGAGTTGCGACATTAAGGATCTCAGTACATCAGATGATAACTTGATTGTTCGTTCGGCTTTGTTGTTGAAAAACTGCTTTCAATTGAAAGGGCTTGGAGCGGATATTCGATTGGAGAAAAATATTCCTATTGGAGCAGGGCTTGCGGGAGGTTCAACTGATGCGGCGGCAACGCTTGTTGGGTTAAATGAATTATGGGAACTTGGTTTGCCAATTAAAGAATTAGAGGGTTTGGCATGTGAACTAGGTTCTGATGTTCCATTTTGTTTGGAAGGAGGAACTCAATTATGTTTTGGACGTGGTGAAACGTTAGAGCCAAAGTCAAAGGCGAGTTCATCTATGGCACTTATTTTGGTTAAGGATCCTTCTGCAAGTGTTTCTACTCCTTGGGCATATGGTCGATATAGGGAAAAGAGATGCCAACAGTATTTAGTTAAGGAATCTGATTTTGAGTCTTGTCGAAAATCCTTGAGAGAAGCGAGCTGGCTTAATCCACTTTGGGGAGGATGTTTGCCTCCATTACGTAATGATTTACAGCAGGTTGTTGAACCGGTAACGCCATCAGTTCAGTTGGCATTAAAGCTATTGCGAGATATCCCAGGGAATTTGGGAGTAGCCATGAGTGGATCAGGTCCTAGTTGCTTCGCTTTGTTTCCAGATATTGCTAGCGCTAATTCTTGTTATCTTCAGAATAAGAAACTTTTTGAGCAAGCAGGGCTAATGAGTTGGTGTTGTGAACTTAGAGATGAAGGAGTCACAATTGAGACTTATCAATAATGGCTGACAAATCAGATCTTCCAGAAAAGAGCGAGCTTGCTAATAAGAATTCATCTTCAAAGGGTCCTTTAAGTTTTCTTTCTGGCGCTTTTACAAGTTTTTTGTTTGCTTGGTTGTCTCTTGGTTTGAGCAAAAGAGCAGTTGGCTATTTCATGAGCCATCAACCCAGCTATTCATCAGCAATTGCTCAGAGCATTGCCTCAGGATTGAAAACTTTGGTAATTGGTATGACTTTTCTCGCGACATTTACGTTTGCTTTTATTGGGTTGGGCTTAATTCTTGTTTTTCTTCGTAGTTTGATACCTGGCAATGAGGCTGATTCAGATTAAGGTTGTATCAATGCTTTTTTTGCTCGAAAGGGCGGTGAATAGATGACTTTGCACGATTTAGGTCAATTGGTCTTGCTTTTGTGTCCTGGCATGTTGATTTCTGTTTTGTTGTTGACCACATTTGCTGCAGGGGGCTAATGCACCCCGTATTGAGATAGTTTGGCTTCATTACCCGTTTTGATCGGGATTGCATAGATGCCGTGTCAGGGACACTTCTTTTTAACGCACTCCGGGAAGCCATTGATGAAGAGATGGCTAGAGACGCACTCGTTTGTGTCATGGGCGAGGACGTAGGCCAGTATGGGGGCTCCTACAAGGTCACAAAGGACCTGTATGAAAAGTATGGTGAACTTCGGGTTTTGGATACCCCTATAGCCGAAAACAGCTTTACAGGAATGGCTGTGGGGGCAGCAATGACAGGATTGAGGCCGATAGTGGAAGGGATGAATATGGGTTTTTTGCTTTTAGCTTTTAACCAGATCTCTAACAATATGGGGATGCTTCGATATACCAGCGGAGGGAATTACACCATCCCAACAGTGGTTCGTGGCCCGGGTGGAGTAGGGCGACAGCTTGGTGCAGAGCATAGCCAGCGTTTAGAGGCTTATTTTCACGCAGTCCCAGGAATCAAAATTGTTGCGTGTAGTACTCCTACAAATGCAAAAGGTTTAATGAAGGCTGCAATTAGGGATAATAATCCAGTGCTTTTTTTCGAGCATGTCTTGCTATATAACTTGTCGGAAGAGATTCCTGCAGGTGATTATGTTTGTGCTTTAGATCAAGCTGACCTAGTTCGAGAAGGTAAGGATGTAACAATCATCACTTATTCGAGAATGAGACATCATTGTCTTAAGGCTGTTGAGATGTTGGAGGCTGAAGATATAGATGTTGAACTTATTGATTTGATCAGCCTAAAACCCTTTGATATGGCTACTATTAAACGGTCTATTAGTAAGACTAATAGGGTTATTGTTGTAGAGGAGTGTATGAAGACAGGTGGTATAGGTGCTGAGTTGATAGCACTTATTACTGAGCAATGTTTTGATGATTTGGATGCACGTCCAGTTAGACTTTCAAGTCAAGATATTCCTACTCCATACAATGGAAAACTTGAGAATCTAACTATTATTCAGCCTCACCAAATTGTCGATACAGCAAAAAAAATGCTCAGCAAGGAGATTTAATAGATGGCTCGTCAACAGGGTTGGTTTGCTCTAATCCTTGCTATTTCAATTTCTGCAGGAGCTGTATGTGTAAATTTTCCACTTCAGTTGGGCTTGGATTTCAGGGGTGGTAGTCAGCTCACTCTTGAGGTTCAGCCTGCTGGGGAAATTAAAGAAGTAAAAGCAGAGCAGCTTGAGGCAGTTAAAACAGTTTTAGATCGGAGAGTAAACGGGTTAGGGGTCGCGGAATCAACTTTGCAGACCGTTGGGGAAGATCAATTAGTTCTTCAGTTGCCAGGCGAGCAAGATCCATCTCGAGCAGCGAAAGTCTTGGGTGAGACAGCTTTGCTTGAATTTAGAGCTCAGAAGGTTGGTTCTGAGGAGAAATTCCGAAATTTACAACGTCTTAGAGCCCAAGCGAAAAGTGTTTTGGAATTAATTCTTGCTAGGAGTCCCAATCAAGACCTTTCTTCTTCGGAAGTGAATAAGCAAGATCTTATTGCTGCTCAAAAAGCTTTAGGTCTAGAGGGTGGGGCTGTAAGTGAATTAGAACAGATTCAGCAATTGCTAGAAAAAGTTAATGAGGAGATTGTTGCTCTTTATGAGCCCGCAACATTGACAGGCAAGGACTTAGTTACGGCGGGAAGACAACAAGAACAAAATGTACTTGGTTGGGAGGTGACGTTAACTTTCAATAGTGAAGGAGCAGAAAAATTTGCCGAGTTAACTCAATCTCTTGCTGGATCAGGACGTCTTTTAGGGATTGTTCTTGATGGTCAATCTATTAGCGAAGCATCAGTAGGAGAACAGTTCAAGACTGCTGGAATTACCGGTGGAGCAGCAACAATTAGTGGGAGTTTTAGTGCGGAGGAAGCGCGTGATTTGGAGGTTCAGCTACGGGGAGGATCTTTACCTTTACCAGTAAGTGTTTTAGAGGTAAGGACGATAGGCCCAACCTTAGGGGAAGAAAATATTCGACGCAGCTTGGTTGCGGCTCTATCAGGACTTTTCTTGGTTGCTGTTTTTATGTTGTTGGTTTATCGATTAGCGGGACTTGTTGCTGTAATCGCATTAAGCCTTTATGCACTTTTTAACTTGGCAACTTACTCATTAATTCCGGTAACACTTACTTTGCCTGGAATTGCAGGATTTATACTAAGTATTGGCATGGCAGTGGATGCAAATGTACTTATTTTTGAAAGAGTAAAGGATGAATTACGAGGAGGGAATACTCTCATACGTTCTATAGAAACTGGATTTTCTGAGGCTTTTTCCTCAATTGTGGATGGACACCTAACTACTTTAATTAGTTGCTCAGCATTGTTTTTCTTAGGGACAGGACTTGTTAAGGGGTTTGCCGCAACTCTTGGAATAGGTGTTTTATTGAGTTTGTTTACAGCACTTAGTTGTACTCGAACATTATTGAGATTCCTTATGGGATATCAATCACTAAGACGTCCAACAAATTTCTTACCAGCTCATCAGCTTCCAACCCCTTCAACTTAATTAAGTTATGGGCTCCTCGAACTTTTTAATGACCTCAAAACGCTTTTCAAGATTGAAGGTATGTCGCAATCGCCGATTTATTTGGATTATTTCCTTGGTTTGCGTTCTTTTGAGCCTTTTGGGAATTATTCTTTCTAGTTTGAATCCCTCAATAAAGGCCCCTTTAAAACCTGGATTAGATTTTACTGGTGGAACACAGATTCAGTTAGAGCGAGAGTGCAGTCCTAATTGTGAAGCTATAAATACTCAGAAAATTGAGAATGCAATTAGAAGTGTTTCATTTGCTCCTGGGAATGATGTTGAGAAATCAAGTCTTTTCAGGTCAAAAGTTCAGATTCTTGATGGAGGTCAGTTGGTTGTATTGAGACTTCCTTTTCTTTCTGCTTCGCAGAGTCAACTGGTTATCGATGCAATTAAACCAGTCGCCGGTCCCTTTCAGATAGGTGCTCAGTCCATAGATACTATTGGGCCAAGTCTTGGGGGCCAGCTATTACGAAGTAGCTTGGTTTCTTTGCTTGTTGCATTTGCAGGAATTGCTGTTTATATAGCGTTGCGCTATGACCGCCTTTATGCATTTTTAGCACTAGTAGCTCTTACTCATGATTTGTTGATTGTGTGTGGAATCTTTGCATGGTTTGGATTGATAATAAATTTAGAAGTAGATAGCCTTTTTGCTGTTTCATTGTTGACAATAGCGGGATACTCAGTTAATGACACAGTAGTGGTTTTTGATCGTATTAGAGAGAGAAGTGAATCTGATAAGAACATGCCATTGGCAGAACAAATTGACCGGGCTGTTTCTGCAACTTTTACTAGGACTCTTTATACAAGTGGAACAACATTACTACCCTTGACTGCGCTTATTCTTTTTGGGGGTAATACTCTTTATTGGTTTGCAATAGCCCTTGCATTAGGGGTTGTAGTGGGCAGTTGGTCGAGTATTGCTTTGGCTCCATCACTTTTAAGCCTAAGAAAAGATTCTAATCAGTTCACTAAGGCAGATTTATCAAGAGAGAATAGCGAAATTGATGCTTGATCTTTTTCGACGGAAATCAAAACCAGCCTTTAAAGATAAGTTCCTTCCAGTAATTCTTCTGATTTTGGCTTTTTGGGATTTGCGTACTGAATTATATTTGCTTCTAGATCATTTGACTCTTACATCTATTTTTTATGCAATTCGACACCATACCTTGGCAGTAGTTGTTTTAATTTCAAGTCCTTCTTTGTTAGTTAAATATGGACTCTTTAATAATTTTCATTCCCCTAACCAATGAAAAGTTTTAATAAATCATTCTTTACCATCGGTCCATTACCTTTACTACTAATATTTTTTGCATTATAACTTGGATAACAACAACAAGAGGAAGAGCTAAAAGTACTCCAGGTAATCCTAGTAAAGCCCCTAAGCTTAATTGAGATGTTAGGGCTACAGTTGGAAGAAGATTTACTGTTCTTCTAAGTAAGAGAGGTGTTAATACAAATGCCTCTAGATTCTGTAAAATAAGTCTAAGGAACAGAACTTGAAACATTAATGTTGGTGAAATGAGTAGTGCCACTCCTAATGGTAAAAGAGTTGCTGTTGTTGGACCGATTGTCGGGACAAAAGTGAGTAGTCCACATATCAAGGCGCTTAGTAGAGCTAGTGGAACTTTTAGTAATGCAAGACCAGCCCAGGTCAAAAGAAAGATACTGCTTGCAGAAATGGTCATTCCGGTGAGCCAACCGCCTAAAGATGCACGACACAGGTCTAATAGCTCTTCCATATCTTTTCTGCCTGGTCTTGGGGTTGCCGAAATTAGTATTTTTCGGTGAGAATTTGGGTCAAGGGCTAGAAGGATTGCGATTAGGGTTACTAGTAAGAGTTGAATAATTATATTTGCTGCGCCACCTGCAAACCCAAGCAATCTATTCCCGATAGGTTGTATCTTGTCCCAGCTAACTTTTTCAGGTATTAAGTCCTGAAGATTTAATAATCTTGGTTGGCTTGCTAATAATGATTTTAGTTTCGCCGCTAAATTTGGAAAGAGTGTTATTAATTCTTTTGTTTGATTAATTAATTCAGGAGCTAAAAGTAAATATATAAGACTTCCGCCAACTATAAGTAACGATAATGCTATCGCTAAAGAGAGGGATCTGGGTATATTTATTAGGCGCTGTATTTTTTTTATTAGAACATCAAATGCAACTGCAAGAACAATTGATCCGAATATAATGAGAATTACCCAGCGAAGTTGCCAGGTAAGGAAAAGTAAAAATGTGAGGGCTAACCCTGAGAAAAGTATTCGTGAGTTCACTGTACAAAGCGTTGCTTTTTCCAGTTATCTAGAAGGTCATGGATTACTATTTCCCTAATAAGAACTTGTATCACAACCGCAAGAGGTAGTGCAAGAAATAGACCAAGGGGACCAAACATAACTGTGAAAATGAATTGAGCAGTTAGAGTTAACCCAGGCAGAAGCTTCACTTGGTGATGCATTACTGATGGTGTTATTAGATAGCTTTCAAGATTTTGTATTAGTACATATAGGGCGATTACTGCTACAGCTTTCCATGGGGCATCTAGGAGTGCAACGGATATCGGAAAGACTGTGCTAAGAGTAGGCCCTACATTTGGAATTATGTTTAGCACACCTGCTAAAAGTGCATTTGCCATTACTAATTTTACGCCTAGGATTGAGAGCCCAATTCCTGCAAGGATCGCAACACATACTGAACTTATTAGTACTCCAACCATCCAACTGCTCAAAGCATCTCCACATTGGATGATTATTACTTTTGCTCTACGTCTGTAAAACGAAGGCACTAGTTTTATCAAAACTTCGCGATATGCATTTGGTTGCATTGCGACCATCAGTCCAACTGAAATAACAAAGAGAAATTGAATGATTCCATTCCCAAGATTTCCTGCTATTCCAAGGATTTTCTGAATCCCTTGTGTAAGACCAGTAGCAAGTGTTGTTGAATTTGGGAATGGATCAAAGCTATTTTGAAGGAACCAAATTTGATCTAAAGAACTTTTTGACTCATTTCCATATACGAATGTTGAGATTTGATTGATTCCATTGAGCGAGATTGCCCATAACTTTCTTCCTGCTTCAGGTAATTGTCGGAGTATTTGCTGGAATTCTTCAGTAAAAGGTGGAATTACGATGGCTACCGCCATGCAAATGACTAGTAAGAGACCTGAGAGGCATATTGCTAGAGCAAATAATCTTGGTATTTTCCACTTTGTACGAATTTGGTCTGCCAAATTGCAGATGGCCATCGCTAAAACAACCCCTGCAAAAAGGTGAATAAGAATATCGCGCAGGTTCCATAGAAGCACTGCGCAAGCAACTAGAACTGATAGAGAGAGCCAATGAGGAAATTTCAATTTTTTGGTATTGCTCTCGTTAAGAGTTTTCTTTGTTGGACTCTGAATACCCTAATCCGTGAGTCTCTGCATATCTTTGAGCAAAGCGCATAAACCTTTCAAAATCTTCTGGTGAGCGCCAGCTATAAATTGCCTCAATTGCACTTGGACTTCCATTCACAAACCGAGCTTTAACTTCTCTTGTCACAAGTTGGCCTTCTTCATCTATAAGAATCATTCCATTAATCTCCCCCATCTTCTCTGGATCGAGGGCCTCTGGTTGTTCAAACACAAAAAATGCTTGTCCAGTCCTGCCATCTCTACTCCGTGTAAGTCTTATTTCTGGTACACAAGGCTCGTCTGTCCCTCGGAAGAATTGAATCGCCGCATAAGAACTTGATTGGGGCACAGACCTTCACGACATAAATTTCTTTTAGGATCTTAAGAGGCAACCTTGTCTAATTGAGGACTTCTTTTAGAAATGGCTTCAAATTCCTATTGATAAAAGTTTTTCAGCTGCTGCATTTGGTCCCAATCCAGAAATATCTACGCATTTATGGTTTTTGGCTTTAGAAAGTTCATGGTCATAGCAGCGATCGTAGTAATCAATTATTTCAATGCAAGCGTCATGCCAGTTTTCTTTTGAGATTGCTTCTAGGGCTTTCTTGGTGCGTTGCGGCCCTAGTCTGCGACTGATTCTTAAGGTTGCTTCTGTAAGTTTTTTGATTCCATAGGGGCTATATACCTTTACGAGGTTTGTAACCCGTTCATTTTCGGAACGAGTTATCTCAAAAACTGGTGCAACTTTCATTTGCCTTAGAAGAGTATGTGGAATTCTGCATTTTCCTAAATGTGAGCTTTCTGCTTCAAGCCATATTTCTTTTGAACCAGTTGATAGAAAAAAACTAATTTCTTTGGCTAACAAATTTTCATATTGTTCACTTGTTGGCTGTTCAGGTAGGCCAAGAGCTCCAAAACTACTTCCTCGATGATTTGCCAATCCTTCTAGATCAATAACAGCCACGCTTTTACTTGCCATTGCAACTAGAAGGTCTGTTTTTCCTGTGCCTGTCTTTCCTCCTAGTAGCTTTAAAGGGAGTTTATCCTCGAATAGTTGTAGGACCCAGCGCCTATAGCTTTTATATCCACCTTCAAGTAAAAGTGGATTTAGATCAACAAGGTTTGCAAGCCAAGCAACACTGGATGATCTCATCCCTCCTCTCCAGCAATATATTTTTATTGGAGATTGATCATCGTCGTTTTGACTACCCTTCCTAGCGATTTTTTTAAGTTGATTAGCTAGAGAATGCATCTCAGGCCCTATATACCTTAGACCTAATTGAATAGCTTCTCCTCTGCCTTTGATTTTGAATGTGGTCCCAATTTCTTTGCGTTGATCATTGCTGAATAGAGGAAGGTTAATTGCACCAGGTAGATGCCCTTGTATAAATTCGATTGGACTTCTCACATCTACTAAAGGTCCATTTGATTCAAGGAATTTTTTGACTGAGTAGGTAGGTGTTACTCCCATGCCTGACATAGTGGGTTATGGCCGAGCCAAAAAGTAGGTCGGTTGTTTTATATGGTCTCCGCAAGTTCCCCTAATAACAACCTCAGTGTTACTGAGCTCCTAGAGAGATTCACCAGCGGCTCTCCACGGCAGAGAAGGGGGTTGCTGCAAACAATTGAGGAGAGGGCTTCAGATTTGGTCTCGCTAGGACCTGCTGTAATGGCCTCATTTGATCCGGAAAGTGACAATTGGAGTGCGGGATGGATCTTGCAAGTTTTGCAAAAGCATGAACCTTCTGCAGTTAAGGTTGTCTTGTCCCAAAAAACTGCTGGATGGTTTAATTCGCCTTCTTCAGTTGGAATTGATTATTCGGTTTTACAAGCAGAGCTTCTTAATCAGAACTTTGAAGAGGCAGATCGATTCACTAGTAAGTCACTCAGAGAGTTGGCTGGAACTGAAGCCGTAAGGCGAGGATACGTTTATTTCAGTGAGATTGATCGAATTCCTGGCATTGATCTAGTAACTATTGATCGATTGTGGATTGCTTATTCGCAAGGAAGATTTGGGTTTTCAGTTCAGGCTAGTCTCTTGAAGGCTTTGGGCGGTAGGTATGACAAGTTGTGGCCGAGAATTGGCTGGAAAAAAGAAGGTGTATGGACTAGATATCCATCTGCATTTACTTGGTCAATAGATGCTCCTGAAGGACATATGCCACTGGTAAACCAACTGAGAGGTGTACGGCTTATGGATGCAATTCTGAGACATCCTTCATTAGTTGACCGTTCTTAAATTCAAGGCTTGAGTTAAGGATTTTGTTTCAAGCCTTTTAGCCGGTATGTTTAAGAGGGTTATTGATATGAAGTTTTAGTTTTCAACAAAGAGCTAAAAGCGTTTCATGAGTTTTTTGGGTTTCGTGGATAAATCAGCTTTTAAATGGTCAGAATTTGTGGTGCCTTCAAGTCTTCAACTGTCTTCCTTGATTGAAACTTTGCTTGAGCCTGTTGATAGCAAGGAGATTTTTCTTCAATTAGAGCTTGGTCTCCATGAGGCGTTGGTAAATGCTGTAGTACATGGAAATGCTGGTGATCCAAATAAACTTGTAAGGATTAGGAGGATTCTTACTCCAAATTGGTTTGTTTGGCAGATACAGGATCAAGGGGATGGAATTCCTTTAAATGCAAGGGTTGATTCCCTTCCAAGTCGTGTTGATTCAATTAGTGGAAGAGGATTATTTTTGATTCACCAGTGCTTTGATGACGTTCGTTGGAGTCGAAGGGGAAATCGGTTACAACTTGGTTGCAGTCGAGTAAAGAAATTTGTTAGTGCTTAGGACATCCAGGATCTTTAAGTTCTTTTTTGAGCCATAGAACAGCTTGGCTGGCGAGTTGTTCTACATCAGAAGTTTTACCACCTTGAAGAAGATGAATAATTGCACCTGATAATAGTTCTGCAGCCCTATAGTCAGAATTTGATTTTCGCGAATGCCAGTTTTTATCATTGAGACTTAGTTTGGCATGCAACTCTTTAGCTAAAGAGATAGCCTCTTTAGACCAAGCTTGTTCCTTTTGCTTCCTCATAAATCCTTAATTTGATGAAGTTTCAGTCTGATTTGGCTTTATTGCAGACCATACTTTAGTCATGAAATATGAATCATTGTTTATTGAGATGAAACCACTATCTTCTAGTTTTAGGTTGATATCATCATTAATGTAATCACGATAGTAAGGTTCATGAAAAATTCTTTGAAAGTTATCCATTACAATCTTAAAATTTGGTGAGTCAACTAATTGGATTGAGTCAGCTATTATTAAAGCTCCTCCAGGCTCAAGAACTCTCCAGCATTCTTTTAAGACATTTGTTCTTGCGTGCTTAGGTAACTCATGAAGAAGATAGACGCAAGTTATTGCCTGGATACTTTCGCTAGCAAAAGGTAGTTCTTCAGCATTGGCCCTAAGCAGTTGGGTTAAAGAACCTTTTTGATTATTTAGTGACTTATTTGCTTGCCTAAGGTATGACAGAGAAAGATCTATTCCTATTAGTTCGATGTTTGGATTAGACCTTCTTATTTGCTGAAGGGTTCTTCCAGTTCCTGTTCCAATATCTAATACTTTCAAGCTTGTCTCATTCCTTGAGCTGAATTTTTTGAGTGTTTTCTTAAGCGGAGCTAAAACTCTTCTTCTCATTGCATCGGCTGTTCCGCTGAAGAGAATTTCGACTTGTAGATCATATAAACCAGCAGAATGATCACTTAAGTATCCATCTGTTTGATGATGGAAATTTTGCAAGTAATAGTCTGGATATAGGTTTTTATCTATTTCATTAGGCAAGTCATGAACTTTATTTGCTTTTCTCCTTTCCCATGTCGAGGGAAGGTCAAGCCATATCAAAGGGTATCTTCCTGCCCAGTCAAGCCAAGGGGATTCGAATAGTTGAGCTTTAGGGTAAATACCTTGTTCGGCTTCTAGCCAGTCAATATTCTCTAAGGTTTGCATGGCTCTGCGTAGTTCAATGAGCAGGCTGTTTGGAATCGGCTCTAAAGTTGGCATTGCAGATGGGGCAAGTACCTCCATCAGCTTTGTACTTAAGCTTTTGTGAGCTAAACCAGCTACGCTTTTTCCTACTTGAAGGGTTTGATAAGCAAGCTTTGTGAGGTTGGGCTGGGCCATGAAGCGGGACTTGGTAATTAATTCCTTAAAGTTGGACTTTGGTTTTGATAGTTTAAGCCTTTTATATAGTTATCCTCTAAATAAGGTAAAGGAATTTATGCAATATTCGCTAAAAGGTGTAGAGGTTTTAGTGAATTTGATAAGCAGAAACTAAAAAAGATGTTTTTAATGACAGCTTTTCCTAGATATGGCTATAAGAAGGGCTCTGATTTTTTCCCAATTATGTTGTGGCTCAATGTAATTCAATAGGCCTACATTTTCTTTGATTATTGATGTAGCTTCTAGGGACTCTTTGCATGTTTGACTATGCTCTTGATTTCTAATAAGATCATCAATTAGTTCTAGTTTTTTATTGATTTTCAGTCTGATCTGATGTGCTTTTTCTGAGTCAAAATTGGCTTCTATGGATTTTGTATTATCTGAAATCGATATAGAAGTTAGAAATGCTAAAAAAAAGAATAAAATTGAATATCTACGTATCTCTTCTGAAGACATAAAACCTTAGATTTGCTGATTGAATGATATTTATTTTGGCTGTAAGAGAAAAAATTGAGTGCATAATCAGAATATTTTATGCACTCAATTTTAACTTTAACTTTTAGCTCTAAGCATCGTAATACATTACGAATTCATGAGGGTGCGGTCTCTGGCGTAGTTGTTGGACCTCTTCGTATTTGATATCTATCCAGTTTTCAATGAAGTCTTGGGTAAATACTCCACCATCCGTTAAGTAGCTGTTATCAGACTTAAGTGCTTCTAGTGCACTATTTAAGGAAGAAGGAACAGTTGCAATGTTTGCAAGTTGTTCTGAGGGTAATTCAAATAGATCAACATCGACCCCATCTCCGGGATCTATTTGGTTCTTTATACCATCTATGCCCGCCATCATCATTGCGCTGAATGCAAGGTAAGGGTTTGCCATTGCATCACCTGGGCGGAATTCAAATCGCTTAGCTTTTGGACTTGGACCTGTCAGTGGAATTCTTACCGCTGCTGATCTGTTCCCTTGCGAATAGACAAGATTCACAGGAGCCTCAAATCCAGGAACCAGTCGTTTATAGCTATTTGTTGTTGGGTTGGTAAATGCTAGGAATGAAGGTGCGTGTTTAAGTATCCCTCCTATATACCAGCGAGCAGTTTGCGAGAGATTTGCATAGGTTCCTTCTCCAAAGAATAGGGGTTGACCACCTTTCCAAAGGCTTTGATGTACGTGCATGCCGGTACCGTTGTCATTAAAGACAGGTTTAGGCATGAAGGTTGCGCTTTTCCCATATTTTTTGGCAACATTTCTGACTACGTATTTGTAGGTCATTACGTTATCTGCAGCTTGAATCAGCTCGGCGAATTTCATTCCTAATTCATGCTGCCCGGCACCGGCAACTTCATGATGGTGCTTTTCAATAGGAATTCCTAATTGCCCCATCTGAAGCAACATTTCTGACCTTAAGTCTTGAGCTGTATCGTTTGGTGCAACTGGGAAGTAACCCTCTTTTGTTTGTATTTTGTATGCAAGGTTCCCCCCTTCTTCAACTCTTCCTGTGTTCCATGGTGCCTCAATAGTATCCACGCTGTAAAAGCAACCACCTTCGCTTGAGTTATAACGAACGTCATCAAAAATGAAAAACTCAGGTTCGGCACCGAAAAAGGCAGTATCAGCTAAGCCAGTACTAGCTAAGTGGGACAGGGCTTTTTGTGCTAATGCTCTAGGACACCTTGAGTAGGGCTCACCACTCCGTGGCTCCTGAATAGAGCAAATCAAGCTAAGTGTTTTATGCCTATAAAAAGGATCTATCCATGCAGTGCCTGCGTCGGGGACCATTGCCATATCTGATTCATTGATAGCTTTCCATCCCCTGATAGAGGAGCCGTCAAAGGCAAGCCCACTTTTGAAGGAGTCCTCTTCAATCATGTCTGAGGTGACAGTTAGGTGCTGCCATTTCCCATGTAGGTCCGTGAATTTGAGATCAATAAGCTCAATGCCCTCGTCCTTGATTTGGCGGAGAACATCTTGAGAGGATTTGCCCATTTCGAAAGTGTTTCTTCATCAATACTTCAGTAGTAGAAGTTAGAGAGCCTTGCTGCTTTTTTTTTGTATCAACAGGTACTTTTTATTGAACCCTCACATTACTTTTTGTGGCTATTAACTTCTTTAACCCCAATCTCCTAAAGGGTTCTGATGGCCTATCCCTGCATGATTAGCTGCTTTAGCAGCCATTGCAATACCTCAATGAATATCACGGCCTGAAATCTGCTTGCGTAGGCTCGAATAAATTTATGTACAAAACTTAGAACCTTGTCGCTGAAGCAATACCTTCCAGAAGTTGTCGAAAGTCGTCAAAAGGACTTGAAGGCAATCTCAACTCCTGAGCGTCTTTTATTAGGCCCAGGGCCGTCAAATGCTCATCCTGATGTCTTAAAGGCCATTGCACGTCCTCCCGTTGGGCATCTAGATCCTTTTTATGTTGATCTAATGGGGGAGGTTCAGGAGCTTTTGAGGTATGCCTGGCAAACCAAAAACAGGCTCACTTTGCCAATGAGCGGGACAGGAAGTGCTGCTATGGAGGCAACAATTGCCAATTCAGTTGAGCCTGGCGAAAAAGTTTTAGTGGCTGTTAAGGGGTATTTCGGACATCGTTTGGTTGATATGGCAACTAGATACCAGGCTGATGTTCAAATTATTCAAAAAGATTGGGGTGAGGCTTTTTCGCTTGAAGAAGTAGAGGAGGCATTGTTAAATCATCGACCATCAATACTTGCAATGGTTCATGCTGAAACTTCCACAGGTGTTTGCCAACCTATGGAGGGAATCGGAGATCTTTGTCGCAAATACGACTGCCTTTTATTGCTGGATACAGTGACTTCTTTAGGGGGTGTACCACTTTTTCTTGACGAGTGGAAAGTTGATTTGGCTTACAGTTGTAGTCAGAAGGGGCTTAGTTGTCCGCCAGGTCTTGGACCTTTTTCAATGGGGCCAAGAGCAGAAGCGAAGCTTTTAAAACGCAAAAACAAAGTTCCAAATTGGTATTTAGATGTATCTCTACTTAATCAATATTGGGGAAGTGATCGTGTTTACCATCACACTGCACCGGTCAATATGAACTTTGGTATTCGTGAAGCTCTTAGGCTTTTAGCTGAGGAGGGACTTGAAAACTCTTGGAATCGTCATCAAATGAATGCTGAGAAGCTATGGAATGGCTTAGATGATTTAGGTCTCAAGTTACATGTTCCAGAACATTTGAGATTGCCAACACTTACTACAGTCGTTATTCCCGATGGGGTTGATGGGAAAGCATTTAGTACACACCTTTTAAGAAAACATGGAGTTGAATTAGGAGGAGGGTTGGGTTCACTTGCCGGAAAGGTATGGAGAATTGGCCTGATGGGTTATAACTCCACAGCCAAGAATGTTGAACATATTCTTCGCTTATTTGAGCTTGAACTTCCTAATTTTTCTTAGAAAGCTTCCTCTGCTTTTTGAACCAATTTTCTAATTGCTTTCTTGTGTCGTGCTCCATCAAACCTCCTGAAACATTCATGTGGTGATGGGCACTCTTGTGACTTGCTAAATCGATTGTTCCTCCAAGTCCTCCTCTCTTGGAGTCAAATGTCCCAAAAATTACTCTTCCCATTCGAGCCTGAGTTAGTGCTCCTGCGCACATAGGACATGGTTCAAGAGTCACAATCAAAGTGCAGTCGTTAAAACGCCAGTCTCCTTGTACAAGGGAAGCTTGTTTTAAGGCAACTAATTCTGCGTGTCCCAAGGGATCTCGATTTTTAGTTCTTCTGTTACTTCCATGCCCAATACATTTTCCATCTTTATCGAGAATTACAGCGGTGACAGGTACTTCTCCAGTTTCACCAAGTCGGGCAGCTCTTTGTATTAGTAGCTCCATCCATTGATGGAGTTGCTTTTCTGTTAGGTCAGCTGTTTTGTTCAATGACTCAAATTGTTAGCTTGTTCATATCGCAAATGGACATCAAGAGCCAGAATGTAGTTTGAGTAAGGTTAGGTCTTGGCTGGCATAGCACAAATTAAGCCGGTCACTTCGTTGGCGCCTTTCGCTTCGCCGGATGATGTTGATCCCACATTGCAGTTATTCCTGGAGGAGGCTAATGCGCGCCTTTGTAAATGGTTTGGGCATGCAAGTAAAAGAGGCCCTTTGCCGTTAGTAAGTGTTCTGCCAGAAGTGGCACCTGCTATGAGGGGACTTACTTCAGGGGAATTGCTTGATGAACTCGAGCTTGTTATGGAAGGCGCGTATCAGCCTTCGCATCCTGGTGCTTTGGCACATTTAGATCCACCTCCATTAACTGCTTCTATAGCAGCTGATTTGATTTGCTCTGGACTGAATAACAATCTTTTAGCCGAAGAGCTTTCTCCTAGCCTTTCCAGATTGGAAAAAAAACTTTGTAGTTGGTTTGCAGACTGTCTTGGGTTGCCCGCTAGTTCTGGTGGAGTCGCTGCAAGTGGTGGGAGCTTGAGCAACCTAATGGCTTTAGTGGTAGCAAGAAGCCAAGCTGGCTTGAGGGGTGACCCTAACGCGGTCGTTCTCACAAGTTGTGATGCACATGTTTCTGTTTTAAAGGCAATTCGTGTCATGGGGCTGGCAGACGACTCGTTGGAATTTGTTCCTACAGATGACGATGGGACGATTTCAATGGATGCTTTAGAGAGTTGTTTGTCTGGTCTTAGGAACGCCGGAAGGAAATGCTTTGCAGTTGTTGCGACTGCAGGGTCTACAGCAAGAGGAGCTGTAGATCCATTAGATAAATTGTCAGAATTTTGCCGCAAAGAAGCCCTTTGGCTACATGTCGATGCCGCAATTGGAGGTGCTTTTGCCCTTTCACCAAAAAAGGCTCATTTAATTGGAGAAATTTCAAAAGCAGATTCGGTAACTTTGAACCCTCAGAAGCTTCTTGGTATTCCAAAAACCTCTTCGTTGTTACTTGTTGCTGATAGGGACCATTTGTTGAATACTTTTTCTACAGGGTTGCCTTATATGGAACCACCAGGTGGACTTTCTCATGGAGGTGAGTTAGGGCTGCAGGGTTCAAGGCCTGCTGAAGTCTTAAAGCTTTGGTTGGGTCTGCGCCAGTTGGGACAGGAAGGAATAAATCATTTATTGGATGGAGCATTGAATCGTCGGAGCTATTTACAAAATCAGCTGGACATCTCTCAATTCAACATAGTTAGTGGTCCTTTACACCTTATTTCTGTCACCCCAAAGGGTGTAGATCGAGATAAAGCTCAATCTTGGTCAGCTTCAACGAGGGATAGTCTTCTTAAGAACAACTTAATGCTTTCTAGACCGCTATATAGAGAACGATATTATCTCAAGGTCGTTCTGGGGAACCCTCATACAACCACAGAACATTTAGACCTTCTTGCAACTTTATTGAAAGAATCTTTGCTCGAGGAGAGTCACTAATGACAAAAAAGCCTTCTAGCGGCCGGTGGGTTGCCTTGATTACAGGTTTTATTTCAGTAGCTATTGGTTTGCTATATCTATTGATGATAACGGTTCTGGATTCTCGAGGTCCTATGCTTCCTCCTCCGCCTGAGGCTTTGGGCGTGGTGGAAGTTGGTATCGATCATCCTTTTTTTGAAGGGGCTCTACGACTCTTTTCAGGGCAATTTTTAAGAACTTTTCCATAGAAGATTTACGACTACTTAAGTCGTAATGTTGCTGTACCACTTCCTGAACTCCTCCGTCACCCCAGTCTTGATTTTGTTGAAAGTAGGTTATGAAACTAGCTCCAGCTACTCTTGTGAGCCATGCTGCTGCAACACCCTGGACAGCCTTCCCTAGGAGAGCTGTAGGTAAACTTATGCTTAACGCTGCGCCAATTATGCTTATGCTGCCTTTTACAACCCCTAAGCCAGCAAGAGTACGACCTACGGATATTGCTAGTTCCTGAGCTCTGTTTCGAGTTAATTCTACTCCATATATTTTTGCCACTTCCATAACCATTTGTGCATTTACTGCTGCTGTGCCAAGAAGATCAACTCCAGGGAGAGGGTTTGCAGTAACTACACCCCCAGTAATCCAGCTATATCTGTCTATACAGCCATTGGCTTCTTTCTTTCGCTGTTCACCAAGTAAATGTCTACCTTTATCACCTAAATTTCTGCATTGAAGGAGAATATTATCTGCAAGTAGCTCTTCTCCTTCAGCATGAAGAACACTAGAGAGTCTCTGAAGTAGTGATTGCAATTCTGCTGGTGGTTGCCAAGGTCGTTGCCCTGGACGAGGAATGGATTGAGGAGATGCACTAACAGCAACAACATCTTCAGGTGTTAGTAGCCCTTTACATCTTGTCCTTAGAAGTGAGAGGAGCCTCCTTTCTTCTTCTTCACCACGTAGATCACATTTGTTTAGAGCTAATAAAAGTCTTTTGCCAACTGTGCTTAGGCTTTGGATGATTTTTAATTCTGAGGCTCTTAAGTCGCCATCAACAACCACAATCATTAAATCTGCTCTACTAGCAATGTCTCGAGCTCTTTTTTCTCTATCCCAACCTTCTGCTCCAGCTTCTAAAATACCTGGTGTGTCTACCAAGTTGAGACTTCTTCCAAATCCTTTTAGTCTGAGTCGATAGGATTGAGACTTTGTTGTAGATCCCATAGTTGCCCCTACTTCTCCAACTATTTCATTTAGGAGTGCTCTTATTAGTGATGTCTTGCCGCTAGAGCCACTTCCGAAAAGCACTACAACCAGATCCCCACGAGCAAGCTCTTGTGCTACGCGTTTTCTCTCTTTAATAAGTCCTTGACGCCCTACATCATCTTGAAGACGATCAAGTAGACAATCAATACTTTCAAGGCTTTTTTCCGCAGCTTCACGTCTACTACTCGGCGGCACAATAGGGTTTCTTTCCCCTTTTAAGTTCCATATATTCTTTTTTTGTGCTTTCTTCCACCAATTCCCACCATATTGATATATCAAGCCAATTATTAAAATGAGCGTAAGCAGGAGTACGGGACTTACTAGCCAATAAGGGAGGAAATATTCAAGGGAATATCTCAATTCATTTATTATTCTTAGAAATGTTCCTATTACTGCTCCTACCACGAGAAGGATCGCTAATGCTCCACATATGATTAGGAGAACACGTTGTCGAGACATTATTTCAGGGACATGGTTGATAAGGTAAATTTTGACTCAAATGGATCATTTTTGAATTGACGAGGGACTATGGCCATGTCGAATAGTAAGGGTGTTAAGAGCTAGAAATAGAATGGCGAGATTTATTGATATGTCTGCAATGTTGAAAATAGGAAAATTAATTGGTATCAGTTCAAGAAAATCTGTGACTTCGCTATGAAACCATCTATCAATTCCATTCCCAATTGTTCCCCCTAATAAGAATGAACCAGCCATGCCTTTAAGCATCAGATTGGGAGATGATTGAAATAACCACCAAAGTAGAAAGATCGCAACGATAAAACTTAGAAATCCAAGAAAAAATGTAGAGTTGCTAAATAAGCTAAATGCGGCACCAGTATTTTTTACAAGACGTAGTTGTATTAAATTAGGGATAAAGGGTGTGGGAATGTTTGGAATAAGTGCATTACGTGCCCATATTTTGCTGATTTGATCCAATGCCACGATTACGCAACTAACTAAAATTATTAAAGGAAACTTGAATAGGCGTTTTTTCATTTGATAAGTAGTAGTCGCCTTAAGAAAAGAGCAAGGATGCCAACACTTGCACAGAGAGCTAGTTGTGTGGGTAATGGACCGAGGCTATAGCTAAAAATTAGTTCTGCAAGGTTATTTGGCCAACGGTAAAACATTGATCCAAAGATTAAATTCGTTATACCGCATATATGAAGGCAAAATAAACCGGCGAAAGCCGAGTACATGAGGGGTAGAAATCCATTCATTCCATCTTGTTGAGCTAAACGCCCACTAATAAAAGCAGCAGGAATTAGTCCCAAGATGTATCCAAAACCTGGCGTGAAGATATAGCTAAGACTCCCTCCAGCGTTGAACACTGGTAGGTGCACAAGTCCAATGGTTATATATGCGATGGCGGCTATGACACCAGATCTAGGCCCTGAGACAAGAGAACAAAGAAGTAGTGCAGGGACTTGCCAAGTACTTGGGAGTTCCAGCACAATTGGGGATGAAAGTGTGCTGGGAATTAAAAATCCAACAGGGATTAGCCCCCCTGTTAGAAGCATCATTAAACCGGCAATTGCGCCAGCGACAGTAACCAAGGAGCGCACTGGATGATTACATCTGGATCCATCCTGCATTAGGACCTTGTTCTTGACTAGCTCTTATGACTTTTAAAATTGGTGACCAGGTCTCTATTTCGACCCCATTGCCATATTTAAAAACTGCGGACTCTATGCCTATGCTTCGTCCACCGGAACTTGTATCACCTGGAGAGAGCGGAACAGTTATGGCGATTAGATCTATGGGGATAATTGAGGTACGGTTTCGTAGAGGGAGATTTTTGATTTCCGAAGAGAAATTGGATTTGCACTAACTTGCCAAGAAAAATAAAAATGATTTTAATTTTTATTTTCCCAAAAGCTCTTAAGTTTTTTCAGGGCTTTGCTTGTACCGCAGAGACTTAGTAGTGGATTCATGAGATGTCTTTGTGCAACTGTTTGAAGCTCATTACTACTTAAAGAATTTATCAATTGAAGACTTTTTAGGTCGTAGTCAAGTGGTAATCCAAATGCCTTGAGTTGAGCTTTCCTTTCAGCTCGTTGCCCTGAGGTTTGCGAGCTATGTGCAATAAGCCCTTTGAATTTAGCCTTGGCAAGTGAGAGTGCCTGTTCGGTGATCGTTCTTTCGCTTAGTTCCCACCAGCAATCTAGGAGTAGCTCAAGTGTGAGCATCGATTTATCTTCAGTTGTTGAGGCATGAAGTACAAATGGAGCATTCCCTTCTCTAAATGGATGGTGAACTCCTACGTCATAGGCCACTCCATGTTCTTCTCTGAGTCTTTTGAAAAGTAAGCTCGACATACCTGCACTAAGATGACAGTTCATTAGTCGAAGTGCTAAGTCGTCTTGGTGTCCATGCGGAATAGTTGATTGACCTAACATCATTACGACCTGTTTGGTTTGGATGAAATTTGTATGGATGGTGGAATTTGAAAATGATTTAGCTTCATTATGAGAAATAGCTTCTTCTTGAAAATTCTCTTTTTGATTTTGAATAATTAGTGAATCAAATGGCTTTACTTTGCTGATTTCCTCTTTGGTCTTTTGATCAATGTCTCCTGCAATCACGAGAACGGAAGCCCTTGTTTTCATCTTGCTCGCTAGTGGAATTAATTCATGGCGCCCTAACTTGAGTAAGTCATCCTCGATCCCTAGAGGGTCGTGGCCGTATGGACCATTTTTGTAGGTAATTTGACGCCAACCATCAAAGGCAATATGGAATGGATTTTCTTTTTGTCTTTGTAGGGCTTGTAAGCTGAGATCTCTCTCTAGAGTTACTTGATCATTTTCAAGATGTGGATCCCACATCATCCAACCTAGGATAGGAAGAAGTTGATCAGCATTTTGATTTGAGCATTTTAAACTGATTAGGAACCCATCTTCATTAACGTCACAGCGCAGGCCTGCTCCATAGCCTTCAACAAGATCAGCTAAGGAAATGTTGTTATATGGACCACATCCTCTACTTAATACAGATCCAAGTAATTGATGGAGGCCTTTTTGTCCAAAGGGATCTTCTCTACTTCCACCTTTTATCCAAAGTTTGGCGGCAATAACACCTTGAGAACAAGATGGAGCGAAAATTAATTCAAGTTTGCTCATTAAGAGGCTTTTAAGGGTCTTGCCAAAAGTGTGAAACTTTGTTCAGGTTGAAGAAGATTAAATACTTCTTCTTTTAAATGAACGGAGTCCCAGTATTTGATATGTCTCAAAGGTTCTAGTAATGGTTGGTCACGACCCCAGAGACTTTGACTTCCTGCTAGCCCTGAAACCTGAGAGGCTGCTTCTAGATTGAAGCATAGTCCGTTCTCTACTAACCTCGCGGCTCTTTCCAGTTCTTTTTCAAGAGAGGATACGTGTGACATGTCTTTAAGGATTTTGTGAACTTCTTGTTCAACTTTCTCCAGATTATTTTCCCCGCAACAAGCCTCGAGCATTACCAGACTTCCTTCTTCCAGAACAGTTAGGTCCATGTCAATTGATTCGACTATCTGAAGATTTTCTCGAAGTTGCTGTACCAGCCTACTTCGTCTACCTTCTGATAGTAGTGAGGTCGCCAGGTCGGCTCCCATAAGCATTCTTTGATTGTTTGCTGGTGGGAGTTGCCATGCCATTAATAGGCGTGAAGACTCAAGTCTATTAAAAAAGACTTCTTCTCTTCCTTTATAAAAGACTAGGCTCGGGTCTTTAGGGGGAGTTGATTCTTCTTTTGAGCTGTTTTCTAAACCAGTAAGAAGAGAGTTACTGACTATTTCTTCAATGCCTTTTGGTATTACACCTGAAATCACAAGGCAACAATTATTCGCCATGTAGTGACGTTGGTGGAATGCTTTCATGTCACATGGGTTGCTTTTTCTTAAACTTTCTTCTTTGCCCAAAATTGAACGCCCATAGGGATGCTTCGGCCAACATTTTTCTAGTAACTTTTGGAATACTTGTTCATCAGGCTGATCATTGTATTGAGCGATTTCCTCTAGGACAACTTCTCTCTCTAACGAGTAAGCTTGTTTATCGATTTTTGGAGTGATTACAAGGTTTAGTAAAAGTTCTAAGGCTGCTTTTACCTCTTTGGGAGGTACTAGTACGTAGAAGTGGACATCATCAAAGCCTGTCGCAGCATTGCTGCTTCCTCCAAGGGCCTCTATACGTAAATCAAACTCGCCTGCATCTAGTGTGGAGCTTCCTTTGAAAACCATGTGTTCAAGGAAGTGAGCAAGGCCTTCTTCCCCTGGCCGCTCTACAGCGCTTCCAGCTCTACACCAAAAGTCCACACAGGTCAGTGGCGCATCTGGGATGGGCGCTATGACACATTTGGCTCCATTTTCAAGAGACCAATGATCCAACTCTGTTCTCTCGGCCGATATCGCCAATGGTGCGTGGCAAAGCCCCATTTTGATACTTTCTGCAATCGTGGTGCCCCAACTGCCTGTTAATGGAGAGGAGCTTCATCCGCTGGTGAAGTCTCTTGTGGAGCGTATTAAACAGCGTAGGGCGGAAATGCCCGAACTGTCTGCGCTGTCAATAGACCCTGCCATGGGAGAAATTGCTGGAATGCTAGATGGAGAGCAGTTGTTTATATGGAACGAATTACATTCTTGTAGAGGGATGCGTAAGTTGCATCTTGAGATTGCAATGCTAGGGATAGGACTCCAAATACTTCATTGCGTTTTTTTTCCTGACCCTCGTTTTGATCTTCCGATCTTTGGGACAGATGTTGTTGTAGGACCAACAGGGGTATCAGCTGCAATTGTTGATTTGTCTCCAGTAAGAGAAGAACTTTCTAAATCTTTGGCCAAAAGATTAAGAGGGATATCTATTCCTTCTTTTAAACAGACAAGAGAATTACCTGCATGGGGAACAATTTTCTCACCTTTTGTAAGGTTCATTCGTCCTTCTTCGAAAGAAGAAGAAGCAGGTTTTTTGGAACTTGTCGACCAGTATTTAATTTGTTTATCTTCAGAGGTATTGCAAAAAAAACCTGAATCTTCCTCTGCAGCCTCTACGATTATGAGATATCAGGCTCAACTTAACTATTGCAGCAAACAGAAACGAAACGACAAGACCAGAAGGATTTTGGAGAAGGCCTTCAATCCCCAATGGGCGAATCGTTACATAGAGGAGGTTTTATTCGACGAGCCACCTCTTTGTTAGCTAATTATCGTTTGTTCCTAGCTTCCATGGGATCAATTGCATTTTTGGCTACAGCAGGATTCTTTGTTTTTGTTCGTCAGCCAGAGATCTCGAAATCCGTCAAACCTGAAGCAACAGATGTTCTTCCTTTGGAGTTAGTTGCGGCTTTAGGGCAATTAGAACCTGCTGGAGATGTACGTCGATTAGCAGCACCAGTAAGCGGATTTGGCGGTACTCCAAGAGTTTTAGAGCTAAATGTTCAAGAAGGTGACGAAGTTAAAAAAGGACAAATTCTTGCTGTTTTTGATAGTCGCCCAAAAATCCTTGCTGATATAGAAGTTGTAAAAGCATTGGCTGAAACTATTCAAGTTGAGATTGTCATGAAGGAGATAGAGGTTTCTAGGTATAAAGAGGCAGCAACACAAGGCGCTACTTCAATTGTGCTTTTAGAGGAAAAGCAGATTCAACTAGCTTCTTTGAAGGGGAAATTGAAGCAAGCTTTAGCTGAGCTTCTGGTGTTAGATGCTGATTTAAAAGATAGCCAACTTAAAACTCCTATAGATGGAGTTGTTCTTAGGGTTCATACACAAGTTGGAGAACGTCCAACTAATGAGGGCATTTTAGAGGTTGGAGCGAATAAGTATATGGAGGCATTGATCGAGGTTTATGAGTCAGATATTAATAGAATTAGCCTTGGACAAGAAGTGATACTTATAAGTGAGAATGGTGGTTTTGAAGGAGATTTAATTGGTCAAGTGACTCGAATTAGTCCACAGGTAAGGCAGAGAAAAGTTTTATCGACAGATCCCACAGGAGATGCTGATGCGAGAGTTGTTGAGGTATTGGTAAAGCTTGATAAATTATCTGCTATGAAGGTTAGTCACTTGACTGGGATGAAGGTAATAGCTCGATTTCAGAAATTGTGAAACTGGACTTTTTAAATAGTAGAAAGATTCCACTTGCATGGCTTTTGCTTACTAGACAACCTTTGAGGTTGTTAGTTGCGATTGCGGGAATTTGCTTTGCAGGAATCCTCATGTTTATGCAGTTAGGTTTTAGAGAAGGTCTTTTTGATGCAAGCGTTACTGTTCACCGCTTATTTGATGCTGATTTAGTAATGATGAGTCCTCGCTCAATGAGTTCTATAAGCATGAGCGGTTTCCCTAAACGTAGACTTATTCAGTCAATGGCTCACAAGGATGTAGCAGGAATAACAGCTGTTAATTGGAACTTTTTGCTTTGGCGTAATCCAGAAAATCTTGTTACAAGGTCAATTCTTGTTTTGGGATTTGAGCCTGATGCCCCTTTGTTAGAAGAATCAGGGCTTGCCTTAAAAGCAAATACTCTTAAAAATTATGGACGTGTTTTATTTGATGAAAGATCTAGAAGAGAGTTTGGACCTATTGCAGATTGGTTCAATAAAGGCCGGATTGTTGAAGCTGAGCTCGCTGGTAAAAGAGTCCGTGTTTCTGGACTAGTTAGCCTAGGGCCTTCTTTTGGCGCTGATGGAAACCTTCTTACTAGTAGAGAAACATTTCAGCGACTATTACCAACTGCTCCAAAAGGAAGTATAGAGATAGGTTTAATCCGTCTAAATCAGCAAGCAAATGTTGACTTGGTCTCAGAATCTTTAAGAAAAAGTTTACCTAATGATGTGCGAATATTTACAAAGGAAGAATTTATAAATTTTGAGAAAAATTACTGGAAAAGTAGTACTTCTATAGGGTTTATTTTTAGCCTTGGAGCTGCAATGGGATTTGTTGTTGGCTGTGTAATTGTTTATCAAATACTTTATAGCGATGTAAGTGACCATCTTGCTGAATATGCAACTTTGATGGCGATGGGCTATAGACTGAAGACACTCCTTGGTGTAGTTGCTCGAGAAGGAGTGATTCTTGCTGTAATGGGTTATTTGCCTGCTTATGCGGCTGGTCAGGGTCTATACGCCTTAGTAAGAAACTCAACAAAATTGCCAGTCTCTATGGATGTAGAAAGAACAGTTCTTGTATTTGTTTTGATTTTGTTTATGTGTATGGGTTCTGCTTTATTGGCTATGCGCAGATTGAGTGATGCTGACCCTGCTGAGATTTTTTAGTTTATGAGAAATGATCTCCCATTTGCTGTTCAAATTGATGGCCTGAGCCACAGCTTTGGGAAAGGATCTATGCGAAGAAAGGTTCTTAATTCAATCTCTTTTGAGATTTCCCCTGGCGAAGTGGTTTTGTTAACAGGTCCATCTGGTTGTGGCAAAACAACTCTTTTGACTCTGATAGGAGCCTTGAGGACTGTTCAGTCAGGGAGTCTCATTGTTCTTGGTAATCAACTAAGTGGATCAGGTCGCAAAGTTCGTCAAAGGTTGAGAAGAAATATTGGGATGATTTTTCAAGGACATAATCTTTTAAGGTGTCTTACAGCCGAGCAGAATGTTCAGATGGGCTCTGACCTCTTGCCTGGTTTGTCTTATTTGACAAGGCGCGAGCAGGCTAGAAGTTGGCTTAGAGCTGTTGGATTAAGTGATCAAGCAAGCAAGCTGCCTCATGATTTATCTGGCGGTCAAAAGCAAAGGGTAGCAATTGCAAGAGCTTTAGCTGCTAAGCCAAGGCTTCTTCTTGCTGATGAGCCAACAGCAGCTCTAGATAGTGTTACTGGCAGAGAAGTGGTTGATCTTCTAAAGAAACTTGCACGAGAACAGGCTTCTGCTGTTTTAATGGTTACTCACGATCCAAGGATTTTAGATGTTGCGGATCGGGTCCTTAAGATGGAAGATGGTCGTCTAATTCACTCCTTTGGGTAGGTTGGGTTTAGATCATTGATTTTTAATTCATTTCAGTATGGCTAAGCGAAGAAATCTCAAAAAAGAAAAGCAAGAGCGTAATCGCGCTTATGCCCGCAAGTTCAAGAAGCGCAAACTTCGCAATGATGGCAGAGGAGAAGGAGCTGGTAACGGTGTTACTGGTACTGCCAACAATGGTGGAGCGGCTGATTAAGCTTTCTAAGAACCTCCATCGCCTAGTTTTTCAGAAGAAGGCTTCTCAGTCTCTCTTTTTCGTAACTAGTCTGTGTTTATAGTTTTTTTGTTTGCGGATGTTCGCGAGCGTTGTAATACCCACTTATAACCGCCGACCGATTCTTGAGAAGTGTTTATCTGCACTTGAAATCCAGGCTTATGGTTCTGAGTTAGACGGATATGAAGTTGTTGTAGTTGATGATGGATCTACAGATGGCACTCCTGAGTGGCTTCGTGAAAATACATCTAGGTTTCCTCATGTTCGTCTTTTAGAGCAAGAGCATGGGGGGCCAGCCAAGGGGAGAAATTATGGGGTTGAGAATTCTCTTGGTGATGTAATTGTTTTTATTGATAGCGATCTAGTTGTTACTAAAACTTTCCTTGCTGCACACTTCTGTTCATTAAGAACTTCTTGGGAAAGACGGGGTAACCGAAATTGCTTTACTTATGGGTCAGTAATTAATACAGCTAATTTTGAAGACCCTACTTCTGAACGTTATAAGGTTCAAGATCTTTCATGGGCTTATTTTGCAACAGGTAATGTTGCGATAGACAAGCAATTACTATGTGATTCTGGGTTATTTGATTTGAGTTTCTGTTTATATGGATGGGAGGATCTTGAGTTAGGAGAAAGGCTTAGGCAGATGGGAGTAGCTCTTATTAGATGCCCAGAGGCCATTGGATATCATTGGCACCCTCCTTTGAAGTTAGAGAATATTCCTGATTTAATTAGGGTTGAGAAAGAGCGAGCAAAAATGGGGCTTGTTTTTTATAGAAAACATCCCACGAATAGAGTTCGTTTCATTATTCAATTCACTTGGCTACATCTTCTCTTGTGGGAGTTGTTAACTGTTGGTGGGATGATTAATGAACGTTCATTGCGACCATTGCTTGCATGGTTAATAAGGAATGGGTGGCCTGGCCTTGCTATGGAGCTTCTGCGTTTGCCATTGAATCGCATAGGAGTTCGAGCTCTTTTTCGAGAGGCTTATGAAGGGGGACGCTTTTAGAGCGGTTATTTGATAAATTAATAGCTCACCAAAAAAACCGCACATCTGTCCGTTTCGGGTGATTCCGACCAATCTCTTCATTGCATGAGTTTTTTGGTCAGCATCCCTGACAGGTGGAGGCGAACCCGAAACCCTAAACAACATGGCTGTAGTCACTCTCTCCGAGATGATGGAGGCTGGCGCTCATTTCGGGCACCAGACACGTAGATGGAACCCAAAAATGGGGCGCTATATCTACTGCGCCCGTAATGGGGTGCATATTATTGATCTTGTGAAAACCGCGGTATGCATGAATCATGCATACAAGTGGACTCGTTCTGCGGCAAGAAGCGGAAAAAGATTTTTATTTGTTGGAACCAAAAAGCAAGCTTCCGATGTTGTGGCGCAAGAAGCAACTCGCTGCGGAGCGGCTTATGTCAATCAACGCTGGCTTGGTGGGATGCTCACTAATTGGACAACTATGAAAGCCAGGATTGATCGATTAAAGGATCTGGAGCGAATGGAATCAAGTGGTGCTATTGCAATGAGGCCGAAAAAGGAAGCAGCAGTTTTGCGTCGGGAACTTGAGAGACTTCAAAAATATCTTGGAGGTTTAAAAAGTATGAGAAGGCTTCCTGATGTCGTTGTTTTGGTTGATCAAAGAAGAGAAACAAATGCTGTTCTAGAGGCTAGAAAGTTGGACATTTCTTTGGTTTCAATGCTCGATACAAATTGCGATCCTGATTTGTGTGAGGTCCCAATCCCTTGTAATGATGATGCAGTTCGTTCAGTTCAACTTGTGCTTGGTCGTCTGGCTGATGCAATTAATGAAGGCCGGCATGGTGGCTCTAATGATTAAAAGGGAGCTGAAGGGACAATCAATTGTTGAATTCCAGCTCTTATTTCCATTTTTCCGATCAATTCAAGAATTTTGAATCGATCGGAATCTATTCTTAAAATCATTTCCCAAATTAAAATTTAAAATGGCGGACATTTCAGCCAAATTAGTCAAAGACCTGCGAGTAAAGACTGGTGCAGGGATGATGGACTGCAAGAAGGCCTTAATAGAAAGTGGAGGCGACCTAACCAAAGCCACTGAATGGCTTCGAAAGAAAGGCATAGCAAGTGCCGAAAAGAAATCCGGTCGTGTTGCAGCAGAGGGTGCTATTGGGAGCTATATCCATACAGGCGCAAGAGTTGGCGTTTTGTTGGAGTTGAATTGTGAAACTGATTTTGTCGCGCGGGGAGAGATGTTTCAGAACCTCTTAAGGGATGTGGCTATGCAGGTTGCAGCATGTCCGAATGTTGAATATGTCTCAACTGATGAAATACCTAATGAGGTTCTTGAAAAAGAGAAGGCCATTGAAATGGGGCGGGATGATCTTGCTGGTAAGCCAGAAGAAATGAAAGAAAGGATTGTTCAGGGGAGAATTGGAAAAAGGCTTAAGGAATTGGCATTATTGGAACAGCCCTTCATTCGAGATGGCTCACTTACCGTCGCCGAACTGGTTAAACAAGTTGCCGGTCAAATTGGAGAGAACGTTAAGGTTCGGCGATTCACGAGGTTTACTCTCGGAGAGGGGATTGAGGTTGAGAAGATGGATTTTGCTGATGAGGTTGCCTCGATTTCAGGAGGCTGATAAATAGCAGCAGGAGGGAAACCCTTTTGAAGCGATTCGATCCGTCACAGCAACTTGACCTTCTACGTCAGAAGGGTGAGAAGCTGGCTTCTGCGATATATCTAGATGAGGCTCTTTATCTACAAGAGCTGAGAAATAGCCTGCTTGAGGCAGTTAAGCGAGCCATATTCCTTTTGATTACTAATGGAGATCAAAATCGTCTGAACAAGCTTACTGAGAAAGAAAGAGATTCATTTCATAAGAAAGTTTCTCAATTGGTCGCAACATGTAGTTCTTTTCTCACAGTGGAGCAATTGATGGAGCTTTCTAGTCAAATGGACCGAGAACGACAACTTAAAAGAGATCAATCAAGACGAGAGTTACTTGCCGCGATGAGCGCTGATAGAGGAGAAAGAAAAGAAGCTCCAGGTTCAATTTCTATTAGCATTGATCCCCCTGTTGAGAATACAGAGCATTTTTCCAAATTATTAAGCTCCATAGATCTAGGAAGTCCTGTTGACGAAATCACAGAGACTAATGCTCTGGAAGAGGAAAACTTCGAAGAAAGCTACGAGGAGGAAGAAGAGCAAATGATCGAAAATTACTCTGATGAACTGACTAGTGAAAGTACTTCTCCCAGCAAAGATAAGAAAACAGGATTTGAAGTCATACGCTCACTTTTTGTGATAGCTGGAGAGACGTTCTCAAATGGTATAGCTACTTCATCCGATAAGTTTAAATCTTCTAGTGAAGATGATTTCCTGGATGATAAAGAGCCTAGCGAAGGCCTTTTGCCTCAGAATCCAGAGGATCTTTCTAGATGGCTAAACTCTATAGATTTGGCAATTAATAGACGGTTACGTAACCTTTCACATGCTTTAAATGTTGAACTACTGAGGACAGGAATTGTTGACAATCTTTTACCAATTTCTCTTTTGGATGCTGCACAGATAGGACATGTAGATTCTCTTGATGCTGGTTCGAATCTTCTAAGAATGAATGTGCCAATACATTATCCAATGATTGAAAAGGAAATGGATTTCATGTGTTTACTCTTACGACCCTCGGATTTAGAATATGATCTCCCTAGATTACGTAAATGTAGATCTAATATCAAGCGACATGAAACCCTTTTGATGTCAATGGTTAAGCAGCAACGTCATTGGCAAGCTCGGTTTTTATCTGAACAAGCACATCACCAATGGTGGGCAGAATTTTCTGGTAACAATAATAATAAGAACAACTTAAAAGATTGAGACCTGACCAGTTAAAGATTTCAGTTGATTCGATAAGGCTTCTTCAAAAAGCTTTAAGGTTAGAGTCTGAGCATGATTTCAACAACTTTCATGGAAGAAAAGAATATTTTCATGAATTTGCTAGTCGTGAATTGTTGAATTTATCTGAGGCTATAGGTTCTATTAGCACTAATAATAAATTAGAGGATCTTTCAAGGAAATATCATGATTATCCATCTTTAGCGCTTTCTTTGCGACGTCGTTTGGTTACTGTTACTCGCCAGAGTCTTTATATTCTCGGAAAACAGATTCAACCTGAGCAAAAGATCTCATCTCCTCGGTTGAAATATGCTGCGAACAATAAAAATCAATCTACCTCCGATCAATACAGCAATTTACCTCTAAACATTGAGAGCCCTTTAATTAGTTTGAAGGGAATTGGTCCGAAATCAGCAGAAAAGCTTGCTGGGATAGGCCTTTTGAAAGTCAAAGACCTTTTATTCTATTACCCACGTGATTATGTTGATTATTCTTCGCTTCGACGTATTCATTCTTTAAAAGCTGGTGAAACTTCGACGATAGTTGCCAAAGTTAGACGATCTAACGGATTCAGGAGCCCTAGGAACCCAAACCTCTCAATACTTGAATTGTTTTTAGAGGATTCAACCGGACGTTTAAAAGTAACTCGTTTTTTTGCAGGGCGTCGTTTTAGTAGTCATGCCTATATAAAGAAAGAATCTTCCCTCTATCCTCCAGGCACCACAGTAGCAGTTAGTGGTCTCGTGAAGGAGAGTGAATATGGGTTGAGTTTTATAGATCCTTTGATTGAGGCTATGGAGAACCCTCATGCGCCCATTCGATCAAGATCGATCGGACGTTTACTTCCAGTGTATGCATTAACAGAAGGACTTAAGGCAGACTTATTTCGCGACCTTGTAGATCGAGTAATACCTTTTGCCAAGAAACTATTAGACCCACTTCCAACTTCAACAATCAATGATTTAAGGCTCCTTTGTCGAGCTGATGCTATGTGTCAAATTCATAAACCTGATTCACAGGAGTTATTGAAGGCTGCTCGTCGAAGATTGGTGTTTGATGAATTTCTGTTTTTACAGCTTGGCTTGCTTAGGAGACGTGCCAAGTTTCGAATGCGAGAAGTACCTTCACTTAAAATTGATCCATTACAAAGTGGATTAGTCGAGAAGTTTTTTGAGCTTCTACCTTTCTCGCTAACTAATGCCCAAGACAGAGTATTGGCAGAGACTTTTGCTGACCTCTCCAATCCCAAGCCTATGGCAAGGTTGATTCAAGGTGATGTTGGCAGTGGTAAAACAGTTATCGCGGTAGCTTCTTTGTTGAAAGCAGTTCAATCTGGATGGCAAGGTGCCTTTATGGCTCCAACTGAGGTATTAGCTGACCAGCATTACAGGACATTATGCACTTGGCTTCCTCAGCTTCATGTCACGGTTGAGTTGCTAACAGGCTCAACACCACGTTCTAGCCGCCGGAAGATTCTTGATGATCTTGCCAATGGCTCTCTAAAGATTTTGGTAGGAACGCATGCATTAATTGAAAAACCTGTTGTTTTTTCCCGTTTGGGGTTGGTTGTGGTGGACGAACAGCACCGCTTTGGAGTTCATCAAAGGAACAATTTACTCAGCAAGGGACTGCAGCCACATTTACTTACGATGACAGCGACTCCAATACCAAGAACCCTTGCGTTGTCAATTCATGGTGACCTTGATGTAAGTCAGATAGATGAGTTGCCCCCTGGCCGGACACCTATTGAGACAAAACTTCTGCCAAGCTCTCAGCGAGAGAAGGCTTATCAGCTCATTCGTGAGGAAGTTATTAAGGGACAAAGGGCATATGTTGTTCTCCCCTTAGTTGAGGATTCAGAAAAGTTGGATATTAAATCTGCCGTCATGGCTTATAAGGAGCTCTCAGAGGAAGTTTTTCCAGACTTTCAAGTAGGTTTGCTTCATGGCCGGATGAAGAGCCAAGAAAAAAAAGAAGTGATAAATAATTTTGCCTCTGGGAAGTGTCAGGTGATTGTCTCAACAACTGTGATTGAGGTTGGAGTTGATGTTCCAGAAGCCTCTGTAATGCTTATTGAGCATGCAGATCGATTTGGATTAGCCCAACTTCACCAGTTGAGAGGTCGTGTTGGACGAGGTTCAGCTTCCTCTCACTGTTTGTTAATCAATGACAGCTCTAACCCTGTTGTAAAGCAAAGACTTGAAATTCTTCCTAGATCTAATGATGGGTTTGAAATCGCAGAAATCGATTTGAGATTAAGGGGACCAGGCCAGATTCTTGGTACTCGACAATCGGGGATACCAGATTTTGCATTAGCAAGTCTTGCGGATGATGGAGAAGTCCTTAATGAAGCAAGAACAGAAGCTATTCGGATTTTAAAGAATGACCCTGACCTGGCTAGGCATAATTTACTAAGAAAAATGATTCAAGAAAGCTGGACTAAGCAGAGTGGAGCAGGCTATTTGAACTAGCAATTGTTTTCCACATACATAAGACTCGTATGAGTCTCGAACTTAGACTAGTGTTCTCTTTACTTTTGAGCCGTCTGACTAAGGAACAGACGTATAGGCCATCTATATTGAATAGATTTACTCTGCTACTCCTCTGAAAAGATTGCTTTTGCAACCGATCTTGAGGAAATCCTTGCAACTTTGAAACATAAGTTTTTTCTTTAAAGCTTTGTCAATTTTTTTTTTGCTTCATTATTGTGAGAGCTTTATTAGGCAAAATTGTTTTCTTTGTTTAAGGATTTTGTCTGTGGAAAAAGCTCTCTTTGCTGTGGAAACTAGTTTTTTCTAGTTGTTTTATGGGTAAGCCTTGGGTTGAAATCAATATAGAAGAATGTGGTGAGCCTTTTTGCGCTATACCTGCTTCAGTCCTACGGGTTAACCCCCATCCTTATATTTCTTTGGGGGCTCCTTATGGAAAGTGTTCGGATCCGTTTTGGCTTCGAGAGGGTGTGGTTAATAGACTCATTAATGCCGAAACCTATCTCAAAATTAAGGCTAGTGATTATCGTTTGACAGTCTTTGACGCATGGCGGCCATTAAGTGTTCAAGCGTTCATGTTTGAGCTAGCTATCAAGCAGGAATGTCAAGCAAGAGGCATTGCCGCAATAGATTTATGCAAGCCTTTTGAGCGAGAGGAGATTTTTAATGTTGTAAAGAGGTTTTGGGCGTTTCCAAGCAATGACCCTTCAAGTCCTCCACCTCACAGTACTGGCGGAGCAATAGATATAACAATTTCTGATCTGCAGGGTAAGCCTATTGATATGGGGGGGGAGATTGATGATATTAGTTCCGTTTCAGAGCCAGATTATTACTTGGCAAAGGCAAAGCTTGATTCTTTCTCAAAAGAATATTTATGGAACTCAAGAAGAAGTTTGCTCGCAGATGTGATGAAGGAAGCCGGATTTGTGCAGCACCCAAATGAATGGTGGCATTTTAGTTACGGAGATCAACTTTGGGCCTGGCTTAGGCAAAGTCCTTTTGCTCTTTATGGAGCTTCGTCTCCCTCTCCAAGTAGTCTCAAGACCTCTTGATCTCCTAATAAATTTATATGTTCACCTAGGCTTAAACTATTACTTCTCTCCTTCCAGCTTATAAGTAGCGGCTCTATGATTTCTTCAAACTTATCTAATTCGAGACGTTGTATATATGGCTTAGCTAATCTGCTTAGATTGGGAGTCCCTCCAAGCCAAAGCTGATATTGATTTACGCCGCTACCTACTAGTGCTAGTTCTGCCATGTAAGGGCGTGCGCAACCATTTGGACATCCTGTCATCCGGAAAAGAATTGAGTTATTAATATTTAGCTTTCCCATTAGTGTATCTAGCCGGTTAATTAATTCAGGTAGGAATCGCTCAGCCTCAGTAATTGCAAGACCACAAAGTGGAAGTGCAGGACAGGCGATAGCATGTCTTTCCGTTTTTGTTAAGTCTTTGTAATTTCTGATGCCAAGAGAGGTAAGTTCCTTGTTGACACTAGAACGTTGATGAGCTCCAATATTGCATAGCAGTAGATCTTGATTTGGTGTAAGTCGTATCTCAAGTTGATACTTACTAATAATTAATGCCAAGCCATTCTTAATATCTCTTTTTAGTCGGCCTGATATTAAAGGAATACCAATAAACCATTTCTTTGAGCCTTGTTTATGCCATCCAAGGTAATCCTCTAGCTTTCTTCTGGGCTCATGTCTTAATTTTTGTATAGGCTTATTGAAGTATTTTTCTTTTAGTGTTGATTTAAACCAGTCTATACCTTGATCATTAATTAAGTACTTCATTCTTGCATGCCGTCTAGTTTTTCTGTCGCCATAGTCTCTTTGAAGCGCTAATATTGCTTGTACTAAATCTAAAATATTCTCTACAGATACATACCCTAGTGCGTCTGCTGTTCTTGCAAAAGTTTGTTCGTTGTTATGTGTTCTACCCATTCCACCACCTACATATACATTGCATCCCTTTAGCGAATTATTTTTGTCTGTAAAGACAACTAAACCTATATCTTGCGTTAAAAGGTCAACAGAATTATCACCTGGTACTGTCACAGCACATTTGAATTTTCTTGGCATATAAGTTTCCCCATATAAAGGCTCTTCTTTATTGCCGCTAAAAACCCCTGCTTTTTGTTGTCTGATTCTTGCGTCTTTAACTCTTTTATTGGGCTTGATCTTGTAGCTCAGGTCACCGTTAGCCCAGAGTTCAAGGTATGCATCTTCTGCTGCAATGGGGCTTAGTAAATCAGCAATTTCATTAGCTAACTTTCTGGCTACTGGATAGGCCCCTTTTTCGTATGGTGCAGCAGGAGCCATGACATTGCGAGAAATGTCGCCGCATGCGGCAAGAGTGGACCCCATGGAGCCAATGATTTTATTAATCACTTCATGCAAATGTTCTTTTCGTATTCCATGCATTTGAAATGCTTGACGTGTCGTAACTCTCAACGTCTGATTGCCCAATTTTTCGGAGAGTGAATTCAATGCTAAAAAAAGTTCCGGAGATATTCGGCCACCAGGACTGCGAAGTCGCAGCATCATCTGCCAATCCTTATCTTTTCCCTTTTGTCTGTTTTCTCGATTGTCCTGCTGATAGCTTCCATGAAATTTCAGAAGCTGCACCGCATCATTAGTGAAGTGATCACTTTGATTTTTAAGCTCAGAGGCAAGCGGCTCTCTTAAATAGTTGCTGCTTGCCTTGAAGGCTTCAAATTTGCTGAGTTCAGATCGAATCGCTATGCAAGGTGATAAGCCTTTGTCTGCTTCTTGCTTTGCTGATGATCCATCTTCTTTCACGACTTTAGTTTTCTCCTTTACCACCGTAGCTAAAAGCAGAATACTTTTTCTTTCTGCGCAAATTTCAATAAAGTGTGCACATCTCGTTCCTTTCGTTTTTGTCAGCCTTTTTACTTGAGATAGGTACTGAGGAGTTGCCAGCAGACTTCGCCCATCTTGCTTTAGCCCAGCTAGAAGAACTTGTCCGCTTTGATTTAGCTCAAAGGCGCCTGCTCCATGGGGAGATTACCTGCACAAGTACACCTAGACGAATAGCTGTTTTGATAGAGGGCTTAGCTGATTCAGCTGAAGATCTAAGTATTGAGCGAAAGGGGCCTCCTGCAGATAAGGCATTCGTTGATGATTGCCCTACGTCTGCCGCAAGAGGTTTCGTGAAAAGCCTTGGTGCGAAGTTAGATGATTTAGAGGTTCGAGAGACCTCTAAAGGCCTCTTTGTCTTTATAAAGATTACGGAAAAGGGTGAATCTGCTATGCGGATCTTTCAATCATCTATTCCCCGCTGGCTTGGTGCCTTACAAGGTAGGCGATTCATGCGATGGGGGGCAGGAGAAAGAAGGTTTTCACGTCCTATTAGATGGTTGGTTGCGTTGTTAGATGAAAAATTGATACCCCTTTCTCTAGATGATACTGATCCAGTTGTTTCCTCTGGAATTACTAGTAGGGGAAATAGGCTTTCTTCTGATTTGATTGAAATAAAAACCGCAAATAAATATATTCAATCTCTTGAAGAAGCGGGCATCTTTGTAAACAGGGATAAACGACGCTTGTTTATTAAGGATGTTATTGGAGAAACAGCTGAAAGACTAAATTCAATTCCAGATCTTCCTAAAGAACTTTTAGAGGAATTGACGGATTTAGTGGAGGCTCCAATTCTTATTGAAGGAGAAATTAAAGAGAGATATCTCAAATTGCCACCAGAAGTTCTTAGTACTGTAATGAAAGTGCATCAGAGATATGTTCCTCTTTATCGTGTTGATTCAGTACAAGACCCATTAGCTTTAGAGTCGAAAAATGTTTTACTCCCATCCTTTTTATTTATAGCTAACAATCTGCCTGCTGCTTCGGATTCTGTTAAAAGTGGTAACGAGAGGGTGCTTAAGGCAAGGCTTGCAGATGCTGAGTTTTTTATTGAGTCAGATCGTTCGGTTTCTAGCGGAGTAAGAACAGAGCAATTGGCATCTGTAACTTTTTCAGAAGGTCTAGGTACTTTGCAGGATCGTGTAAAAAGGATGGAATGGTTAGCAGAATATTTAGCGAAAAATTTGGATTTAGCTGAGAAGGATATTATTAACTTCTTAAGAGCAACCTCTTTATGTAAACATGATTTAGTTAGCCAAATGGTAGGAGAGTTTCCTGAATTGCAAGGTGTTATTGGGGGTAAATATCTTTTGGAAGAAGGTGAAAACAGGGATGTGGCATTGGGTGTTTTAGAGCATTACTTGCCACGTGGTTCAAGGGACAGTTTGCCTCAGTCAAATGTAGGTGCAGCCCTAGCTATAACTGAACGGATTGAGATTCTTCTAAGTATTTTTTCAAAGGGAGAAAGACCTAGTGGATCTTCAGATCCTTATGCATTGCGAAGAGCTGGTAATGGTTTTTTGCAAATTGTTTGGTCAAAGGGTTGGAATTTGAATCTGAATTTATTGCTAGAAATTTCAATTAAGCATTGGTCTAATCTGTTTCCTTCTTTTGAGATTGATCCATTAAAACTACAGGAGGAAATATCTGATTTTCTACGCCAGAGGATTTTTAGTCTTTTAGAAGAGTGTCAGGTTGATCTTGATCTAGTGCATGCAGTTGCAGGTGAAAGCATCTCTATCTATAGGCTTCTTAGTGACCCTTTGGATGTGAAGTTAAGAGCTGAATTGTTGTCAAAGATGAGAGCAACTGGCCAGTTATCTGCTGTGCAAGCTGTTGTAACAAGAGCTTCTAAATTGGCAGCTAAAAGTAATCTTTCCTCGAGTATTTTAAGTCCATCTGATGTAGTGGATCCGAATTTGTTTGAGAAGGAAAGTGAGTTCGAAATGCTAGAAGTTCTCAAATCCTTAGAGCCGATAGTTAATGATTCTTCTTATGGCCGGTACAAGGAATTAGCTGATAAACTTATCTCAGGAGCAGAGGTCCTAGGTTCATTTTTTGATGGAGAGCATAGTGTAATGGTTATGGCTGAAGAGGAGAATGTCAGGGCAAATAGATTGAATTTGCTCGCAGTCTTAACAAACCAGGCATCAATAATGGCTGATTTTAGTCAAATTAGTTAACTAATAGCAGTTGGAGTGATTTACCTCTACAGGTATGTTTTTCTTCTTAGTTAATTTCTATTCCCCTTTTTTAGTCCCCACTTTGATTCCTCCTTTTATTGTACTAACAGCGAGCATTTTGTTTACCTCTTCTTCTTCTCTGACAGCACTTGGCACTGGTTTGTAGTTCTTAGGAGCAAGAGCTCGCCCTCTTAAAACAGATCCAAGAGTTAGGAAGGTTAGCTTAAGTTGTTGCCAAGGCTTCATAGCCACTACGGTTTTATATAAATAGCTGTCGAAAGTTAATCTCTGAACATCCATGTCATCGCACATTTCTACAAATGCTTCTCTGGCAGCATCAGTTGAGTAAAATATATTTTGGAGTATCTCAAGAACTTTATAAGTTGTCCCATATTTTTTGTCCCAGGTTTGTAGATATTTTTTGAGATCTTGCTCAGTTGGAATTGTTTTCCCTCCTTGGCTAGCTTTTACTATTTCTTCAGCACACATTCTTCCACTCTTGGCTGCGAAGTATATGCCTTCCCCCGAGCTTTTTGTTACATAACCAGCGGCATCTCCTACAAGGGCCATGCGTCCAACAACACGTCTTGGGCGTGGATGTTCAGGGATAGGGTGTGCTTCCACTTTTATTACTTCACCATTAACTAATCTCTTCTTGGCTCGTTCTCTAACCCCTTCTTGGAGACTCTTAATAAGAGACTGATTTTTCTGCATTGTTCCTGTTCCAACCGCTACATGGTCATACTTCGGAAATACCCAGCCATAGAAATCTGGAGATACGTCCGTTCCTACATACATTTCCGCTAGATCCTCGTAGTATTTCATCTCTTCGGCAGGAAGTTTTATTCTTTCTTGAAAAGCAATGGCGACGTTGTAATCACCTGCATCCATTGCTTTTGCAACACGACTATTGGCACCATCAGCCCCAATTATTAGATCTACCTCCAAATTCTTTGACTCGCCTGTTGCTTCTCCGTTTGAATAATCTGAATAAGTTAAGTTATAAGGACCTTGACGGTTTTCACCAGTATCAATTTTGGTGACCAACCCATTTACGAGTGTTGCCCCTAGATCAGCCGCTCTGTCCCTCATAAAGGCATCCATTACTTCCCTGCGGCACATACCTATATATTCTTTGTCGTTTTCTCCGTAAACCTTGTCTAGGCTTATATCTACCTCTCTGTTAGAAGGCGATATCATTCGCATATTCCGGACTTTTCGATCAATAATTGACTCGGGTAGATCGAACTCCGAAACCATGCATAGAGGGATTGCTCCACCGCAAGGTTTTGCATTGTCTAGCTTTCTTTCGAAAATCCAAGTTTTAATTCCTGCTTTAGCAAGAATTTCTGCGGCACAGGATCCGCTTGGACCACCACCGATTACTGCAACACGCAACATCTTTTAGGCCTTACCTAATGAGTCTTAATTGAAAAATAACATCGCAAGAAAAAACATGTTGAGCTCTTTGCATTACCCCGTTACGATCGAAACATGATTCATTCTTGATTTTGTGGCTGGGGAAGAGGTCGCTTTCAAGACAGTTCGGGATGACATCCCAGTTGCAAGAAGGAGTATCTCCTCTAGAAGATCAGGGATCTTCATATATTTTTCCATTTCTTTTTTTGTTCTTGTTACAGGAACTTTATTTTGGCTTGGGCGTACAAATGGATGGACTGGATCAGGGATAGAGCGAGAGGAGCAATTAAATTCAAAAATTGGACAATTTTCCGAAGATGGAAGACTTTTGGGACATTTTCCATATTCCGAAGCAAGCGAAGAGTCTCTAGTTTTGTTCTCTCCGGGCTTGAAGATGCATTCAGAGACTGCTAAGGCCTACAAAGAAATGCGTTCAGCAGCAGCTCAGGAGGGGATCTCTTTGATTCTTCTTAGTGCTTATCGCTCACATCAATTGCAGAAGGAAATATTTTTTGAAATCAAATCACAGAGAAATCAAACAGCATTAGAAAGATCAAAAGTCTCAGCTCCTCCAGGCCATTCTGAACACAGCACTGGCTATGCAATTGACATCGGGGATGCAAATAGACCTGATACAGATTTTGAGGAGAGCTTTGAGAATACCCCTGCTTTTCGTTGGTTGAAGCGAAATGCCTCTAGATATCACTTCACACTTTCTTTCCCCCCAGATAATCATCAAGGAGTTACTTATGAACCGTGGCATTGGCGTTTTGAAGGCACGGCCGATGCCCTACGTGAGTTCGAAAAAGCGAATAAGCATTCTCGAATGCGTCAATGAGAAATGTTTTGGAATTTACAAAGTAGCTTAAAGACCTTCTTTTATAGGGAGTTTTTACCAAGCCATCAGCAAGATTTTGAACAAATCAGTCTAGTTTCCTAATTGATTATCTACTTGCTGGGATAGCCTAATCAAATGGCCCATTACGGGCGTTCTTTTATAAAACTTTCTTCCACTATGACCGCCCAGATACAGGCGATCCGAAATCTAGCGATCATCGCCCATGTGGACCATGGAAAAACCACTTTGGTTGATGCGCTTTTATCCCAGTCAGGCATTTTTCGTGAGAATGAGTCTGTTCCTACTTGCGTACTCGATTCAAATGATTTGGAGAGAGAACGTGGAATAACCATTCTTTCCAAAAATACTGCTGTTACGTACAACGAAACCAGAATCAATATTGTTGATACTCCTGGCCATGCAGATTTTGGAGGGGAAGTTGAGAGAGTTCTTGGAATGGTTGATGGTTGTCTTTTGATAGTTGATGCCAACGAAGGCCCAATGCCGCAGACCAGATTTGTATTAAAAAAAGCTCTTGAGCAAGGCCTTCGCCCGATAGTTTTCGTTAACAAGATAGATCGTGCTCGAGTTGACCCGGAAACAGCTGTTGATAAAGTTTTAGACCTGTTTATTGAATTGGGAGCTGATGATGATCAATGCGACTTTACATACTTATTTGGAAGTGGTTTAGGCGGCTTTGCTAAACCAGATATGGCTACAAATAGTGAAAATATGAAGCCACTATTTGATGCAATTATTCGTCATGTACCACCTCCTGTTGGGGATGTAAATAAGCCTTTGCAACTCCAGATAACAACTTTAGATTATTCCGATTTCTTGGGGAGAATTGTTATTGGTAGAGTTCACAATGGAGTTATTAAGAATGGACAGAGAGCCAGCTTAATTAAAGATAATGGGACTATAAAAATAGGAAAAATCAGTAAGTTATTGGGTTTTGAGGGTCTACAAAGAATCGAAATAGAAGAGGCTTTAGCCGGAGATCTTGTGGCACTTGCAGGTTTTGATGATGTGAATATTGGAGAGACTATTGCTTGCCCTGATGAGCCAAATGCTTTGCCTTTGATAAAAGTTGATGAGCCGACTTTGCAAATGACTTTTGTTGTAAATGATTCACCTTTTGCTGGCAAAGAAGGAAAGTTTGTAACTAGTAGACAATTGCGTGATCGATTGCAAAAAGAATTATTGACTAATGTTGCACTTAGAGTTGAGGAGACAGATTCTCCAGATCGTTTTGCAGTTAGTGGTCGAGGTGAGCTGCATCTAGGAATTCTTATTGAGACAATGAGGAGAGAAGGATATGAGTTTCAGGTTTCTCAGCCACAAGTTATTTTTAGAACCATAGATGGCGTTTTATGTGAACCAGTGGAAACATTAGTGATGGATGTTCAAGAAGAAGCAGTTGGAGCTTGTATTGAGAAACTTGGTTTGAGAAGAGGAGAAATGAGCAATATGGTCACAGGATCAGATGGAAGAACACAACTTGAATTTGTTGTTCCCTCAAGAGGTTTAATAGGTTTTCGAGGAGAGTTTGTACGTGCTACACGAGGTGAGGGGATTATGAGCCATTCATTTTTTGAATATCGACCTATGTCAGGGGATTTTGATGCTAGAAGAAATGGTGTCCTTATCGCTTTTGAAGAGGGCACAGCAACATTTTATGCTTTAAAGAATGCTGAAGATCGGGGTCAGTTTTTCATTACTCCTGGCACGAAAGTTTATAAGGGAATGATTGTTGGCGAAAACAATCGACCACAAGATTTAGATTTGAATGTTTGCAAGACAAAACAGCTAACTAATATGAGATCAGCTGGAGCAGAGGAACTAGATACATTGCAGGCTCCTATTCAAATGACCCTAGAAAGGGCACTTGAATATATAGGTCCAGGAGAAATGCTAGAAGTCACTCCTGATTCAATGAGATTAAGAAAGCTTCCTTCTAAGAAGTTTGCAAAGCGTTGAGAGTTGGCTTGGAAAGAATGTCTCCTGATCTTGTTGAAGACCCTCGATTTAAGAAGGCAGTAAGTCTTTTTAATCTCTCTGAGTGGTATGAAGCGCATGATTCTTTTGAGGAACTTTGGCATGAAACTGATGATCCTCAACGCAGAACACTTCAGGGCTTTTTACAAATATCAGTTGCTGAACTTCATTTAGAGAGAGGAAATTTGGTCGGGGCAACAATTCTTTATGGAGAAGGTCTTGGTCGTTTACGGACTTTAGGAACACCAGACTTGGGATTTGATCTTGATTTATTTTGCAGTTGTATTGAAAAACGTTTGAAATTGCTTCAGTTAAAAGCAGATTTAAGCGAATGTACTAACCCAGTTCTAATTCTGAAAAAATAATCTAGACATGACTCTTTCACTAATAAATGTAGGACTTACTTTGGCAGGAAGACCATTAGTTAAAGATGTTTCGTTGAAGCTGAATCCTGGCGAAGTAGTGGGTTTGTTAGGCCCTAATGGTGCTGGAAAGACCACCACTTTTAATTTAGTGATTGGCTTGTTAAGGCCTGACCAAGGAGAGGTCTTTTTAGATGAAAAACCTGTAAGTAATTTGCCAATGCCCTATAGGGCAAGAATGGGGATTGGATATTTGCCCCAGGAACCAAGTGTTTTTAGAAGTTTGACCGTGCGAGAGAATCTTGAACTAGCTCTTTCAGAAAGCAAATTAATTTCTTCTAAGTTTCGAGATCGAATTGATGAGTTAATAGAAGGATTTAGTCTTCGTCCTTTTTTAGACCGTCGTGGATATCAACTTTCTGGTGGAGAAAGGAGACGATGTGAGGTGGCTAGGGCTTTGGCGGTTGGATTGCATGGACCAACATATTTGTTGCTAGATGAGCCATTTGCAGGTGTCGACCCTTTGGCGGTTGCTGACCTGCAGGACCTAATAGGTATCCTGAGAAAACGTGGCATGGGAATTCTTATTACAGACCATAATGTTAGAGAAACCCTTGCTATTACTGATCGATCTTACATACTTACTGATGGGAAAATTCTCTCTTCAGGAAGATCTAATGAAGTAGCTAATGATCCTTTAGTTAGGAGACATTATTTAGGGGAGGGATTTCAACTTTGAAGTACTTCGCATTAGCAAAATTAAGGGATTATGGATCATTAAAGTGGGCCATAATGAGATTTCTGACTTCTATCACCAAGAAGATACCTCTCTTGGATAGATGGGTACTTGGTGAGCTTTTTGCCCCACTCTTTTTTGCGATTGCAGCTTTTACAGTTGTTTCTCTTTCAGTTGGGGTGATGTTTGATTTGGTTAGAAAGATTGTGGAGTCTGGTTTGCCAGTAGGGACAGCGTTAAAAGTATTAGCTCTTAGGCTTCCAAGCTTTTTAGTTATTTCATTTCCTATGGCTACATTAATGGCCACATTGTTAGCTTATAGCAGGCTGTCTGCTAATAGCGAGTTAAAGGCATTGAGAAGTGTTGGTGTTAGTACTAAACGAATGATAGCAGCAGCTTTGGCTCTTTCTTTGTTCATGTCAGGTATGACATTTGTTTTTAATGATGTAATAGTTCCTAGAGCTAATAGGGATGCAGAATTTACTTTGCAGAGGGCGTTAGGAAAGGCAATTTCAACAGAAAAAGGAGATGACATAATATATTCTCGTTTTGGGAGAATTACTACGCAAAATAATAATGATAGAAGGAAAGGTTTAGCCCAGTTGTTTTATGCAAAAGAGTTTAGAAAGGGAACCATGAATGAAGTGACTGTGCTTGATTTTTCTAGATTTGGGTATACTCAACTACTGGTAGCTAAAAAGGCCTTATGGAATGAGAAGGAGGCTAAGTGGGAGTTTATTGATGGACAAATACTTACAAGAACTCCAAGTGGAAGTACTACTTCAGCAGAGTTTGATAGATATTTATACCCTCTCAATTCAGCGCCCATTCGTATTTCAAAGCTTCCTAAAGATGCAAATAATATGACTGTTTCAGAAGCTAGAAAAGCACAGAAGCTATATGAAGAAGCCGGAAATCGAAAGGAATCAAGACGTATGAAAGTAAGAATACAAGAAAAATTTACTTTACCTATGGCTTGCTTGGTTTTTGGACTTATTGGCAGCAGTCTGGGAGCTAAGCCAAATGCAAGGACAAGTCGAAGTCAGGGATTTGGTATTAGTGTTGTTCTCATCCTGATTTATTACGTTCTTAGCTTTAGTTTCAGTTCTTTAGGTGTTAAAGGAACTCTTTCGCCACTTTTTGCGGCTTGGTCACCGGTTCTTATATCGTTATGTGGAGGAGGGTTGTTGCTTAAGCAGTCCAGTCGATGAAAACCTTCTCATGAAGTAAAAATATTCTCCTTTTTTGATGGCTCAAATCACTTCGACTTTTCTGTCGGCAGCAATTGAAGATCCTGTGCTTCTTTTGGGTCTTGTCTCTTTTGGCTTGCTTCTTTTGGCCCTCCCAGTGGCTTTTTGGGCTACTGGTGGAACTAAGACCTCTTCTTTCGTAAAGGTTCTTGTTGGATCTGCGAATTTTTGTCTCACTGCTCAGTTGCTTTCGCGTTGGTGGCAATCTGGTCATTTTCCAATAAGCAATCTTTATGAGTCACTTTGTTTCTTGGCTTGGGCCTGCACTATTACGCAGCTTTTGGCGGAACGGTCGTGGCCTTCGCCATTGGTTGCCGCGGCTTCTACTCCTATGGCACTTATATCAGTTGGCTTTGCGAATTTTGCGTTGCCTTCTCAACTTCAAAATGCAGCTCCCCTAGTTCCGGCATTGCGATCTAGTTGGCTGGTAATGCATGTAAGTGTAATTATGTGTAGCTATGCATCGCTACTCATTGGCTCTTTGCTTTCTCTAGTTGTTCTCTTTCTAGATAAGCAAAAGTCATTAGATATTAGAAGTAGTTCTCTAGGTATAGGAGGATTTAGGAAGCCAGAACTTGCTACAGAATTTAATACGACTAATAATAGCAATATTCAATTGAATTCTATTAAATTAAGCAGCAATGAACAATTAGATAGTCTTAGTTATCGCACTATAACAGTTGGGTTTTTATTGCTAACAATTGGATTAATTAGTGGGGCAGTATGGGCAAATGAAGCTTGGGGTAGTTGGTGGAGCTGGGACCCTAAGGAGACCTGGGCCTTTGTTTGTTGGTTGTTTTATGCTGCATATTTACATACTAGACTTACAAGAGGATGGTCAGGAAGAAAGCCTGCAATGCTTGCTGTCGCTGGCTTTTTTGTAATCATAGTATGCTATATAGGAGTTAATTTGCTGGGTATAGGTTTGCATAGTTATGGTTGGTTCTTTTGAAGTCTTTTATAGATATATGCTTTGATTAAATATTAGTCAGGTTATAGGCTATTTGCAGTTTTGTCTTTGTTCTTTAACTTGAAGGGCGTTTGCTATTTCGAATACCTTTTATGGCTTCTGCGTAACTGGGCTGGTTGAAAACACCTGAACCACTCACAATTGCATTGGCACCTGCATCAATTACTTTCCAAGCGTTCTCAGCTTTAATTCCGCCATCAACTTCTATCCATGGGTCAAGTCCTTTTTGATTACATATTTCTCTAAGTTCACGAATTTTCTTGACTTGACTTTCAATAAAACTTTGTCCTCCAAATCCTGGATTTACGCTCATGATTAAGACTAAATCACAAAGCTCTAAACAATAATCAAGGGTGTCTAATCCAGTGCTTGGGTTTAAAACAGCGCCAGCTTTTACCCCTAAGTCTTTGATTTGGGCCAAATTCCTATGCAAATGAGGACAGGCTTCTACTTGGACGTAAATGTGATCAGCACCTGCTTTTGCAAAGTCTTCGACATATTTTTCTGGCTCTACAATCATCAGGTGAACGTCTAATGGCTTTTTGGTTACTGGGCGAAGTGCTTCAACAATCAATGGTCCAATTGTGATGTTTGGGACGAAGCGCCCGTCCATAACGTCAACATGTATCCAGTCAGCACCTGCCTTGTCTACTGCGCTGACTTCTTCTCCAAGTCTTGAAAAGTCCGCGGAAAGGATTGAGGGTGCTATTACGAGTGGCTTGGTACTCATCAATTTTTAAATCTGAGGTGCAATTCTATTGATACGGGGCCTCGGACTATTTCAGATTTACTTGCACTGATACAGTTGTCGGCGCTTAGGAGCAAAGAACCATTTAGGCATTTTGACCTTTTTTTGAGTGATTAGCTTGTTCTAACTGGCTTTTCACAGATTCATGGCTCTAATTGACTCTTGACCACCAAATTCATCATCGCTAAGCAACCAAGTGGATCGAACTCTTATTCAAGAAATTCTTGAGGTCGTTGAGCAGGCGGCAATTGCTTCTGCAGAGTTGACAGGTTTAGGAAAAAAAGACGAAGCAGATGCAGCTGCTGTAGAAGCCATGCGCAAGAGAATGGGCCTTATCGAAATGAAAGGACGCATTGTTATTGGAGAGGGCGAACGAGATGAAGCACCAATGCTTTATATCGGTGAGGAAGTAGGGAGTGGGAATGGACCAGGAGTAGATTTTGCTGTTGACCCTTGCGAAGGAACAAATCTTTGCGCGAATAGTCAAAGAGGCTCTATGGCTGTGTTGGCTGCATCTGATAGGGGTGGTTTATTTAATGCCCCAGACTTTTATATGAAAAAGCTGGCTGCTCCTCCTGCAGCTAAAGGAAAGGTTGATATACGTAAGTCTGCTACTGAGAACATCCAGATTCTCAGTCAATGCCTAGGTCTTGCTCCAAGTGAGTTGACTATCGTTGTAATGGATAGGGCAAGGCACAAGGATTTAATAGCTGAAATTCGTTCTACAGGTGCAAGGGTTCAGCCAATCTCTGATGGGGATGTGCAGGCTGCTATTGCCTGTGGGTTTGCAGGGACAGGCACACATTGCTTAATGGGTATTGGAGCGGCACCTGAGGGCGTTATCTCGGCGGCTGCTATGCGGGCTCTAGGCGGACATTTTCAAGGGCAATTGGTATATGACCCAGCAGTAGCTCAAACAAAGGAATGGGCTGATTACACAAAAGAGGGAAATATTGCTCGCTTAAGTGAGATGGGAATAACAGATGTAGATAGGGTTTATGAGGCAGAGGAGCTTGCTTCAGGCGACAACGTTGTTTTTGCTGGATCTGGAATAACTGATGGTTTGTTATTTGATGGAGTTAAGTTTGAAACTGATTGCACTCGGACCAGCAGTCTTGTAATTAGTACTCTTGATAATTCAGCTCGTTTTACAAATGCTATTCATATCAAGGAAGGTGCTAAAAGCATTTCTCTAAACTGATCTTAAATTATTAACAAGACACTTAGGAAAGGATCTTATGCACATTGCGGTCGTCGGTCTAAGTCATCGAACGGCCCCGGTGGAAGTTCGCGAAAAGCTCAGTATCCCTGAGCAAACTATTGGTTCTTCTCTTAAATCATTAAAGGAAGAAGAGCATGTACTTGAGGCTTCAATCCTTAGTACCTGTAATCGTTTAGAGATATATGCTGTTGTAAATAAACCTGAAGAGGGTATAACAACTATTAGTGAATTTTTAAGTAGATATTCTGGGCTTGCAAAAGAAGACTTATTGCCTCATCTTTTCTTTTTTCATCATGATGAAGCAGTTGCACACTTGATGAGAGTGTCAGCTGGTTTGGATAGTTTGGTTCTAGGAGAGGGACAAATACTTTCACAAGTTAAGAAGATGGTTCGTTTAGGCCAAGAAAATCATTCAATGGGCCCAATTCTTAATCGCTTGCTTACGCAGGCTGTAAGCACAGGAAAGCGAGTCCGAAGTGAAACTAGTCTGGGAACTGGAGCGGTTTCAATTAGTTCTGCTGCTGTTGAGCTCGCCCAGCTCAAGTTAGGTCAATCTTTAGGAAAAGATCAGCTTGTAAGTCTCGAATCAGAAAGAGTAGCGGTTGTGGGCGCAGGAAGGATGAGTCGGCTCCTCCTGCAGCATTTGCAATCAAAGGGTTGTTCAGAAGTTCTTTTGCTAAATAGGACAAAAGAACGAGCGGAGAAACTTGCCTCTGATTTTTCTGAATTAAGTATTCACTGTGCTCTTTTAAGCGATTTGGATGATTGTCTAAGCAAGTGTTCTCTTGTCTTTACTAGTACAGCCACTGAAGAACCGATAATTAACGCTTCTAGAATCAATGCCTTAGAGAGAACTGGTTTTTTAAGGCTTATAGATATTGGAGTACCACGGAATATTGATGCTGATGTCACCGGAATAAATCATGTCGAGTCTCATGATGTTGATGATTTGCAGGAGGTTGTTTCACGTAATCAAGAAGCTAGGCAAAAAGTCGCTATGCAGGCAGAAGGGCTACTCAAAGAGGAAGGCAGATTGTTCTTGGAGTGGTGGGATAGTCTTGAAGCAGTACCGACAATAAATCGTTTACGAGCATCTCTTGAATCCATTCGGGCTGAGGAGCTTCAGAAAGCCTTGAGTCGCATGGGACCAGATTTTTCTGCCCGTGAGCGGAAAGTTGTAGAAGCTTTGAGTAAAGGAATTATCAATAAAATTCTCCATGCCCCTGTGACTAGTTTGCGAGCCCCCCAGGCTCGTGCTGCGCGCCAGAATGCCTTAAATGTTGTTGAAACCCTTTTTGGAGTTAACAATGAAAAAGGTAGTGGATGACTACATTTTTAATACGAATCCCTTTTTGAAATTTATTCGACTTATGAGATCTGTCTTGCTAAACCCTATAAGTACAACAAAGTCCGTTAGGTTTGCTTCGAAACGTCTATTTGAGACCGCGGTATGAAGCGCGTACTCGCAATTATTCTTGGAGGTGGGGCGGGAACTCGTCTCTATCCACTCACAAAAATGCGGGCAAAGCCTGCTGTGCCATTAGCTGGCAAATACAGACTAATTGATATACCGATTAGTAACTGTATTAATTCAGGCATTAACAAGATGTATGTCCTGACACAGTTCAATAGTGCATCTTTGAATAGGCATTTAACTCAGAGTTACAACCTTAGTGCCCCTTTTGGTCAAGGGTTTGTAGAAGTTTTAGCTGCACAACAAACTCCTGAAAGTCCTTCCTGGTTCGAAGGTACTGCTGATGCTGTACGCAAATATCAGTGGTTGTTTCAGGAGTGGGATGTTGATGAATATCTGATTCTTTCTGGAGATCAGCTTTATCGCATGGATTACAGCCTTTTTGTAGACCACCATCGTCAGACAGGGGCGGATTTAACTGTTGCGGCCTTGCCCGTGGATGCCCAGCAGGCAGAAGGTTTTGGTTTGATGAGAACTGATGAGGTTGGGAACATAAAAGAATTTAGTGAAAAGCCAAAAGGTGATGCTTTGAAGCGAATGGCAGTTGACACATCACGGTTTGGTCTTTCAGAAAAGTCTTCTGCTGAAAGACCCTACCTTGCTTCTATGGGTATATATGTCTTTAGTAGAGATACATTATTTGACCTGTTAAATAAAAATCCCACCCACAAAGATTTTGGGAAAGAAGTTATTCCAGAGGCCCTTTCTAGAGGAGATGTACTTAAGAGCTATGTGTTTAATGATTATTGGGAGGATATAGGAACAATAGGAGCATTTTATGAATCTAATCTTGCTCTTACGCAGCAACCTACTCCACCTTTTAGTTTTTATGATGAGAAGTTTCCTATATATACAAGGCCTAGATATTTGCCTCCAACAAAACTTGTAGATGCACAAATTACAGATTCAATAATTGGCGAAGGATCTATTTTGAAATCTTGTAGTATTCATCATTGTGTATTGGGTGTTAGAAGCCGTGTAGAAAGTGATGTTGTTCTTAAAGACTCTTTGGTTATGGGGTCTGATTTTGTTGAATCTTCTGAAGAAAGGGATTTATTGAGAAAAGGTGGAGGAATTCCCCTTGGAGTAGGAGAGGGAACGACTGTTAAACGTGCAATATTAGATAAAAATACTAGGGTTGGGAGCAATGTGGCGATCGTGAATAAAGATAATGTTGATGAAGCTGACAGGCCAGAAGAGGGGTTTTATATCAGGAACGGAATCGTAGTTGTGGTTAAAAATGCAACTATTTCAGATGGGACTGTTATTTGATCTATAAACAGTTCTAAATAAAGAAGGCCTAACCTTCAATTTAGTTTGCTGCAAATACCATCGCGAGGATGGCTCATCCCTGACAAAGCGACTTTTATTCCTGCAATTTAGATCTGTTCTCGTCACACTGGCGCCAGTAGTAATCCCTCTGAAATGTCCAAGGCGCATTTTGGTCTAATTGGTCTTGGTGTTATGGGCGAAAACCTCGTCTTGAATGCTGAGAGGAATGGTTTTTCCAGTGTTGTTTATAACAGGACTTTTTCCAAAACAGAAGAGTTTTTAAATGGCCGAGGTGCAGGTAAGCAAATAGAAGGCGCTAAGGATCTACGGGAGTTTGTTGAAAAGCTTGAAAGGCCCCGAAGGATTTTGGTGATGATTAAGGCTGGAAGTGCCATTGATTCCGTTATTGAGACGATTTCTCCTTATTTGGAATCAGGCGATTTGTTGATTGATGGAGGTAATTCGGAGTTCCGAGATACGGAGCGCCGAGTCTTGGAACTTGAAAAGAAGAGTTTTGGTTTTATTGGGATGGGTATATCAGGAGGCGCTAAAGGGGCGATGGAAGGACCAAGCATGATGCCAGGAGGAACAAAAAATTCTTATGACGCAATTGAAAGCCTTGTTTGCAAGATGTCAGCCCAGGTTGAAGACGGACCTTGCGTTACCTATATCGGCCCAGGGGGATCCGGACACTTTGTTAAAACCGTTCACAATGGAATTGAATACGGAATAGAGCAAATCCTTGCTGAGGCTTATGACCTAATGAAAAGAGCAGGAGGAATGAAGGGTGAACAGATGGCGGATGTTATGGCTAGGTGGAATGAAACAGAAGAGCTCTCTTCTTATCTTGTTGAAATTACGGAAGCCTGTCTTCGTGTTAAGGACCCAGTTGATGGAGAAGACCTGGTTGAGAAAATTATGGATAAAGCAGGGCAGAAAGGTACTGGTTTATGGACAGTGGTTAGTGCATTGGAACTAGGAGCGCCAGTCCCGACTATTTATGCTGCTCTTAATGCACGTGTAATGAGCTCAATTAAGGATCAGAGACTTTCTGCTCAAAGCCTTATTAAAAGTTGGGATCTAAAACCTTTTGAAATGGGTACTTTCGAAGATGGCATGGCACCTCTTATGGATGCTGTAGTTCTCGCTTCTATTGCAAGTTATGCACAGGGGATGGAATTATTGAGAATCGGGTCAATGCAATATGGTTACAACTTGCAAATGCCTTCAATAGCACAAATATGGAAGGGTGGTTGCATAATTAGATCGCAGCTATTAGGAAGAATCCAGCATGCTTTTCATAACAATCCTCAGCTTCCTAACCTTTTAGTGGCTCCTTGGTTTGCAGACCAAGTAAGCCTTCGTTTGCCTGGCCTAACTAGAATTGTTGCTGGAGGTGTTGAGAGAGGAATACCACTTCCATGTTTTAGTAGCACCCTTGATTACATAAATAGCTATCGGACTGGACGTTTACCTCAGAACCTTGTTCAAGCTATGCGAGATTGTTTTGGCTCCCATACCTACCAGCGTGTAGATAAGGAAGGAATCTTTCATACTGAATGGCTTGATTGAGTATGAACATAACTACTTACAAAGTTGAAGTAGCAAGTGACTCCGAGACTCTTGCGTTTCATGCCGCTAAAAAAATCGCCTCACATATTGAGCAAACTTTGCAACAAAAAGACCGTTGTCACATGGCTCTTTCTGGAGGAAGTACTCCAGAAAAAACTTATAACCTTCTCGCTCGCGAGAATTTAAAATGGAGTCAAGTTGATATTTTCTTGGGAGATGAAAGGTGGGTTGATCAAGCTGATAAAAGAAGTAACTCGGATTTGATTCGTAGAACATTGTTAGCAGAATATCCTTCTAATGAGGCAGTCTTTCACCCTGTCCCTACTACTGAATTGTCGACTCCAGAGGCAAGTGCTAAGAAATTTTCAACTCTTCTTTCTGAGATATGTCCCGGAGATCCACCTGTTCTTGATTTAATCCTTTTAGGTTTAGGTGATGATGGTCATACTGCGTCTTTATTCCCAGGGACAGAGTCGCTAAATGTTTTGGATAGATATGCAACTGTTTCTAATGGAACTGGTCTTGATCGAATCACACTTACACCACCAGTACTAAGTTCAGCAAAAAAAGTTATTTTTTTAGTAAGTGGTAAGGCCAAAAGAGTGGCGCTAAGAAGATTGCTTGACTCTTCTGAATCTTCAATAAGAACCCCAGCGAAATTGGTTTGTCCAAGAAGTGAGGTTTTGATTCTTGCTGATGAACATTCTGTTCAAACTAACTAAGAAGAAGCTTTTACACTTAAAATTTTTATGTCGGCCAGGACTGATCTATCGGGATCATTTGGAAAGTGACTCAACAACAATCCCTCTCAGAACCATTGCCAGAAGCAAATGCAATAGTTTCAACAAAGCAGTTTCAAGAATGGATACCTTTGAATGACACGATTATGGGAGGGTCTAGTAAAGCAATTTGTCGACAAACCCATGAAGGATTGTTATTTGAGGGAGACGTTATTGAAATAGATGGAGGCTTTGTCAGTTGTCAGTCCCCTCTTTTTGATCCACCCTTAAATTTATCTTTGTACAGAGGCTTGAAGTTGATGATTGACGGGGATGGTCGAACCTTTAAATTTGCAGTTGGATGTAAAGGTAGTGTATTTAGAATAACAGATGTTTTTCAGGGTGGTGTTAGATGGGTCAAACAAGTGCCTACAAATAATTCTGGTACAACAGCTGTAGACATATTGTTTGAGGAGTTACAGCCTGCCGTCCGTGCTAAGCCAATTAAATACCCTCTTAGGTTTAATCCCTCTAAAGTGAATCAGTTCCAATTGCTTCATTCGAGATTTGGTAGTCCAGGAGAGATGAATCCTGGATTTAAGCCGGGACCTATTCAAGTTTTGCTTCGTTCTATAAGTGGAATCCTCTGAATCGAGTCAAAAATGGAGTGAACTTATTGCAGCAGCAGCAGATGTATGTTTCAAGCCATGGCGACATGGTGTAGTTATTGAAGAAGGTTCGCAACTTCCCGATAGCCTTTATAGCTTATTTAATAACAATGAGGAGCAATGTCCATTTGAATTGGTAGTCAGAATTGAGTCAAGAGATGCTGATGGGGATCGTTATCCTGATCGGGACCTTGAACTGGAGTTGTATCGAAGTGGAGATGAACTAAACCTAATCTTGAGTTGGGCTGGCCAGCCTCAAAAACCAATTCTTTGGCAAGGTCAGCATCCAGTATGGATGAATGGCACTAGTGGCGAGCGTTGCACAAAGCCTGTTGACGGCGGTCCTTTGGAATCACTGGCTCGTCGTATTAGGTCAATTATGGAAGTTTCGATTACTGGATAAGATCAAGGTTGATCAGTAACTGCACCATTACTTGAGCTGCTGACAAGACGTGCATACTTGCCAAGGATTCCTGTGCTATAGCGTGGTTTTGGTGGTGTCCATTTGGATCGTCTTAGGAGTAGTTCTTCTTCAGGAATATTTAGTTGGATGAGTCGCTGATCAGCATCGACGGTGATGCTGTCGCCTTCATTAACCAATGCGATTGTTCCTCCAACTGCGGCCTCAGGAGCCACATGACCAACTACTAACCCATAAGTTCCTCCACTAAAACGACCATCTGTTATTAACGCGACTTTGTCGCCAAGTCCTTGGCCAACTATTGCTGATGTAGGAGCAAGCATTTCACGCATGCCTGGTCCTCCTATTGGACCTTCGTATCTGATTACTACAACATCACCAGCTTTGATTTTGTTGTTGAGAATTGCTTTGAGACAGCTTTCTTCGCTTTCGAAGACTTTTGCTGGCCCAGTTAATACTGGATTTCTCACTCCACTGATTTTTGCCACACTGCCTTCATTTGCCAAATTCCCTTTGAGAATAGCCAGATGCCCTTTTTTGTAGAGAGGGTTTGAAAGCGGGCGAATAACATCTTGATTAGCAGGAGGACTAGTTGGGACTTCCTTTAAAATTTCTTTGATTGTTTTTCCTTCAATAGTTTTGCAGTCACCATTGAGTAACCCACCTTCTAGTAATAACTTCATTACTTGAGGTATGCCTCCCGCATTATGTAAGTCAACAGTTACAAAGCGACCACTTGGCTTTAGATCGCATATCACAGGGACTCTTTGCCTTATTCTTTCAAAGTCATCAACAGATAGCTCTATATTTGAAGTTCGAGCAATAGCAAGTAGGTGAAGCACTGCATTGGTAGACCCGCCAATAGCCATGACAACACTTATGGCATTTTCAAAAGCTTCTCTTGTGAGTAGGTCAAGTGGCCGGATGTTGGATTTAATTGCTTCTACTAACACTGTCGCGCTTTTTGCAGCACTTTCTTCTTTCTCTTTGTCTTCTGCAGCCATTGTTGAGCTGTAAGGAAGACTTAGTCCCATGGTCTCAATGACAGCTGACATGGTGTTTGCGGTGAACATCCCTCCACAGCTACCAGCCCCTGGGCACGCATTTTTTTCGACAGCTTCTAATTCTTTTAGGTCTATCTTTCCATTTGCAAATTGTCCTACAGCCTCAAAGGCGCTCACAACAGTTAAGTCGCAGTTGTTAAGTCTCCCTGGCTTTATTGTTCCTCCATAAATGAATACTGAAGGGATATTCATTCTTGCCATTGAGAGTATTGCACCGGGCATGTTTTTGTCACAGCCTCCTATAGCTATAACACCATCCATGCTTTGAGCATTGCATGCGGTTTCAATAGCGTCAGCTATTACTTCTCTTGAAACCAATGAATATTTCATCCCTTCAGTCCCCATTGAGATCCCATCACTAACAGTGATAGTTCCAAACATTTGGGGCATTGCGCCTGCTTCACGAGCAGCTTGCTCTGCTCGTTGGGCCAAGTCGTTTAAACCCAGATTGCAAGGTGTGATAGTGCTGTATCCATTGGCAATTCCGATGATTGGTTTATTGAAGTCGTCATCCTGAAATCCAACAGCTCTGAGCATTGCTCTATTTGGTGAGCGCTGAATTCCTTTTGTTATGGCGCTTGATCGGAGCATGGTTTAGATGATTTAACGGAACTTTCTGTTGTTGCAAAATTAGTCTTGTTTAGCTACGAGCGCCAAGATCTTCCAACTGCTTGCGGACATCAGCTATTGCTGCATTAAGTTGTTCAACTCGTTCTTCAAGTTGCTCATTATTTTCATCTTCTAGAACAGAATTTTTGGAATTCTCAAATGCTTCTGACCCATCTTGCATTCTTGGGGCGTAAAGCATTGCTCTTTGTTTTCGAGAGCGTTGTCGACGCTCTGCCTCTGAAAAAAGCCACCAAGCTAAACCTGCTGCTCCAAGTACTGCACCAGTAACTAAGGAGGAGAGACTGCTGGCAGGAGTTTCACGGTATTGACCCATGGCTGTAGATGTATTGCTCTAATCCTAGTCCGGGTCAGTGGTCCTGCTGTTGAGTCGCAATACGGGATCCCCTATGCCTGGGATGATGCATCCATTGGTGGACAGATCAGGATCTATGCAAGCGCAATGTATTGTTATTGCTGGAAATCTTTCTGCAAGTATTTTTAGTCCAGGAGTAGCTGCTAATGCAGTTATTAATCTTATTCGTTTAGCCTCTACTTTTTGCTCTTCAAGCTTTATTAATACTTCTAAAATCCTTTCTCCGTCTGCTATTTGGTCAATAAAGATAATTACTCCTTCGTTGCTTCTGATTTTCTCCGGGATTCCCTGTAAGCAGATCTGAGTATTTGGTAATACTGTTCTTGCTCCATTCCAGAGGTGTAGGCCTCCTGGAAGAAGTGGGAGAGAAATCAAAGGAACACTTGATTCGATCACAGTTCCTTCAGCACTTCCTTGTTGAGTAATCACCTTTTCTTTACGTTGGGGCAGCCATTCTCGAATTGCTTCATAGGTCAGCCATTTCCCTAGTTCCTCCAGCCCAGTTGCATAGAGGGCGGGGGGCGTCTCTGATGATCTAAGGACCGTCAGCCAATGTGAAATCAGTGGATGAGGGGGCACCACAACTTTTAGGCTCATAACCATAAAGATCCATCCTCCGTTAATTGCAATAGCGTGACTGGATAAATTACCTGCTATTGGAAAATTTTTCTAAGATGACATTCTCCACCCTCTCTCGAAATCCTATTTTTTCTTTTCTAGGTTGCTTTTTTTCTTTTTTTATTGTTCTTCTTATCTTTTCTCAGCACCTCAACGCTATTACTCCACCGGAAATACGAGGTCAAAGCGAGGAGCAGATATCAGAGAATATGCATGGAGCTGATTTGATTGGCTATGAGTTTGTTAAAGCAGATCTGCGTGGTTTTGACTTTAGTGAAGCTGATCTTAGAGGGGCAGTCTTTAATAACAGCCAATTGCAGGGCGCAAATCTACAAGGTGCTCAAATGGAGGAGGTTGTTGCTTTTGCAACTATTTTTGAAGGTGCAGATTTAAGGGATGCAAATCTTACAAATGCATTGCTTATGGAAAGCACTTTTTTGGAAACAGATATCAGTGGGGCTGACTTTACGAATGCCGTTCTCAACAAGTCTGAGCAGAATTCTCTATGCTTGAGAGCAGAAGGCATAAATAGCTTAACTGGAGTATCTACAAGTGAAAGTCTGGTTTGTAGGAATTAAGTGATTTCCAAACGTCTTCCTGTAACAGTTATTACTGGCTTCCTTGGGACTGGTAAGACCACTCTTTTGCGCCATTTGCTTAAGAATGGCAATCAGCGACTTGCTGTGATGGTTAATGAGTTTGGCAGTATTGGATTGGATGGTGACTTAATTAGAAGTTGTGGTTTTTGTCCAGATGAAGAGATTGAGGGGCGGCTGGTAGAGCTAAACAATGGCTGTTTATGTTGCACAGTTCAAGATGATTTCCTCCCAACTATGGAGAAATTGCTTCAAAACAAGGAGAAGTTAGATGGGATAGTTATTGAGACAAGCGGTTTGGCTTTGCCAGAGCCTCTTCTTCAAGCCCTAGCTTGGCCATCTATTCGAACTAGGGTTCATGTAAATGGGGTGGTTACATTAGTAGATGGTGAAGCTCTCTCAGTTGGTAGTCCTGTAGGAGATCTCGCGGCTATAGAACTTCAGAGGAAAGAAGACCCAAGCCTTGATCATTACACTCCGGTTGATGATTTGTTTAGTGACCAATTAAAGGTTGCAGATTTGGTTTTAATTAGTCGGGCAGATTGTATTTCTACTGGAGAAATAGATTTAGTAAAAGATGAGGTTCTGAAGCATGTGCGCTCTGGTACTTCTGTTATTCCAATAACTTTTGGTGATGTTGATCCTGAATTGGTCTTGGGACTTGACCATCTAGCAGAAGTATCTTCAGATGACAACTCTTTTAATGACGATAGCCATCATGATCACAACCATGTGGAGATGTTCGGAGGCATGGTCCGACTTGAAGGGAATGTAGATATAGATTTACTTAAAAAGCATCTTCCTGGAATTGTTATTCGTAATCAAGTTGTTCGTTTAAAGGGTCGGGTTTGGCTTCCAGGGAAAGAGCTTCCTCTTCAGGTACAGATGGTTGGCCCCAGGATCTCTACTTGGTTTGAAGTTGCCCCCAAAAAAGCTTGGCACCCATCGTATTCTGGATTTGATTTGGTTGTGCTTTCCTTTCAAGAAAATGCTTCCAAAGAAATCGAAAAGGAATTTAGGAAGATTTTTAAATTGGATAAACAGTAGTTTTATTTTTTGTTCAGGGAGTCATTAAATAAAAACTTCTCCTAATTCTTCCCCTTCAAGGAATCGTCGCAGGTTTATCCCAGCTTCTTTTGACGCCATAAGGAGTTCTGCTCTCCGAATAGCTCCCAGTCCATCCCAAAAGGCATTGAAAATTTCTATGGATGATTGGCCAATGCCAATTATCCCTAATACTGAGAAGGGGATACTCATCCAAGGAAGAAAAAGAAGAATAAGTCCTATAGACAATGACATTGCGGCACTGTCAGTCACTGATTCGAGAAGAGTAGAAGTGACGATCTTTATTTGTTCGTTTCTATTGAGCTCTCCTTTTTTCCGCATTGCTTCGGTTCTTAGACCTATTAGTAGAGTTTGATATGCTCCGTAAATAATGACCCCTTTTATTGTTGAGCGCCTTAAGAAGTCGCAAGTAGATATAGCCCTTTTCTGAGGGCTTGCCAGCAGTGAAGCAAGTCCCACCAAGGGTGCAAAGTCAGCAGAAGACTTTGACTTCATTTGAGGATAGTGCCTTGGTTGAGCAACCTAGAATTCCATTATATTTCAGCAGCAAATTTCCAAAACGCAAAGTCTCTTGCTCTTTTTAAAAGCTCTTGTAATGCGTGGCCTAACGAAAATCATTTTTGCAACTGGATTAATTATTTAAGAAGTCAACAATTTCCTAGATAGGGTTGTGCTTGGTGTTTTATGCCGCGATCTTAAACCTGTAAAACAAGGAGCCTCAGTGGTCCTGACCAATCAAAAAATCAAATCTGGCTCACCTTCAATACAGCCTCTGCATAGGGGGACTAGAACCCTTTGTACTCATTGTGGAGGAAATGGCTATACGAAAAGCAGTCCAAATTGTTATCACACCTGCTTAAATTGTCTTGGTACAGGATTGGCTAAAGCTCAACCAAAGAGTTGAATTCAAGCTCCCTTTGCTTGATTTTCTCCAAGCAATGGATTTTTAAACCTTTACTGGATCATTTAAGAATTAGCTCCCTTTTAAATTAATGCCTAAATTTCAAGCCCGTGTTCTTATTAGTCTTAGGTCATCTGTTCTCGATCCTGCTGGAGAAGCCGCTAGAGCCGCTGCTAACAGGTTAGGAGTCAAGGGGATTGAGAAATTAAGGATTGGAAAATCTGTTGATTTATCTATTGAGGCACCTACTGAAAGCGAGGCACGTAGCAGACTTGAATTGCTTAGTGATCGTTTGTTGGCTAACCCAGTGATAGAAAATTGGAGCCTAGATATCCAACCTTCAAATACTTCTAAAGAGGGTTGATTTAATTATGGCAATAGGAGTTGTTGTTTTTCCTGGTTCTAATTGTGATCGAGATGTTCGATGGGCATCAGAAGGTTGCTTGGGAATCCCTACACGTTTTTTATGGCATGAGACAAGAGACTTGAGCGGATTGGACGCGATTGTGCTCCCAGGAGGGTTTAGTTATGGAGATTATCTGCGATGTGGTGCAATAGCTCGATTTGCTCCTGTTCTTGAGTCCTTAATTGAATTTATTGATCAAGGGCGAAAAGTACTAGGTATTTGTAACGGTTTTCAGGTGTTAACTGAGTTGGGAATCCTTCCAGGAGCATTAACACGTAATCAAGATTTGAATTTTATTTGTAAATCAGTACAGCTGAATGTGGTTAGTGGTCGAACGAGTTGGATTAAGGGCCATCAATCAGGAGACCTGATAAGTCTTCCCATTGCACATGGTGAGGGAAGATATCAATGCAGTAATGAGACTTTGCAAATGTTGCAAGACGAGGATTCGATCGTTTTACGATATAAAAACAATCCAAATGGATCTGTGGGAGATATAGCGGGGATAACAAATACTGCAGGAAATGTTTTAGGCTTAATGCCTCATCCAGAAAGAGCCTGTGATCCGATAATAGGAGGTATAGATGGTCGTGGAATATTGCAAGCTTTGCTGGATTGATTGTATTTCTTTTGTTTAGATTAAAAAAATCAAAGATGAGAGGGTGTTTTTTAGCCCTCTCACTTTAATATTCTGAATTTAAGCTTTTACGGCTGTTTTAGGAGCCAGTTCTCCTTTTGCGTAAAGGTCAGCATAGTAATTAATACTTTGTTGTTTGATCTTGCTTGCTTGGCCCGCACACCAAAACTGTTGATATCTATCTAGGCATACCTGCTTCATGTATTTACGTGCAGGCTTATTGAAGTGGCGAGGATCGAAGTTTGTGGGATCAGCTGCGGCAGCTTCCCTTACAGCCGCTGTAAAGGCAAGACGATTATCAGTGTCAATATTCACTTTCCTAACTCCATTCCTAATACCCTCTTGGATTTCTTCAACAGGCACCCCGTATGTTTCTGGTATTGCGCCTCCGAACTTGTTAATCATGTCAAGCCATTCCTGAGGAACGGAACTAGATCCATGCATTACAAGATGAGTATTTGGCAGAGCTTTGTGAATTTCTGCGATCCTGCTTATTGCTAAAACTTCCCCAGTAGGTTTGCGTGTGAACTTGTATGCGCCATGACTGGTTCCAATTGCAATAGCAAGAGCATCTACTTTTGTTTTTGCAACAAAATCTGCTGCTTCAGCTGGGTCTGTAAGAAGCATGTCTTTTGATAGCTCACCTTCAAATCCATGGCCGTCTTCTGCTTCTCCCTTACCAGTTTCAAGAGATCCCAAACAGCCTAATTCTCCTTCTACGCTCACTCCAACAGAGTGCGCAAAATCTACGACTGTTTTTGTTACGTTGACATTGTATTCGTAGCTAGAAGGGGTTTTTGCATCTGCTTCTAGCGATCCATCCATCATGACCGATGTGAAGCCATTTATTGCAGCTGAATAGCAGGTGGAAGGTTCGTTCCCATGGTCCTGGTGCATTACAACAGGAATGTTGGGATAGGTTTCTGTTGCAGCAATAATTAGATGTCGCAGGAAAATTTCTCCTGCATAGCTGCGAGCACCCCTAGAAGCTTGAAGAATGACAGGGCTGTCAGTCTCTTGAGCTGCCTCCATGATGGCTTGAACCTGCTCGAGATTATTTACATTGAATGCAGGAATTCCATAACCATTTTCAGCAGCATGGTCGAGTAAAAGTCTTAGAGGAACGAGGGCCATCGATGTCTCCAGGGTGTCAGGCGAACCAAATTCTCATTAAGAGAATTGTTCTTTGGGCCGTGACTGTAAAAGATAGAGGTGAGAAATGTCACGCACAAAACCCTTTATTTCTTGTTTCTTTTAGCCAATCGATAGCTGTAGCCGGCTTTTAGAAGACTCTTGCAATGCATCACAAACTTTTTGGCTGTAAAGCCCTTCGTTCAATCCAGGGATAATGGGAATTCCTTTTTGGATGCTATTTGCCCACCAGTCTTGGATTCTTGCTACTGGAGCGATTCGGCCATCACTCCAGGTGGTTTTAAAGGCAAAATCCTTTTCTGGATTGATAATCTTCAGAGACCCCCCCTTTTCGGAGCTCCAGAGGCTGAACCCATGGACATAGTCTCTTTGATTATCGCTTCCTAGGACAAGAGTTCCTTCGCTGCCATATATCTCTATCCAGCAACCTCTTCCTTGTTGAGCTACTGATGAAAGAGTTACTTGTGCAGGGACATTTGATGCAGAGTGAAGCCCTTTAAGGACTAATTGGGCTAGGCAGATATCCTCGCTGGTGACGGTTTTGCGCTTGCCTGTATCTGGATCTGTTCTCTTTTTGATTGATGTTTGCGTGAACCCTGTTACAGAAATAGTTGGGCCAAAAAACCAATGCAAAATGTCAAATGCATGGGTCCCTAAGGCTCCTATTACTCCTCCTCCTTCTTCAGAGCTTGAATACCAATTCCAGGGTCTATCTGGGTTGGCACGACTTCCCATAAGCCAGTCAAATTTTACTAGCCAAGGTTCTCCGATTGCTCCAGACTCAACAAGACGTTTGGCTTGCATGAATAGAGGAACTGCTCTGTATTCAAAGTCAACTGCCACAATTACATTTTTCTCTAAAGCTTTCCGTTGTAGGTAGGAAACCTGATCAGAACTTAATGCGACTGGTTTTTCTAGTAATAAATGTTTTCCAGCATCGATAGCAGTATTGGCTAAATCAAACCTGGGACCTGGTGGTGTTGCGATTATGACTGCTTCTACTGCAGGTTCATTTAGCAGGTCATTCCAGTCTTCAAAACCTTTTAAATCATTGACATCACAGGCTTTATCTAATCTTTCTCGCCTTGGATGCCAAAGGGCAATAGGTTTTAGCTTGTCGCTTTCTTTTAAAGCAGTTAGATGAACTGATTCACCGAATCCAAGCCCAGCTATTGCAACGCCTATGCTATTTTTAGCTTTTTGTTTTTTTGTCATTTAGAGTACCTCTTGTTGGCAAACATTTGTAATTAGGGTCTTAATCAATTTGTCTCCTTTTGGGCTAGACCAATTTGCCTGTAAATTTGGAATTCCATTTATAACTTTATCCTTATAAAGTTTCTTTTGACAATCGATTTCCATGAAATAATAAATTTCTTTTGCTCTGTGATTATCCTTGACATCATTTGACTTAAACCTTGTCATAACAGTAACACTATCGTGTTTAGTTCTATGTAGAGTTGTCCTATCCCACCATTGTTGATTTATCTCAGAGGATCTAATTTCTTCCCAATTGGAAATTGATGCAACTGCAGCATTTATGCCAGCAAGATTAATATATATAAATAAAAGGAGAAAAACGAATTTCTTTATTTCCTTTTTTAAGTTAAAGCCAACTTTCACTAACAAAAACCTCACTCATTATTTTTTTTGCTTTTTAACTGGTTGGCTACAGTGAAGTCTTATGAGGGTGGCAAGCGTTTTTTTAAGCTGTGTTCTTGGAATAATCGAGTCTACAAAGCCATGCTCTTGTAGATACTCTGCTGTTTGAAAATTATCAGGGAGTTTTTCTCTCAAGGTTTGTTCAATCACCCTTCGACCTGCGAATCCAATTAGTGCTTTTGGTTCAGCAAGTATTAGGTCACCAAGCATTGCAAAACTTGCAGTTACCCCTCCAGTGGTTGGATGAGTTAATAATGGCATATATAACAACTCTGCTTCTCTATGTCTTTCAAGAGCACCGGATATTTTGGCCATTTGCATAAGGCTGAGCATTCCCTCTTGCATGCGAGCTCCTCCAGAAGCACAGACTATTAAGAGAGGCAATTGATTAGTTGTTGCACGCTCAATCAATCTTGTGATTTTTTCCCCAACTACTGAACCCATCGAACCTCCCATGAAGCGAAAATCCATAACAGCTAACGCCAAAGGGATCTCTTCAACCTTGCAGATACCTGTAATAACACCATCTTTTAGACCAGTATTTGCCTGACTTTCTCTGAGTCGATCCGCATAAGCTCTTCTGTCTTTGAATCCCAAAGGGTCCGTTGGGCTAAGTCCAAGGTCGATCGGTTTAAATGTGTCCTGATCAGCTATAAGAGCAATGCGTTCTTCGCTATTGATTCGATAGTGATAGCCGCAGCCATTGCAAACACTTGCATTTGCTAGGAGGTCTTTTCTGTATACGACTTGTCCACATTCTGGGCATTTCACCCAAAGTCCATCGCTTTCTTCAGTTTCTTGGCTCACCTTTCCTACAAACTGGCCTTTGCGGCGGTCTGCAAACCAATCAAAAAGTGACACGGATTTCACGATTGTTATCTCTATTAAATACCCAATAGGCTATGCCAGCTATCCCACCACCAATCTGGTTCCAGGATCCATACCCCCCAAATGCCAAGAGAGATGAATGGTCCAAAGGCAAAAGGCTGCCTTGATTTGAGACGTCCAGACAATAGGCCTATTGCACTAAACATTCCAGCAGCAAGAAAAGCGATTAATAGGCTTACTGCTATTCCATTCAGGCCAAGCCATGCTCCACCAAGGGCGGCAAATTTTGCATCACCAATTCCAAGAACAGTTTGCTTATAAATTTTTCGAGATAAATGACTTAAAGAACGCATCGCTAAAAAAGCAATAAGTGCAGAAATTATGAATTTGAAACCCAATAGTGTTAATTCACTAACACTAAGTAAGTATCCATAAATAGTGTTTACAAAGAATCCACAGATTATTCCAATTTTGCATAGGAAATCTGGCAAGATTAGATAATCTATATCAATAATACTAAGTAGAATGATAATGCTTGATAAGATAATACCCCCTCCTACTAATAGAATGTTTAATGGAGCATTACTTGCTTGAGTCACTTTTAATAAAGTGGACAAATATAAGCCACTGCAAAGGAGTTCTATTAATGGATATCTTGAAGGGATAGTGGAGCGACAATTTTCACACTTTAGTTTTTTTGGTAGCCAAACTAAAGGGATGATTTGAGGTCGGAAAACATTCTCACACTTAGGACATTTAGCTGATTTGAAATTAAGTCTTTTTTTTTTGAGGCAGATTATATCAAGGTGATTGATAAAATTCCCGTAAAAAGAACCCGCTATTGTAATCATTACAGCCAGTGAGATTAGATTCATGAATTAAGCTTTTGCTCTGGTTTTGTGTTTCAGCTTTCTTTTTCTAAATAAGAAGTCCTCTATCTTTAAATATTGTTCTTCTGGCAGGAGAGCTGTTGGTGCTATAAAGACAACCTTGCCATCAAGTTTATTTTGGTTTATCACCACTCCCTTTGGTTCTTCTGCATTAGAGGTATTGGCTAAATAGAGAAAATACACTTCTCTGGCAAGCTTTATCAGCTTGCTGCTGTCCTGTTGATCCCAACGCGGTGATTCCGCGAGGCTACTAGAAGCCTCTTTAATCTTAAATGAAAGTTTAGTTGAAATTGACAATTAAATTTTTTTTATGACTTATTTTAGTTGATTATTTGTGAAAAGCTAATCTAGAAAATTAGGAGATACCTTTTTTTTCCTCAATCATCCTATGAATGATGGGAGTAAGGATTAGTTCCATAGCAAAGCCCATTTTGCCTCCATTTACAACTATGCTTGTTGGACTAGACATGAATGAGTCGTGAATCATTGAAAGGAGATAGTTGAAATCTATGCCCCATTTTTCCCTAGATCCTTTCCGGAAGTGAATTATCACAAAGCTTTCATCAGGAGTAGGAATATTTCTACATATGAAGGGGTTTGATGTGTCTACAGTTGGCACTCTTTGGAAATTTATATCTGTTCTACCAAATTGAGGTGTTATGTGATTTATATAATCAGGCATTCTTCTTAGAATTGTGTCAACAATTGCTTCGGCTGAATATCCTCTTTCAGCATTGTCTCTATGGATTTTTTGTATCCATTCGAGATTAGTTATTGGTACAACACCTACAAGAAGATCTGCATTAGAGGCGACATCGTATTTTTCCCCCACTACACCTCCATGTAAGCCTTCGTAAAACAGCAGATCTGTACCTTTTGGAATTTGTTCCCATGGAGTGAATTGCCCAGGGCTTAGTTCTGTTCCGAGCCTTGCATTGTGTTCTGATGCTTCCTCAGGACTATGAAGGTAATAGCGCTTATCGCCCCCTCCAGTTTTTCCGTAAGTGCAAAAAAGCTCTTCGAGCTTGTCAAAAAGATTTGCTTCAGGTCCAAAATGAGAGAAATTCTCCCCTTTAGCCAAGGCTTCTGCCATGGCTTCTTTCATTGGTCCTCGTTCAAATCTGTGATAGCTGTCTCCTTCGACAACTGCTGGAACTATGTTTTCACGAGCGAAGATGTGCTCGAAAGCTCTTTTAACGGTACTGGTCCCTGCACCTGATGAACCTGTAACTGCTACAACCGGGTGACGCTTCGACATCCTCGCTGGTATGAACTTCTTATAGATTTTCGCAGGTCGCCCGACAAATTCAGTTTTTTTTCTTAAACATCTGAGAATTTATAGGATTTTTCAAATTAGAGGGCATTTAGTAATTCTTTCCCCATTTCTTCACAACCCAGTTTGGTAAAGCCTTCTTGGTGAAGGTCGTTGGTTCGGAATCCTTCTGCTAATACTTTGTCTACAGATTTTTCCAGGTCATCTGCAGCCTTTGGTTCGTTAAGACCGATTCTCAGCATCATTGAGGCAGAAAGGACCATGGCCATTGGATTTGCCTTGTTCATTCCAGCAATGTCGGGAGCTGAACCATGAACTGGCTCAAAAAGTCCTGGACCTTGGCTCCCTAATGATGCAGAGGGGAGCATTCCTATAGAGCCAGTAAGCATTGCAGCCTCGTCGCTAAGAATGTCTCCAAATAGATTGCTGGTTAGAAGAACGTCAAACTGCCGAGGATTCCTGATTAATTGCATAGCAGCATTGTCTACATATAGATGTTGTACTTCTACCTTTGGATGTTTTTCACTTAAAAGATCTACTCGCTCTCTCCAAAGCTGGCTTACATCAAGAACATTTGCTTTGTCTACGGAGCAAAGCTTTCCCTTTCGAGCATTGGCTAATTCAAAAGCCACTTCTGCTATTCGGTCTATTTCACTAGTTGAATAAGACATTGTATTGAATCCTCTTTCATTGTCATTTGTTTTAATCCGTCCTTTTGGTTTGCCAAAATAAATCCCACCTGTTAATTCACGTACCACCAGCAGGTCGACTTCTTTTATGAATTCTGGCTTTAGACTGCTTGAACTTATTAGAGAGGGTCTAATAGAGACTGGTCTTAAGTTGGCAAATAGTTCCAGTCCTTCTCTTAGGGAAAGTAGTCCGCTTTCAGGCCTTTTCTCTCTTGGATAGTTGTCAAAGCGAGGATCTCCTATTGCTGCAAGAAGTATTGCATCACTTTTCTTGCAGTTTTCTAGTGTTTGTTGAGGTAGTGGTGAGCCTGTTTTGTCTATCGCAGCACCGCCAAAGAGCATTTCTTCAAGCCTAATTTCAAAACCATTCTTTTTAGCTACAGCTTCAAGAAGCATTTTTGCGACAGAAGTGATTTCAGGGCCAATCCCATCACCTGGTAGCAGAGCAATTTTATGTTGAAGCATTTAATTTAGTGGGTGAGAGAGTAGGAGATGAAATTACAAAGAGAGTTCTTTCTTTAGATCCCTAAGGCTTTTTGCTATTTCAGGAAGTTTGTTGAATGTTGCACTACATCGAAGCCAGAGTCGATTTGGAATGGCTGGAAATCCACTTACAACTTCCCCTGGAGGTATGTCCTTATGAATCCCGCTTTTTGAGCTTGCTATGGCTCTATCTCCTACGACTGCTCGGTTTGCCACACCAACCTGACCAGCAAGAATTACTCCATCCCCAAGTTTTGCACCACCTGCGATCCCCACTTGTGCAGCCAAAGCACAACTTTTTCCAGTTTTTACTCCATGGCCAATTTGCACAAGGTTATCGATCTTGGTTCCAGCTCCTATCTTGGTTTTACCTACGCAGGGCCTATCAATTGTTGAGCAAGAACCTATTTCTACTCCTTCTTCAAGTTCTACATACCCGGTCTGTGGCATTTTGCGCCATCCTTGAGTCGTTGGAACAAAACCAAAACCCTCTGAACCAATGACTGCATTGGAATTGATTACACACTTTTTTCCTGTGCAGGTGTTTGGGTGAATAACAGAATTGGCATGAATTTCATTCTCTTCACCAATTAATACATCTTCGTAAATAACAACACCTGGGTGAATATGACTTCCAGCTCCTATTTTGCTTCTTGCCCCAATGGAAACATTTGCCCCAATTGATACATCATTTCCAATAGAGACATCAGCGCTTATAACTGCTGTGGGATGAATCCCTTTTGTTGGCAATTTGGGTGGATGAAGTAGCTCGAGGGTCTCTGCGAATGCCAGTCTCGGATCTTTTACTATTGCCCAGGCAAGTTGCTTCTGTTCTGCTATTAAGCGAAGTTCATTATTAGCTGGAAGTAAAATAGCTCCAGCTTCACTGGTCAAGAGTTCTGAAGCTAATGAATTACCTTGCTCAAGAAAGCTGATTTGATTTTTTTCAGCTTGGTCAAGAGAAGCTCCCTTCAGAAGTTGAGGATCGCTCCCAAGGTCATATGAAAGAAGCTGTGAATCGCTTGTTTTGAGGACACTGATTAGATCGCTAAAACGCATGTCAAGTAACCTTCCAAGGCGGATCGTAATTGTCTTGAGACGATTGACCAGTTTCTTTTCGAGTAATCACCATTACATCTCTATGCATTACAACAGGGGAACGTTCAACAAGGGCATCTGAGTTCCTATTTTTTAAGAGTTCATTACTGCTTAAAGAGCAAAGCCCTCTAGCTAGTTCTTCGCCTTTTTGGTTTATTACTTTTACGGGTTGATTGGCTGTGAATTCTCCTTCAACTTTTTTGATTCCTACGAGCAAAAGAGAGGCCCCTTTATTGATCAGGGCATTGGATGCACCCTCATCAATATGGAGAGCGCCAATGGGCTTTAAGGCATGGGCAAGCCAACTTTTTTTGTTTGGTAGGGGCTTTGTACTTGGATGAAAAACAGTTCCTCCTCTTGTGCCGTTTAGTAGCTGATTTAAAAAATTTGGTTGTCGACCGTCTGCCAAGTGCACTGTGATTCCACTTTGAGTAGCTATTCGAGCAGCAGCTAGCTTTGTTGTGATTCCTCCAGTGCCCCAGGAACCTCCTTTTGAATCAGTTGTTTTTGACTCGAGACTGTTTAATTCACGCGCATTATGTACATCTGTGATAGGAAAAGCAGAAGGGTTTTTGCGGGGATCAGATGAATAAAGTCTATCTACATCAGTAAGAAGTATTAATTGGTCTGCGTTGACAGCTGTTGCAACTAGAGCGGAGAGTGTGTCGTTATCACCAAAACGTAATTCTTCCTGCGAAAGAGTATCATTTTCATTGACTATTGGCATTACTCCCCATTCAAGAAGTTTTCTTAGTGTATTTGACGCATTTTGATACTTTTCCCTGGCTTCAAGATCTGATCTTGTAATAAGTATTTGAGCAACCAGTTTTTTATGTTTGGCCATTGCAGTTTGATATAGCGACATGAGATGTCCTTGCCCAATTGCTGCTGCTGCCTGCAAAGAAACAACATCTTCAGGTCTTTGACTAAGCTCTAAACACTTAGATCCAAGTCCAACAGAACCGCTAGTTACAAGAATTATTTTCTCTCCTTTTTGTATATTTTCTGCTAGGCAGTCACAGTATGCATAAATCATTTCAGTAGTTGTTTTGTCTTTTGTCCCCCTAAGTAGACTGGTTCCTATTTTTACTACCCATAAGCTCATTACTTTATGCTCCTAACCAGCTTGCAAGACTTCTTTCAAATATCTGTAATCTTTTCCTTTGCTTTGTTCCTCCACCCTCTCCTAGTGGATGTACTAAGACTGTGTATAGCCCTAGCCGGTTACCTACCAATATATCCGTAAAAATTCTGTCACCAATGATTGCAATATTTGATGGAGAGAACTCAAACTGTTTTATGACCTTTATTAATTTATTTCTGCGAGGTTTCCCTGCTCCACAAGTGTAAGGAAGTTCTAATTGATCGGCAACAGAACCTATACGCTCTGCAGAAGGATTATTGCTAAAGATATGCAGATGAAAACTTTCTTTTGCTTTTAACATCCAGTCTTTTACATTCTCATCGAGAATAAATCTTTTTCCAGATAAAAGTGTGCCATCTACATCAACTATTAGCGATTTAATTCCATTGTCTAGAAAGTGTTTAATAGGAAGGTCTGGGACAATTAACCCTGGTTCCCACTGAGGCTTAAGCCAGTGTTGGCTCATCAGTTCAATGTCTCCCTTTCTTCCAATTCAGCTTCTATAAGTGGTTGAATTTTGTAAAACTCTTCGCCTTCAACAAGGGTAGCTTGACCATCATTGAATTCAGCTACGATGAAGAATGGATCTAATGGGATATATAGACCATATTCATTGTCTTCGACTTTAAAGCTAACTAATAATTCGTAGGTTTCAGAATCATCATCTATTGAATCCTCTTCGAGTTCTTCCGGATCAGGCTCTTCTAGCTCACCAGTCACTGTGAGAGTAACGGCTGAGCGAACTAGTGATAGGTCATGTTCTTGCAAGACCACCTCTGCAACAGCAAGAATTGGTTCACTGCTTCCTATCGTGTCTATTAATTCGGGGTCATCATTGTCTTTTAATTTGAACAGAGATACTGGTGTGTCTACTGGGGTAAGAAGTGCATATTCTTTTTGTTGGAGAGGGACAATCTGCTCCAAGTAGCACAAAAGATCGGCTCCATTGCTGTCATTTACAAGGACTGTGGGGACCTCACCACTGTTCATAGGAGCTTGGGCTGACATGAGTTCTCAAGTCTGTTTGACTAGGATCCAACATTTCTTATCTTCTTGCTGATTAAAGGGGCCGCCAATTGGACCGGTTTTAATTCGGGACCTTCTCTGAGCCATTGCTCTAGTAATAAGACTGCAGCTGCACTATCCAGTTCACCACTGCGGTCTTTTCTAAGTTTATATATATCCGAGGCTGCCCAGCTACTGCTGTGTTCATTTACTAAGGCAATAGGTAGTTCAAGGGCATGAGCAATCTTTTTTCCATATTTGCAACAGTAAACAGTCTGCTTGGTTGGATCGCCATTGAGATTTAGAGGTATCCCAACTATTAGCCCTTTTACAAGACGAGCTTTGCAGTGCTTCCTGAGGGTTTCGAAGTCATCCTCAAATTTTCCTCTATGAAGAGGAGGTAGCGCTTTAATCGTTATTCCTAGAGGATCACAACCAGCTATTCCTATTCTCTTATGACCCACATCAATGCTTAGTACAGAGCATGGCTTAGGTTTTTTTGTAATCACTATCTTCTTTCTAATGTGGGAGTAGGAAGTTGAGGTTGTTGAGGTTGGAAACCACCTAGTATTGATTCCAATGATTTTGTTCCTTTAAGATGACGAGTCGACCCTTGACGGCGCCAAATACTTCTGCCAAGCAAAACTTCTTCCTTTGTTCTTTCCCATCCAAAGTTTTCTAAGAGTTTTGTTAATGATTCGTCTTCACTATGGGTTTCTAGTTGGAAATCATTTGTAGCGAGAGGGAGTTGGTTTTGTATAAAAGGAATTGCTTTTGTAATTCGGTCATCCCAGGCAACATCTCTTATTAGTTGAAATATTTTATAAGGGGTTTCTCCTGGAACATTCATGATTGCAGCTATTGCAGCTGAAGTGCCACCTGTAGTTGCCACCAAGATTCCACTGCCAGGCTTATTGTGGTCCATTAAATCTTTCGACTGTCTATCTGTAATTTGACGAAGATGTCCTGAAAGACTTGCTTGCTCAAGCGATAAAAGCATTGGTGCGGTTTTCCTAGTAATTTTTTCCCAGCGAAGTTCGTTTGATAAATAGTATGGAAAATCTTTCTTTGAATCATTTAAAACTTTTGTAGTAGGTTTCCAGCTTTGAAGAAGTTTTAGAGGCTGAAATCCAAGCTCTCTTGCAATGGCTAATTGCTCTGTATTTGTAGCTCTGCATCGAACTATCCAACTTTTGGCTTGTGATTTCCCAATTTCAAATGCTTTTTGAAGAAGGGTCAAATATAAATTTCTTTGGGTGCATGACCTTGCTGCACTTGGAGTTTCTGGAAATGAGATAGACCAGCAAGTTCCTCTAAGGTTATAGGGTTGAACTATTCCTATTCCAACTAAAACCTCTCTTTCGTGTGCGATTAAACAAAAAGGGTTTCGTGCTTCTAGAACGTTTGGGAATCTGACTTCTGCCCCAGCAAGAAAGCTTCTGAAAAATATTGATTGCAGCCAGGCAGAGTGATTAGAAAAATTGCTGGCATTGAGCATAGGAAAATGAGCCGCATTTAGCGGCTCTACGCGAAGGGGGCTGTTGTATGCCTCGATCACGTTTTCTTCAACGAGATTCCTTCTTTTAATCTATCTATTAATTTAGGTCATGCCTAGGTCAATTTATGGGTTTGGTCTTACTAACACAATTGGAGTCTGTTCATTTGCATTCCCAGCAGGATTACTGCGAAGAGCTCTTAGAAGAATCTTTTCGTCACAATTAGGGCTTGAAGCAACAATTTTTACACGACCAAGATCATTGACATCCACTATTGCAATATTCACGCCTAGTGCTTTAAAGGCTTCTTTGCAGATCATCTCGGGATTTATAGGACCAAGAACAATTGTTTGATCGTAAGGAGGGGTTGTTCCTGTTATGTCATCTATAAGTCGAGCTTGTTTACCTGCTAAGCGGTAAAACATTCCTTTGATTCCTATTAATTTCATGAAAGTTCCAATTAAAGAAGAAACTATTACGCGAGTTGGCCCAACTTGGTTTATCAGACATTGAAGGCCACAAGCTGTAGCTAAACTGCTAGTAGGGTGAAATGCTCTGCAAAATAGTTTCGCCGTTATACCAGGTTTGATATTTATTGGATGTTGGTATCTGCCCTGCATTACGGCTAAGGGCGTTTCGCCAATTGTAATAATGTCACCATCTTGCATCAATCCACTAGCGTAATAATGCAGCACTTCTAATGTCTCATCTAGAGTTCCTAGGAGATGGGTTTTTATAGGTATTAATTTATAATTATCACTTTCTATAACCCTCACCTCAGATAGGTTTATAGGTACTTGCTTTTTTATTGAAACTACAAAGCCCTCTCGCAGCCTTAACCTTCCAAATGGTCCATAGTTAGTCCAGTCTACATCAATCCAAATGCCTTGTGGAAGATCAAGATTTTTGCTGGGATCTGATGTCCTAATAGTAGTCCTTACCCTCACAATGGTACTTTTCCTTGATTTAACAATGTATGCGGCCCAGTAGTCATCTTTTCTTTCTTCTTCGTCGGGGTGATTAGCGACTAATTCTGTTTTTACTGATAGTTCGTTTGACATCTTTAAGCCTAATAGAGTTGGCCTTACTTTTAGAGTTGGGACCATAACTTCCATCCTTTTATGAGGGTTACTTATTTCTAGTAAACCAATTACTTTTAATTCATTTCTATCTTTAGTTATTTCCCAATTCTTTGCCTTTATCTGTAAAGGTGAAGATGGCTTTAAACGGTGTTTTGCTTCTATGACTGTAAAAAGAAAAACAATCACCAACAAGAGAATCAGATGTGCTGTCATTTTAAAGTTATGAGAATGGGTTGGAAATAGTTGTCACGCCAGAGTGATATTGAAGTATTTATGTCATTGCTTTGTCGAATTAAATAGGCATAGGATTTCTTTTTTCACTCCACTGATGCCTCACTATTATATTCATTAAAACTTTTGATTTTGACTGAATACGATGGTTTGGCTAAACCTGTCGCTTGACTAATTGCTTCATTTATATCTTCTAAAGGAACTTGTCCAGATTGATCAAGCTTTAAATCACCTTTTCCATCAATTACGACTATTTGTGGAATTTGCCCATTCCAGTAATAGGAGGCTTCTAACGGATCTTCATTTGATTGGTTTTGTATTTCATCTGTTGTTAGAGGGATAAGATCTATCTCTTCGCCCCAAATTAGTTTTAAAGCAGAAACTGAAGGCGCAAATGCTTTGCTATCAGCGCTATCATCTAAATAGAAAATAATTACACTCGTGCGCTTCCCTCGAAGCGCATCTTTAAGCGTTGTGGATGGAGGAACAAGAGATCCATTGCCTGCATAAATAGGAAAGATATTCCCGTCATAACTATTTGTATTCCTTGCTGCATTGACTGGTTGGATGAAAATGAGTATTGCTATGAGAAGAGGAATGATTGTTTTAAGTAAGTTAACCATTTACGTTTTTAGAGTGAGAGTTTGTCTGTGAGAGTCGTTTTTTGCTAGCCCCTGCCCAGGCTACGTCCCATACCTTGTGCAATGCCACGCCCTACAAGTCCAATAGCTCTACCTAATACCTGAGTTAGTAATACCACCATTAGATCTCCCAAGTGCTTTACGACTGATTGGATTTGAGGAGCCAAGGCATCCCTTGCTTCTATTAATAGAGCAACTTGTTGCTGCCACCAGCCAAGTTGCCTTAGTTCTTCATCTCGTGGTTCAGTAATTGTCAATGGTTCAATTTTTCCTTGAATTATCCTGTATAAAAGTCTTTTGCTTTCATAGAGCCTGATTGGCCTTTGAACCAGGTTTTGCCACCTTGCTTGACTGTTTAATTGGTTTCGAAAACGTTCTAGCTCTCTAGTTGAAATGAGAGAAGGGTTCAACATGTATCTACGTAGCTCTGGCCATTCGCCACAGGCTCCCAAAACTTCAGCACTAATTATTTCTGCAGTACGTATTAGCCAATTACTTATAAAGACTTCTAGGTGAATAAGTGCACGTGGGTCGTCTGATGGCAACAGTTGTCCTTCTATTAGTACTGGTTTATTTAAAAGTAAAGGCTCAAGCATCCTTTCTGAAGCTGGTATTTCATCATCAATTTGCTCTAGTTCTGTGAGCTCAAGCAGTTGCTCTGCAACAGGATTCATATCAGCACCTTTTGGGATTTGTAGATAATTCCCGGAAATTCTCCTAAGCGCTTGTTGACGTATCTCTAGTTGGAGCTCAGACCATGATTGCTTGAGAGGTTTATCTAAGTTGTTTTTATCTCTTAGACTTTTTATTACTTGGTCAAGTTGATTTAGAATTTCAAGTAAGAGTTCTCTTCGTCGAGGAGCATTTAAGGATTCGATTGCCAAAATATTGCCAGTAGCGTTCCTAAGGTCTTGTTGGAAATGTTTTTTCATGCGCTCTTTAATTGCTAGCCAAACCCCTTTTGCATTCCTCTCTCTCAATGTGATGTTGGTGTTGTATCCATTTAAAACAAGCCTTTGTATTCCTTGATCAGAGACCAGATTGGATGTTCTTGTGAAGACCTGAAAAGGACTTTCTTCTTTAAGGGGGCCCCATAACCATAAGACAAAAGCTTTTGCACTGGTTAACTCTCTTCTCCTACCTTTTAGGTATTGGACAGTAAATGGACTTCGATTTTTTTTCTTGTTAAGAAGAACATTTAATCTATGAAGGTCATTGTTTATTTGTTGAAGAGCACTGATAAGCAGCCATTGCCCAAGCCCCATAGGCATTTGCTTCGGAAAAGCTACTGAAGTGGCGGGATCTTTTAGTCGAACGACTCTTCCACCATTAATTAGAGTGCTTATAGCTTCCTTCAAGGTTTTGAGGTCAGGAGCTTGTAGTAAGCCAGGGCACTCTAGTTGAAGTAACTCTGGTGCACTTATACGAACTTGAGCAGGAAGAACTAATAAAACAGGAGCTGGCTGCCAATGTCTTTGTAGACGTTGGAGTTCTATTTGTATTGCGGGTAGAGCCTCAAGGCTATCAAGTGACCATATGACTAATGAAGGATGTTTTGTTAACTCATCAGCTTTGGTAAATACTTCTAATTCGAGATCTTTGTCAGCAAGTTGTATTGCCAAGGATTCACCAAGCAATTGCGATGCAATTAGGAGAATTTGGTTTGTTGTGCTGTTTGCCAAATTTCCATGCGTAGTTGTTCTGATGCAAACTTAACGAGCATGTGAACAATTCTCCAGTCCATGAAGCCTTTTTGGATATAGATAAATACTTTTTAGTGAATTTGCTAACTATCCAGGCAAGCATTCCCTGCTAGCTATCCATTTACGAATTGGTAAATCAATCTTTTACCAGGGAGAATTCAAAAGATCAATTGTTTGCTTTTTCCTCAAGCCAAGAATTCTCTTGATTCAAGAGGGTCTTGTAAACGACCATCAGCAATTGCTTGGCTTGCTTCTTTGAGATTAAAGGCCCCGTCATAAAGAGCTCTTCCCACTATTACTCCAGTTATCCCAAAGGGCTCAAGTGTTAGTAGCGATAAGAGATCACTCATTTTTCCAACACCTCCAGAAGCTATTACAGGCACTTTCGAAATCATTGCTATTTCTCTCATGGCATCAAGGTTAGGGCCTTCAAGCGTTCCATCAGTTTCAATGTCAGTAGTGATAATTGCGGCAATTCCTGTTTGTTGAAACTCTTTTGCTAGATCAGTAGCTAACACTGAACTTTCCTTTAGCCAACCACGAGTTGCAACCTTTCCTTTTTTTGCATCAATTCCTATCACTATCTGATTTGGATGAAGTTTAGCTAGATCTTTTACTAATTCAGGTTTCTCAATAGCGACAGTTCCAAGAATTACTTTGTCAACACCAAGCTTGAGCAAAGACTCAGCTCTTTGTTTAGAGCGAATTCCTCCTCCGACCTGTATTGGGATTTTTAAAGCATTTGCTATCGCCCTAATACAGTCATCGTTAATTGGTTGCCCACTCCTTGCTCCATCAAGATCAACAAGATGAAGCCTTTTTGCTCCTTGGGCCTCCCAAGATAAAGCTTGCGCTACAGGGTCTGTATTGAACTGAGTAACTTTTTTGTAATTCCCTTGATTTAGACGAACGCATTTCCCCATAAGCAGATCAATGGCTGGGATGATTTCCATATGTCTTTTGAGATTGTTTCTTTACTTTGTATACATACTTGACCTTAGGTTGAACTGGTTACAGGCTTCAATGGTCACTATGTGCAACTGATAAACAGTGAAAATTTTGCTAATGGGTGGAACCCGCTTTGTTGGGAAGGCTCTTGTTCAAAGACTTCAGTTCCAAAATCACGACCTTACCTTGTTTACTAGAGGGAAGAATGCATTGCCTAGCAACGTTGAGCATGTTCGCGGTGATCGAAAGAACGATGATGATTTGAATTTGCTTAAGGGAAGAGCTTTTGATGTGATCATTGACAGCTCAGGTCGAACGGTTGAAGACACTAGAAAGGTTGTAGAGAGAACGGGTGCCCCTAAATATCGCTTACTATATGTTAGCTCTGCTGGCGTTTACTCAAACAGTAATTATTTACCTGTTAATGAGGAAGATAATGTTGATCCATCAAGTAGACATATAGGTAAGGTTGAGACTGAATCTTGGTTGATTAAAGAAAAGATACCTTTTACGAGTTTTCGCCCTACATATATTTATGGCCCTGGAAACTATAACCCTATAGAACGTTGGTTCTTTGATCGTATAACTCATGAGCAACCTATTCCATTACCTGGTGATGGACAAACCATTACACAATTAGGCCATGTTTTTGATTTAGCAAATGCAATGGCAAAAAGTTTAGATATCGAGAAGTCTAAAAACACTATTTATAATTGTTCGGGTCAGAAGGGCGTTACTTTTACAGGTTTAGTAGAGGCAATGTCCTTAGCTTGTGGAAGGGATCCAGCAGAATTAAAAATTATAAAATTTGACCCTTCTATTTTGGATCCAAAAGCTAGGAAGTCATTTCCGATTCGAATAGAACATTTCCTAACTGACATCACTCGGATACAACAAGAACTTGATTGGTCCCCAAAATATGATCTTCTCACGGGGTTGGTCGATAGTTATCAAAACGACTATATGAAATCACCAACTATTAGACCAGACTTCGAATCAGATAAGTTACTCATCGGAGTCTAAATATGTAGAAGTATCCCGAGATATATGAGACAATAATCGATATCCAGAAAAATAAAATCCCTAAATCCGTAAACAACCTTAAAGTCGTTATTGAAGTTAAACTTGTTGGCCATAAAAGTAATAATAAGCTTGTAAATTGTAATATTGTTTTTGATTTCCCGAGCTTTGAAGCCGGTCCACCTTTTTTAGCACTTGAGCGCCATTGGGAAACAATAAGCTCCCTAGTTATTACTAACCAGACGCCCCACATTGGCAATAGAGATTCCTTGGCAAGCCAAATATAAGGAGCAATTAAAATTATTTTGTCTGCAAGTGGATCTAAACGCGCTCCCCATTCGCTACCTCCACCGGATAACCTTGCTAGCCAACCATCAGCAATATCACTTAAGGCTCCAATTAGTAACAGAAGCCACGCAGCACTTTGATTGCCGGCCATCAGGGCGATTAGAATAGGGAGGCTTAATATTGCTCTTGTTAATGTAAGGGCATTTGCAATACCTCTTTTATTAGAGGAGCTCAGAAGGGCTTTTAAAATAGTCAACCTAGGATTTTGATGTTTTATTTATTGTGAAATTAATTATAGAATATTTTCGTAAAAGCATAATGTATTTTTCTTCAATTAAAAAGCTTTTGCAAATGCACTTATTACTTTCCCTATTATCCGATTCAACCCTGCAAGTGCATTCTCAAACAAGCGTTCACTTGAATCTTTAATGCATTCTAAAGTGCCTTTGCAGGGGATTACTTCTTCTTGCTTTGAGGAGACTATAGCAATACTTCTTAACCAATTTTGATAGGATCTTTGACCAAAAATAATCTGAATGAGATGTTCAACATTTAAAATGTTCTTATTTAAGCTGTGGCCTCCTTCTTTCAATTGAATCATGTATGGGACATTAGTACTGATAAGACCATAAGTAGAATTATCGCTTGAATTCTCTTTTAGATAAGGCTTATAACCAGGAATAATCAGTCTACTTTTAGAGGCATGGTCGGGAAGATATGCCGCTAATAGCTTTCTACTTCTTGCCAAATCTTTTATTTGTTTAAGTGTCAGGCTTTCTTTGCTCATTATTACCTCAAGTCTACCATTACTTCTTAATCCATAAAGCATTCTTATTCGAGGTAGATAATATCGTATTTTTTGCTGCATGCCTAGATTATATGCACCCTTGTAGGAGTCAGTTGGAGCATTTATATCATTGTAAACACTGTGTAATCCTCCTATAAATGACTTGTATTTTCTTGCTCTTTTCTTGCTGAGTTCACCATATCCAAAGTTAACTATTCCATTATGTTGAATTCCTATATATGCGCGCTGTTTCGATGCTGCCCTGTTTCGACTCCTTATTACTTTTCCGCCAAACTTTAGATCACCTAGAGGGTTTATTATTTCACCATTCTTCTGATTTCGCTCTTTCTCATACATTGGACCTGAAAAATAGGCCAGCGAAGATCTATCATTGAAAGCATATTCCTCTTTACTCCAACCGTTTAAAATATCAAATGTTACTTTTCTAGGGTTGAAATCAATAACATATATATCTTTTTCTGATGAATATATGAATATTTCTTTATTAGCTATTTTAGGACTTTGCATTTGCTTTTCAATTTTCGAATTAAGTCTATTTGATACTGAACTTACTTCTAGTCCCATAATTACTACACTTGGAACTATAAATATTGCAAGTAGTCTTTTCTTGAGAAGAATTTTCGACCTAATATAGGAATATGCTTTTTCTTTCGGAGAAACATTAGGGTCTTTCTCTTTAGATTTTGTGTCTTGAGTGTTTGCTGGAGGAATCTTCTTGCTAACCATCTCTTTTCTTCTATCTGAAGGTTATTTGGTCTTTGGTGTTGGCTGAATATACTTTATAATGGATTGATCTAATGAATTAGTATACATAATATTGCTCCGCTATATCTTCTGTTAATTACTTTCCTTCTCAAGGATAGATAAATAACAGGGGTGAAATTTCTCATCTGTCGAGTCTGGAATACCAAGAAAAATCCTTAAGCTTTAAATTAAACGGATTCTCTTCTTGGCAGAGTTACAATAATTTGTGCTTGCACAAATGTCATTTGATATTTTGAATAAGAGTGTTAAATTCAAGACATATACTGATTTAGGTCTTTATGACTACTGCACTATTGCTTGTCTTGGTGGGCTCCCTGATTTCAATGTTGTTCATTGTTCAGAAGTTAGAGAGTAAATAAAATAACTCATGTAATTAATTATATTGATAGTTCAGCTACTATCAATAGGAATGACTTGTCAAGCTAAGTATTGAGTTGTTTTCTTATATGTTTACTTTATTGAGAATGTAGTGGTTTGTGTCGCCTAATCCCTTCTTCAATTAAAAAACTTGCCAGGCTGCTACAGCTGCGCTTTTCTTTTAATGCATAATGTTTTAGTTGACTCATTAGCCCTGCGGGGAGTGTCAGGTTTAACCTTTCTGACTCAGCTGACTCTGCTACCTCTGAAACACTGCAAGACTCTATTTTTTTAGTTTGATACTGCTGAAGCTCCTCGATGAGATTGCTGATGATAGACACGTCAATGAGTCGAACACGTTACAGTCTAGCGTCTGTTTGGCGCGCTGGCTCACTCTTGCTCTATGCCTAAAGGAATAGCTTCTATTAAACATGAGTACTTCTTATGTAGCCAAGAGACTAATGTTGTCAAGCTGACCAGCGGTTCTTATGCGATCTCTACCGTTGAATCTCTCTCCAGGGAGCGATCTTCGACTTTCTATTGAAAAGGTGGCACAAGAACAGGGTGCCAACGGTTTCGTGTTGGGAGTGGTCGGGAATCTGTCTAGGGCTGCCTTTCAATGTCCCGGTAATTCAGAACCAACAGTTTTAGAAGGAAATTTAGAGATCATTACTCTTAATGGCACCCTTTCCCCTGATGGTGTTCATCTCCATTTGAGCCTTTCTGATGCTGCCTGTCAGGTATGGGGAGGTCATCTTGAACCAGGTACTCTTGTTTTAAAAGGCGCCGACATTTTGCTTGGCTTCTACCTTCAAGAAGGTAATCAAATATCTATTGATTCACTTAAAACAGCACGATTAGAGATAGCTGTAATGCCTGGTTGCCCATGGTCCAATCGTGCGTTAAGGCTTTTACAATCTTCTGAAATACCTTTTAAAAAGGAAATTGTAGATAATGATTCTTCTTTTCAGGTATTTCAGAAGAGATCAAATAATTCAACATTTCCTCAGATTTTTATCGACGGTAAATTTGTTGGTGGTTATGAATCACTGGCTGATTTAAATTCTTCTGGACAATTAGCTGAACTCAAGTGAACTCTGGCCAAGAACCTAACCTTGATAATCTTTTCTGGAATCAGAAGCCTTTTTGGTGCAGGCCCTGGAGCATTATTCTTACAGGCTTAGTTATAATACTTCTAAGCCTTAAGTTGTTTTTTCCTTTCGCAACATTTTTCAGCTCTCTTTTCGTTTTCTTATGGTGGTGGCTATTTCTCAAAGTGGTTCCAGAGAATTATCAGAAAGAATTTGATAGTAAAAAATAATTAATTTATTTGTTCGTCTCTTAAGCTACTCTTAGCTTTTATTGATTTCATATTGAGTAATTTGCATCAAGTTATTTCAAATTTAATATTTTCAGCTAAATACTATTTTACTCGCCAATATAGAAGCAATTGTTTACTTCTATATTGTCTCTTCTCATTGATGATTCTAATACGGGATCTTTTCTTAAGATTAGAGCTTTGTTGCCTGCCCAGATACCACTATTAATGTCCTGGGCTAGAAGCGAGGGATTTACTCCTGGCAGAGGCGATGTCGCAATTTATAGACACACTGATAAACAAGGATTATGGGTTGGCTGGCTGGACCAAAGGCCTATTGGCTGTATTGCAGGAGTTAGATACAACGCGGCATATGGATTTATTGGCTTATTCCTTGTTGTTCCTGAGGAACGTGGGAAAGGATATGGTCTTCAATTATGGCAACATGCTCTTAGGCATCTAGATGATCTCCCTTGTATTGGGCTTGAAGCTGCCCCAGCTCGTATTGAGGATTATGCAAAATGGGATTTTTCAGTTTCTTCTACCACTACACGATGGGAATGGCTTGCTGATGGGAGTTCTTTAATTACGAACAATTTGGTTGAAAAAGAATTTGATGGCCTAAGGCTTGTAAAAGGCGATTTTATTCCACCTGATTCTGTTCAGGCTTATGACGCAATGAGAGAACCTAGTCCAAGGCCTCACTTTATTGCGGATTGGTTGAAGCATCCGGCAGGAACAGTTGTTGCACTGCTTGATGGCAACGACGATTGTCATGGCTTTGGTCGAATTAGGCCTTGTCTCCTTAGAGATGGCGAAGGATGGCGTATTGGCCCTCTTTTGGCTGATACGCCTCGTTTAGCTGAGTTATTGGTTAAAAGTTTGCTTGATAGTCATCCAGGTGTAGTTCTTATAGATACTCCTGGGTTGAATCCTTTAGCAGATGAGCTCTTTAGAAAGCTCGGCTTTGAGGCCCTTTCAACTACTGTCCGTATGTATCGTGGTACCCAGCCACCTATATCAATGAATGATGTTTATGGTTTGGCATGTTTAGAACTTGGCTAGAAAATTCTGATTGGTTTTTTCATCTTATTGAATATTTTGGAAGCTAATCTTTTTTGTCTCTTAGACTTTGTTTTTCCATAAGAAGTTCACATTCAAGTTGTTCTATTAATTTTGAAACTAAAGACTGGAATTCAGGTTGGCAACCTTTAAATGCGGCTTTATGTCTGATAGGTTCGTTTCGAGTTCTTAGATCGGTCAGCATCAATTGCAAAGCGTCAATTTTGGCATTTGTAATCATTGCCTTTCAGGTGAAATTCATTTATGAGACTATTACGCCGATAGCGGAAATTCTTTAATGGCTTGACTCATCTTTATCTTAGGAATTTCTTTTGAGCTGGTGACTTCAATTATTCTGTTTATTGAGCTAGGAGTTTGAAGTGCTTCAATACACGACTTTGCTACTAATCTTCGTGGTATATAGGCGTCTTTTTGCAGATCAGGACCTGTAAATTTAATACCTTCTCTCTGAATATCATCTTCTCTTTCATTCAGTCCTCCAGGTCTGATGACAGTCCAATCCAGTCCACTCTTTTCAAGAACTTGTTCACCAATTCGTTTCCAGATAAGTATTAGTCCAAAAAGATTGAGGGGATGAATCCACTGTCCTGCACAAAGGGAGCTGACTAGGACTACTCTTTTTACACCACTTCGCTTGCAACTTTCTATTTGTCTACTTACTCCAAGGGCATCTACTCGAGCTGGTCCAGTTAAATCAATAGATGGCCTTGCTCCGGTTGCTATTACAAGTGCGTCACAACCTTCTAGAGCAGCATCCAAAGCTTGTTTATCAGCAAGTGAAACCACATATTTTTTGTATTTGCTCCTGTTTAGGGTACTGGGGAGCTCTGAGTTGGTACGAACAAGTAGCCGAACTTGCCATCCTTTTGAGATTGCTTCTTGGGCTATCCGATAGCCAGTTTTTCCAGATGCGCCACTAATGACAAGTTTCACTTAAATACCTCTCTCTTGTTTTTGGTATAGCTAATAAAGACTATTCTTTGAAGAATATGTTTGGTTTTCATGATTTTTTAATTCATAAGTTGCTTTTCCAAGCATTCATAGAATTGCAATATCTTCAGGTTGATACAACGTAATCTTAAATTAAGGTTTTATCCACAAAATAGGTTCATTTCTATTAGGGAAAAGAAGTTTGCATAAATCGCATGTCATTCCATTGCAACCTCTCGCTGTGCAGTGTTCTCTTCCGTAGAAAATAATTTGTAGATGTAATTTATTCCAAATACTTTTTGGAAAAAGTATTTTGAGATCTTTTTCCGTTTGAATTACACTTTTGCCATTAGTTAATTCCCATCGCTGAGCAAGTCGATGAATGTGAGTGTCCACTGGAAAGGTTGGAATTCCGTAAGCTTGTGCCATAACAACACTTGCTGTTTTATGCCCTACTCCAGGCAATGATTCAAGATCATCAAAATTATCTGGAACTTTTCCATTGTGCTTTTCAATAATGATTTGAGACAATCTATAAATGTTCCGAGATTTTGTTTTTGAAAGGCCAATTTGTTTGATTAGTTCAAGGATATTTGGTTGACCAAGGTCTTTCATGGAATATGGATCAGAGGCTAGTTTAAATAGCTTAGGAGATATTTCATTTACTTTTTTATCAGTACTTTGGGCGCTAAGAACTACAGCTATAAGAAGAGTAAAAATATTGATATGATCTAATGGAATCGGAGGTGATGGATAGAGCTTATCAAGATAATCGCATATTAATTTGATACGCTCGCTTTTGTTTTTATTTTGGCTATTCATTTTTTAGATCTTTACTCTGCTTTCTTTGCTTGCAGACTTTTTAATCTTATTAGTTATTAACCCTAATAATAAAACACCTATTGCTGAGATTATAAGTATTTTCTTTCCCCCTTCTAGTGCTCCAGACCCAAGTGCAACTATAGGAGGATTTGAGATGGCTATGCTTACTAATAATGCAGGCAGGAACATCCTCCAAGACGTTTTTGTTAAACCAATTCCATAAGAAACAAAATCAAATAGACCTGTCATAAGTAAGCCTGTTATTAGAAAGAAATTACTTTCTATATTTCTACTGCTAAATTTTTCTACTTTATTCATAAATTTTTTACCTACTAGTCTTGTGACTAGCTTTCTTCCATAATACTTTGCTAAGAAGAAACATAGCGAGCAAGAAACTATATCTGCGCTGCAAATTAGGACTAGGCCTTTTTTAAACCCAAACAATCCACCTGACAAGAGGGAATAGGCAGTACTAGGTAATGCAGGAATTAAAACACTTGTGAACCTTAGGGTGAATATTGATAATTCACTAAGAATACCTTCATCATTTAAGTTGCTTCTTAACTGTTCTAACCCAGTTGAATACACGCCAATAAATATACCTATTAATATTGCAAGTAAAAGAGCACTGAAGAAATGCTCTTTCTTTAACCTTTGTATCCTGAAGCCCATTTTTTTTTTTTTTTGATATCTTAATGGATAGTCTAGTTGTTCTTCAGCAAATCATTCAAATACAAACCCAACATAACTATTCCTTGTCCCAAATCTTACTTCTATAGACTACTAAGCTAAAAATTTTACTTTTCACCCTTTTATATTTTCAATTTTAGAAATAATTAGCTAATTATATTGAAATTAAAAAGTTTTTCATAAGAAAATCTCTCAATAGCCTCTGTAGGCCATGGGCTGAGCAACGCTGCTTGAAAGTGATAAATGATACATCGACATGTCTCTTTTGAACTTTGTTGTTAGCCTCTCTTGTCTTATCTGCTTAAAGACTGCAAAGTGCGGCAGAATAAACCTATAAAAAGAGTAAGGTAAAAACTATTTTTTCAGATTAATGAGTTTTCGAATCAATAATTTTTATTGTGTCTGATAAATCCTTGCTAATAAAGGGGCTTTGGCATAACTATGCAAAGCCTGAATGCGGTCAATGGACTTTAAAGGATATCGATTTCACCTTGCATTCAGGAGAACTTGTTGGAATGTTGGGTCCCTCAGGGTGCGGGAAGACAACTCTTTTGCGTTTAATAGCAGGGTTTGAAACTCCCAGTAAAGGTCATATCTATATAAATGGGGAGGAGATAGCAAGTTCTGCAAGCATTCAACCTCCGGAAAGAAGACGCATAGGAATGGTTTTTCAGGACTACGCCCTCTTCCCACATTTGAGCGCTTGGAAAAATGTTTGTTTTGGATTAAAGCGAGGTCAGGATCAATCAAGGGCTCTTTGGTTGCTAGAACTCTTAGGTTTAGAAAACCTTAGGAACAGGTATCCACATGAACTTTCTGGTGGTCAAAGACAACGCTTGGCTTTGGCAAGAGCTCTTGCGCCTGGAACCTCGATAGTCTTATTAGATGAACCTTTCTCAAACTTAGATGTAGAGGTCAGATTAAGACTTAGAACTGAACTTCCTGCAGTCCTTAAGTCTTGTGGTGCTAGCGGTATTCTTGTTACTCATGATCCACAAGAGGCCCTAGCTATCTGTGATCGGGTGGCTGTCTTAAGAGATGGAGTTTTGCATCAATGCGCTGAACCTGGAGAGTTAATTCATCAACCAGCTACGCCTTTTGTTGGTCGATTTGTTCTACAGAGAAATGTTTTGGGTATAAATAAAAAAGGTAAAAATTATCTTACCCCATTAGGCTCTATCTCGATCCCATCAGACCCTAAGGCCATAAATGCAAATATGCTAATGATTGATGAATACTCGCTCACTATAAAGGAAGATATGCAAGGTCATGCAGTTATTCAAGGAAGAGAGTTTTTAGGAAGTGATTGGCTATTTAAAGTGAATTTAAATGGACAAATACTTAGGGTTAGGCAGCCGATTGACTTTTCATTGAAGCCAGGAGATCATTGCAGCCTAAGCTTTTTACCTAATAGTAAAGGGATTCTTTTTCCAGGATCAATTCCGTGTTTACTTTGAAAATTTATTTTCTAATACCACTTTTAAAGTATGTTAGTTAGTTGACTAATTTATAAACTTTGGATTGTTTTTAACTTAATTCCCGCATTGACATTTACCACCCTTCCAGTGAGAGCACTTTTTCTTTTTGCAGCCTTTCTTTTTGGTCTGCTTAACAGATCTCCTGGCAGGAAAATCGCCTGTTAACTCTAAACCTATTGTTGGGGCTGTATAAGCCATGCTTGCTTCGTTGAAGCTGATAATGATTCGCATTATATCTAATCGGAATCAGTGCTAGGCGAAAAAGTTTGCAATTATTGGAATCGTTGTATCATCCATCACATGGCAACTGAGATAGCCTTCCTTATCTTTGGAATCTATTAGCTGCCTTTTTGTCCGCGCTTTCTTTCTTTACCATGTCGTCTACAACAAATACATACTCTCTGAAAGTTGCGACAGGACCAGCAGGGAGAGCAATGGCTCATCCAATGGATGAATCATTAGTAGAGTCACTTCAGCAACATTTAACTTTAGAGAGGTCGGCAAGTGCTTCATATTTTGCAAATGCAATATGGTTTGCTGAAAGAGAACTGAGAGGATTTTCTAAATACTTCAAGCAAGAATCTCAAACAGAACAGATTCATGCGGGAATATTCGCAGACTATTTAATTGCAAGGGGCCAGACAGTAAAGCTGGAGGCAATTCAAGCCCCGCGACAAAATTGGGAATCAGTAGAAGAAGTTATGTCAATTGCTTTTCAAATGGAAGCGGACGTTACTTCATCTCTTCATCAGTTATATTCCATGGCAGAAAGATCCTCTGACATGAGGACAACAGTGTTTTTAGACCCAACTATAGATGGACAGGTTAAATCTGAAAATGAATTCGCTCATCTTTTGGGGCGTGTAAAGATTGCAAATTCAGATCCTTCTGCAATTCTAATAATTGATGGAGAGTTGACTAACGGAATAAATAGTCCTGCCCAGATTGCTTAGTTGGAAATTAACTGTATTATTTCTTTTCTGGTCTAAGTTTATTTTTATTAAAAGGTTTAAGTGCTTAATTTATATCTTCGGCTTAATTCAATTAGGAATTCAAGTGAAAGATTATCATGATATTTTTCCTTAATTAATTTCTCTGCGGTTAACAGCACTTCTTTGCGCCTTCTATCTAATTCCTTAAGCTCCAGGTCTAGCCTGGAACATAAATCGACATTTTTGGTGGTCTGAATAGATTTAATCACATATTCGCTTCTACACCTAATAGAGTAAACCTCTCTACATAGGCTCCCAACAAGCGAGTCTGAAGTTGAGGCTGAGATGTTATTCATTATTGTTTTAGGCAGCTAAAGGAGCCGACTCAACAAATGTTGGAGCAAGCCTTAAAGTTGGTTCTCCAGAAGGAACACTTAGTAAATCTGCTGAACGAAGTCGAGATATAAGGCGTGTAGAGGTGACTCTAGTGGAGCCAATTAACTCACCAATTCTTTCGTGAGTAAGCCTAAAGGGGAGATCACACCAATCTCCACACCTTCTTCCAAGTCTGTTTACTAAAAGTGCAAGTAAGGCTTGAAGGCGTTGTTCAGCGCTACCTAGATGCCTGATGCGTAGCAACTGCAATGTCCATTCGTTTACAGCATCAAAACCTTGTACTTCATTTGCTTCTACGTCACTTTTAAATATCAGAGGAGTTAGTGCTTCTACGCATACCCCTTCACTACAGAGGCGATCAGTTCTTAGCTGATCACCTCCTTGAAGGAAGGCTAATGTCATTCCTTCCGTTTCTTCGCAAGGGCAGTAAACACGGGCAATACCCTCAATTACCTCTAGACAAGAAGTCCCCCCACGGGAAGCGGGGTCTATAAGTACTGATTGACCAGTTGGCATTCGTACAGAACTTATTGGGTCATCCGGGAGAAAACGAAAGCTCATTTTTATAAAGAAACGAGGAGCTTGTTGAGAACTGATCGCAACCCTATACGCAAAGAGGGGGTATTTGCAAGCGATTCTCAATAGCAAGAGGCTTCTTGAGATGGATTTTCAATTTGATATACAAGTTGGTATCAAATAATTCCTTTGCATGACTTATTTATTACAGGATTTTGGATTGTTGGGGTATCGAAACATGGCTTTTTGAAACATCCTTGGGTTTTCTTTTGGGCTAAGTGAGCGAGAAGGCTTGCAATTCTGGAAATATGCCTTATATAGATTTTTCTTTTGGTTGCCCTTTTACTGCTAATAATGCTGTTCCATCTAGAAATTGCTGATCTAAAAGAAGTAGGGCGGCGCTATTGCCAGCGGCAAGCCGCAATCTTTTTCTAACAAACCTAGCCTCGGCTTCTTCTTGTAATTGCTCTGCGACGAACCAATCAAGCATTGCTGTAGCGCTTCTCTCTCCCTTTTGTTCGGCAATCGAGTAGATCCGATTAATTGAAGTTGTAACGCTTTGCTCCATTTCATAAACATGGTCAAAGAGGGATTGGGTTGACTCCCAACTCCTTTGTGGAGCCTCTAGACCAGGCAGCTCAACCTTTTCATCACAATCCACTAGATATGTGATAAGTCTGTCTGCATGCCCTCTTTCTTCTTGGCTTTTTGTCTGCATATAAGAAGAGAACCCAGCTAAATCTTTTTCTCGAAGCCATATGGACATGGCTAAATAGGTATGTCCGGCTTGAAACTCACAAGACAGATGTTTGTTGATTTCTTTTACTAGCTCCTGCATTTTGGAATTGATCAAACTTTTTTTATAATAATCTAATTGTCTAAAGTAAAATAGAAAGCCATTCCTTTGATTCAATAAAGATATTTTTGATTACTCTAATTTTATAATCATAAGTTCCTACTATGGTATCTTCTTAATGAAAATATCCCTTTATGCAGGATAGATATGACTATGAATAATGTAAGTTGTCCTCAACCTGTCTTGGATCTGATCCCAACCTTATCTTCTTTGAAGTCTGGAAGAAAGACACTTCTAATCTTGTTTGGACAGTTAGGAGATTTTGACAGTATTGAATATGCTCAAATTATTAGTACAAGCTTACCCAGAATCAATTCTTCAGATATTCAGATTTTCGCTATTGGTATAGGAAACGATGAATCAAGAAAAAGATTTTGTCGTTTCACAAATTTTCCAGAAGATCGTTTGATAACTGTTAATGACCCCACTCTGCATAGTTCTTTAGGTTTAAGTAAGGGACTTCAACTTTTCAAAAACCCTCTGCTAAACCTTCTTTTGATGTGTATAGGCCTGGGATCCCCTGGTACTATCCAAGAGGTATTTAGAGGGTATCTAGGGGATAATAAATCTAAACAACTGCTTACAAATCAGGACACAGTAAATATCAGATTTCTTCCTTTTATAAAATCATCTCTTTTTACTTCAACTTTTGGAGATGGCTATCTACGACCTTTTGAGCTCGCTAGCATTCGTCTAAATAATATGATTGAGATTTTAAGCAACTGGAAAATTTATATGCCAACAAATAAATATTTGACACAACGTGGTGCTACTTATTTTATTGATATTGACAATACATTGCTTTATAAATATAAATCTCAAGCATTACTTGACTATTCACTCTCAAAACAAAATCCACTAGTTTTTCTTGAGCCATATATTCTTTGACCTATTGCTGCCAAGAAAGCATCAAATCAATTCTCTAGTAGTAGAATTTCTCCACAGCTTACTTCTATATGAATAATAGACCTTGCGCAAAATGTGGGAGTTTAAGTTTTCGTGCCGATAGAGCGCTTGCTGGCAGACTAGTTTGTAATATGTGTGGTACGCCTGTTGGGACAAGAGTCAGTCATGCAAGAAGGAAGTCACTAACTATCTTTGAGATTAACAACACAAAAAAGTTTCTGATGATTATTTCTATTGTGTTCATTTTAATATTATTAATTTCTTGAATATAAACTGATATTAATTTGCTCGTAGTCTTTATACTCTAGGCAAAACTTGCCAGTAGTTGTTTTCTTTGAATACTTTTAAGGGTATGTCATATAAGTTACTTAACTTGTGACTAGTAAGCATTGATGAAGGAGAACCATCGCCAATAATTATTCCATTCTTAATGAAGACAACTCTTTCTATGTCATTAGTTATCTCTTCAATTTTATGTGTTACCCAGAATAGAGTTGTAGAACTTTTGCTTAAGTACTTTTGCATTTTTATTAATTCATAATTAGCTTTTAGATCTAAATTACAACTAGGCTCATCCAAAACCAGTACTTTGGGGTTGTTCGCTAAAGCTCTTGCTATAAGAACAATTTTTCTCTGCCCATCTGAAAGTCTGTATATTTCTTTTCTGGCTATGTGACCAAGATTTAACTTTTCTATGAGCTCTTCAACTTCTCTTCTTAAACTTTTCTGGTAATTATTCTCTCTCCCTGAAAACCTCATTATTCCATAAAGACCAGTCTCAATTGCGGAAAATACATCTAGGTTTTGATCTATTCTCTTTTCAACTTCAGAGGAATATATACTTATATTCTTGCGTAACTCAACTAAGCTCATATTCTCTCTGCCAAAGAAAATCAGTTCTGAGTTTTCCTTTATAACAGGATAAAGATCTCTGGATATTAATTTAACAATAGAGGATTTGCCTGACCCATTTTGGCCAAGCATAACTGTATTTTCATTTGTTTTTAGACTTAAATTTAAACCATCAAAAATTTTCTTGCCGCATATCCAGGCTTCTATATTCTTTAGTTTTAACCAGTTCTGAGGTTTCAATACTTTTTATCTATGAATCTCAATTACATATTAATGGGATATTAGATAGAAAACAGAACAAAGTTTTTGTTGTTTTTCACAGAGTAAATTATTTATGGATTGCGATACTGACTTCGAAATAATGGGATGGATTTTAATAGAGAGTTTGAGTTCGATTAGAAACCATTCAGCTGATGCGACCAAAAACCATATAACTGCCAGCTTGACCATAGGAAAATACCTAAGAATGCCCAATTCATCCAGGCTGGTCGATTGTTTGAGGGGGTCATAGAGTTATATAACTAATAATATAATTATTCTAGTGATAATTTACGTTATCCGGTTACTTTTTATTTCCTATGTGTTTGTATGTCTATAACATCAACCTAATCATTTGTGGGAATTGATTTAATTAATTTAGTTGTGATTAAAGAACAAGTACTATAAGGCCAATAGGAAAAAGGAGTCTTAAAAGTAAATTTAGAATTATTGACCTATTATTTGTATCAACTAATTTTGTATTTTCAGGAGGGTAGTCCATTGGCTTGTCTAAATAGATCGAGTTTGTATTCTCGGTTGTTGGATGGAGTTCCCAGGGACGATCTTTGTTTAATGAGCTCTTATACCAATCCCAGTAATATTGAATCATTTTATCTTCACCTAGAAGTTTTACATTGTCTTTTTGTATATATCCCATTTGCTCGTTAAATGTTTGAGTCTTTAGTACTAAGTAATCTTCTGAAAATATACGATAATATATTCTATGTTGAAGTTGCTTGAATAGGACAAGGTTCGTAAGTAATTTGTTTTTTAAGAACTTCCTATAATGTCTAACAATTACTCTTGCTCTATTTTTTGCGAGGGGTATGTGATCTAGTACTTGAATATAACGTGCAGTTTCTGGCGTGCCTTTATATATGCAAACTCTTCCTGGTGGAAGGAACTTGAGAGTAATAAATTCGCCAAGATCCTTAGATTTGTAGTTGTATTTGCTTTCTATGTGCCTACCATCCCGCTTTATCTTTTGGTTGAAACTTGTTATTACTTCTTTATTTACGTCCTTGTCAGGAATAGTGTCTCCATGAATCCAGAAGATATGGAGTATATCAAGGTGATTCTCAATTATTCTTGCCCAATCACATTTAAAGTCTACGCAAACCTCCTCATATGCATATTCATCTGTCTTGAATCCATAGTTTTCAGGATCCAAGTTGTCTAATGATGATTTTATTTCAAAATCTTGTAAATTTGTTTTAGCCCGACCTGTATAGTAGATATATAAATATCCATTTTTCTCTACACAAGGGTATTGATATAAGTGAATTTTTTTAGCGTAATTATTGTAATTTGAATCAACTATGTGTTGACAAGTGATTCTATCGAGATTTGTGCAATCTCCATCTGCTGAAAAGCGACCTCCGTGGTAAGGACATACGATTTCACCTTCTTTCAATACCCCGCCCTGAAAGGATGCCCCTCTATGTGGGCACATGTCCTTTATGCATCTTGCACGTGAGTCCTTATCTCTATACAAGACTAAGGGCTCGTTATACATAGAGAAAAAATACAAATTCCCATCTTCTAAGGATTCTGTACTGCATATGGCATACCAACCCAGAAGACCACTTCCTAGTTGATTAGCAGGTTTTGTAGAGGTGTTCTCTTCTGTTATTCCAGATAAATTTCCTTCAATTGAATTATTTACAGAGTGGTCACTCTGCCAGTTAAGTGATTTTGTTGGTGCAATACTTTTTTCACTCATGGCATATTTTCACTATTTTTGTAGAGTGACAAAAGGCCTTTTAAAAACCATACTAATCGATTGTGCCGTTTATTCCCCTGCGGTTGTAAATCTCTAGGTTCTACTCCGTTTGTAATCACTGCCACTCTAAATCCATTAACAGGAAAGGGGACTCAGCTTGTTGTTACAAATTATTTTCATGCCTCCTTTCGACTCTTTTTTGACCTTCTCTAATGTATATGAGCTTTGAAGTCCCTGATGCCTTTTTCTCTATCTTATTGATAGTTTAAATATGCAATTTTTAATTGGTACAAACGAAAGTCGTCTTCCTGATCTTATGGCACGAAGGTTTCAATAAGCAGTTATGGCGATCATCACAGTTAAGGATCTGCGTAAAAACTTCCGAGTTTCTGTTAAACGCCCTGGTTTGTCAGGCTCATTGAAGAATTTTTTTAATCGCAAAACGATCCTCGTGGAGGCGGTAAAAGGTGTCACCTTTAAAGTCTCCCAAGGAGAGATGGTTGGTTTTATAGGTCCAAATGGTGCAGGTAAGACAACTACCCTCAAAATGCTATGTGGATTAGTTCATCCATCTGGCGGTGAGCTTCTGGTCGCTGGTCACAAACCTCAGAGTCGCAATACAAGTTTTCTCAAAGACATCACTCTCGTAATGGGGCAAAAGCAGCAATTAATTTGGGATTTACCACCTTTAGACTCTTTTTACGTTAATGCAGCAGTTTATGGCCTGAATAAACAAGAAGCTTCTAAGCGTATAGATGAGTTGGCTGCAATGTTGGAGTTGAATGATGAACTGGTTAGACCTGTTAGAAAGCTTTCTCTTGGACAGAGAATGAAAGCTGAATTATTAGCTGCATTATTACACCGACCTTCCATTCTTTTTCTGGACGAACCAACTCTTGGCCTAGATGTAAATGCTCAATCAAAGGTTAGAGAGTTTCTTTCTAAATACAATAAACGATATGGAGCTACCATCTTACTTACAAGTCATTATATGGCAGATATAACTTCTTTATGTTCCCGTGTATTGTTGATACATCAGGGTTCATTATTTCACGACGGATCTTTAGATGAGTTGACTTTAAAATTATCCCCATATCGAGCTGTAAGAATTGAGTTAAAGGAACCTCAGCCAAAAGGTCTGTTTGTAAATTATGGTCAGTTAGAAGAATTTAATGGATGTCTTGTAAGATTATTAATACCTAGAGAGACTCTTACTGATTCTATCACGTCTATATTAAATAATTTTCCTGTTAAGGATTTAGAAGTTTGTGACCCTCCTGTTGAGGAACTTATTGGGAATCTCTTTAAGAATCCAAATTATTAATAATGATCTATTTTAAAAAAGTGCTGAAAAAAATAATAAGCCCTTATCGAATTGCGGGCAGCCTATTCAGTTCTCAGTATGCACTTATGTTGGAATATAGAGCTGAAATAGTTCTCTGGGCAATTTCAGGTGTTTTACCTCTTATCATGCTGGGTCTATGGACTGGAGCAGAGGCAAGAGTTTTAGCAGGAATCACAAAGGAGGATATAACCAGATACTTTATCTCTGCATTTATAGTTAGACAATTTACGGCCGTCTGGGTAATGGTTTCTTTTGAGGAGGACCATATTGAAGGGAAATTATCACCATTTATTCTGCAACCAATATACCCATTTTGGCGTTACTTCTTTTCTCATGTAGCAGAGCAATTCACAAGAATTCCTTTTGTATTGGTAATTATGATTTTTCTATTTATAGGATTTCCGCAGACCTTCTTTATCCCATCTAATAAAGAACTAATTGCAGCAATAATAGCTATTTTCTCTGCCTTCTGTGTTCGATTTATTCTACATTGGACTTTTGCTATGGTTAACTTCTGGACAGAAAGAGCGTCAGCAATAGAAAGGGTTTTGATGATCCCTTATTTATTCCTGTCTGGCTTAGTTGCTCCAATAGAGACATTTCCAGAAAGTGTTCGTGCTTTTGCACTTTTAACACCTTACCCATACTTGCTTTCTTTTCCTGCGAAAATTCTTTCAGGAGCAAATGTCAATCTTTTGCAAGGATTCCTCTGTCTGTTTTTGTGGGGATCTCTTTTTATGTTTATTAGCTTTTATGCCTGGAGAAATGGACTTAAACAATACTCTTCAATGGGAGCATAGCTTTTTATTATGTTCAAAACACTGCTAAGCACTCTTAATATTATCAGGAGTTTCTGGTCGACAGGTCTAGCAAGTGAACTTGAGTATAAATTTAATTTTTATTTTGAAATCATAGCAGTCATAGGTAATTTAATAGGAAGCCTATTTGTATTATCTCTTTTTTATTCTCCCGGGGCAACACTAGGTGGTTGGACTTGGTCTAATGCTTTGATTGTTTTAGGCATACATACTTTTTTAGATGGAATTACTATATCCATCTTACAGCCGAACTTGAGCCGCATAGTTAGGCATGTTCAGCTAGGTACACTTGACTTTGTGCTGCTAAAACCCATTGACGCTCAGTTATGGGTTTCATTAAGAATGTTCTCTCCTTGGGGAATCCCCTCAATGATTACAGGATTCCTCTTAATAATTTACTCACTAATCTCCTCAACTTATGCATTAAGAGTCTCTACGTTGATAGTCGGGATTTTAATGCTTACTTGTAGTTTTTTGATATTATATAGCCTTTGGTTTCTTATAGCTTCTACAAGTATATGGTTTGTGAAAGTATGGAATGCCACGGAAGTACTTCGTTCTTTATTAGTAGCAGGAAGATACCCAGTTAGTGCTTACTCAGCACCTTTACGAACTATTTTTACTTTTGTTCTTCCAGTGGCATTCCTTACTACTGTTCCAGCAGAGGCGATATTAGGAACTTCAACAGGAATAATGATACTAAGTTCAGTCTCAATATCTATAGTCTTCTTTGTAATAAGCAGGTACTTTTGGAGATATGCTTTACGCTTTTATACATCTGCATCAAGCTAATATTCTATAAAAAATATGAATTTATTATAGAGTAATAAATAACAGCCCAAATAATTTATTTGCAGATTATTGACTATCCCTATAACTAGCTCCTTCCTAGCCATGAAGGGGCGCCAAGGAAGAATTCACCAAGATCATCTTCCTTTTTATGGAAGTCTTTTGGGTCAGGAGAACCAAGTGTTAGTCCCTCAAGCAAGTGTTGTATTGAGTCGCAGTTCTCATTTCCCTGCTGTTTAAGCCTTGCTTGATGAAGCCAGTTTGAAACTGTTTGATCAGTATCAGCAAATTTTTGTAGATATTTTCTTTCCTGGAGGCTGACTTCTTTGCTGTTAGAGATTCTCTCTAGTATTTCCTGAATTTTTTGTCGGGTTTCAGCTGAAAGCATTCTTTTAAGCGGTCTTTCACCTTGATAGCTAGATTTTTCTCTTATTAAAAGTCCTAGCTACACATTTTTTAAGTTGAAATTTGATTATTAACTCTATCCTTAAGGTGATTTTGAAACACCCTGACTCTCCCATGAGGTCATTACTTCTGTTCTTCCTTCTCTTTCTGGTTGCCTTTCAACCCGTATCAGCTTCTATGGACTACTCAAAACAGTCATTAATTGGTGCGGATTTCTCTGATCAGGATCTTGCAGGGGTAACTTTTAACCTAACCAATCTTAAACAAGCGAACTTTTCGGGCAGTGACCTTGAGGGGGCCAGTCTTTTTGGGGCAAAACTTCAAGAGGCGAATTTAAGCAATGCTAATTTGCGTGAAGCGACTCTAGATTCAGCAGTTCTAGAAGGGACTGACCTGAGAAATGCAGTTCTAGAAGACGCTTTTGCCTTTAATACTCGTTTTGAGAATGTGAAAATATCGGGAGCAGATTTTTCTAACGTTCCTTTTAGGTCAGATGTGTTGAAGCAACTTTGTTTGCAGGCTGAAGGGACTAATCCAGAAACTGGTAGGAAGACTTTAGAAACATTAGGCTGTTAATTATTCTATAAAGTGCCTTGAAAAGGATTTCTTACATGAATTTCCCTAGCTCAGAAGACTCATTGGGACTATTCGCAGGAGCCCTTACCACAATAGCGTTTTTACCCCAAATTTTTAAAACATATAGGTCAAAGTCTGCTGATGATGTCTCTTTCTCGACTTTTATATTATTTGGAATAGGTGTTGCTATTTGGGGGATTTATGGTTGGGAAATTCATGCTATACCAGTGATAATCTCCAATCTTATTACCTTTATATTGGCTAGTCTGATAATTCTTATGAAGGTTATCTTTTCTAAAAGCTCTGATTAGCTACTTCAGGAAGGGAAATCATAAGTCTTTGTCGTAAGTTCCTGCAGGAAATCTGATTTCAACATTTCTTTTGCATCTTGCCCTGAGATGCCTAATGCTGACCCACAAAGCCGTGATGCTTGACTTGCTGCTGTTTCGGCAATCTTTTCGTTGCTAACCTCTTTTATTTTGCTATCACCCGAAACAATTAACTCTTTCCAAAGTCCTGGATTGAATAAAGGTTTAGAGTTTTCGTTTATTGACATCTTAAGAGCTGTTTCTTTGGAGACTCCCATAGCAACAGCATTGCAGAATTTATTTGAGTATCCTTTTGATATACTAATTTCTAGCTTTTCATTCTCTTCGGATAAGGTGATTTGTTCCGCATAGGCTAAATCTGCAGGCAATAAATTACTTACAAATAATGTAATTAAAATTGAAAGGATTATACCTGCAAAGTTTAGTTTTGGTCTCAGAAGTTTTCTTGAAATCATCTTAGATCAAATGTTTTTGATTTCTCGGAAACGGAGGGGGTGGGATTCGAACCCACGGAGGCTCGCACCTCGCTGGTTTTCAAGACCAGAGCCATCAACCACTCGACCACCCCTCCAGAAGCCGACCAACTTGTCGGCAAAGCGACTTTAGCAATCGATTTGAAAATTCCTTTCATAGGACCAGATGAAACTGCAAAATTGCCTGACTTCCCTTCGGAGGGTTATGAATCTCTTTGCTACTTGAGATCCTCTATTTTTTAATAGTTCATTCTTCGCCTCTCTTTTCTGTAATCCATTGTGCAGTCTTGACTCCTCTGGAGATTCGCCTTCTACTTGTTGCGGAAGCTTTCTGAAACGCTGAAAGCTTCTTATAGATGTTCTACCTATGCAATAATTTCTTGATATTGCAGCTCAGATTATCTGGCATGGCTCCATCTAATTCAAACAACACTGGAAGTTCTGGAAACAACTCACGTTTCTTGGGAGATCTTCCCCTAGAGGGCGGGATTGGTGAAAAAGAGCGAATCCGCTATATCTCTCACCTTATGTTTTTTGCAGGCTGTGGACTTCTTTCCTTTGGAGTATGGGCGCTCACAGGCTTTACTAGTTCCTCGGGCCAGACTGGACCATTCCCTTTTAGTTGACTTTTAATTTAAAACTAAAACCAACAAAGTGATTAATTGATGCTAAATATCTATTAATCACTTATTTATTTTTTAATACATTGATAATGTGTATTATAAATTATATTAAATAATTTGATGAGATGATCAACCTGATTTACCAGGTTAACACCTTATTATTTTTTGATTAATTACTTTATCTATCCTAAATTGATTTCCCTAAGATTTTTTTTTGCATTTGCTTTAGTTCTAGGAACCGCTTCATGTACTAGTCGTCAAGATTATCAATTTAAACCCAAACTTGAATTTAAAAATCAAACTAATAAGAGTATTGAAAAGCTAGTTTTGCCATATGATCCTTCCCTCCCAACAATGAAGGATGGCAGGCATTATCCTCTGGTCCCTCAAGACTCAATAGAATTAGCTAAACTTTTAACTAAGTTGGAGGAAATCTTAAGAGATCCTTATACGCAATTTGTAGATTTCCCACGACTAGCGCATCAGCAACAAGTTATTTATAGAGTATTGTCTGAAGACAAAGAATTGTCAAAGCAAGTTTTAAATAACCTGAATGAGCGTTGGGTTCGCGTAGCTGAATTACATATAAGTGCAAGACGTGAGTTTTTGAATATGGGTTCCGCATCTCTCGGGCCCAGGTATATGCCTAAATGGAGAATTATTCCACCTGAACCTCTTGAGAAACTAGTTGAGCATTACAAAAAAGCGGAAGTTGCAACTGGCATTGAATGGGAAGTTCTTGCTGCTGTGAATTTGGTTGAAACGGGTATGGGAAGGATTGATGGTGTTTCTGTTGCGAATGCGCAGGGGCCAATGCAATTTCTTCCTAGTACCTGGGCGGAAAAAGGTATAGGTATGGGAGGGGATATTCGTGACCCCCACGACTCTATTCAAGCTGCAGCACGTTATTTGGTTCGCAGAGGAGGGCTTGAAGATATTAAGAAGGGCTTGTGGGGATATAACAACAGTGATTATTACGGCAGAGCTGTTCTTGCTTATGCAAATTTGATTAGAGAAGACCCAAATGTTTATAAGGCCCTTTATCACTGGGAAATACACTACAGATCAGCCAATCAAGACTTATGGCTACCTGTGGGCTATTCGCAAAAAGGAGTTGTATCTATATCTAAGTACTTGAAACTCTTTCCAGCTAGTGCACCTCCAAGACCTACGCTGCAATTAATAGATTAATTCAACTCGTGGCAAAGGAATCTACTCACAGAGCTAATGAGCTAAAGGAGCAAGGCTGGTCCAATGATGATGTTGCGCGATATGTAGAGCTATGGGATTACAGACAACGTTGGGGAGCGATAAATCTAGAAAGAGAAGACAGGCTTTTCCTTCGTAAGGCTGAAGCAGCACTTCCAAAGATAGTTAGTGCTAAAGCTTCTATGAAGAAACCCATTCGAGAAAAGTCTTATTACTGCTGGTTAGGTTTTTATCTTGAGGCTATGAATCGTGCAGAAGATCTCCTCAAACTTGAAAAAGGACAAAGAGGTGCTTGGCCCATTCTTTTAGAGGAGGAATTGAGATTGCTCGATTATTACGAGCCTGTACTGGGACTTCCAGACACAATCAAAGCAAAAGCACTTATAAAGATAAGGGAGGAGATAGTAAAAAGTGTTTCTGAATTATCTAAAGGGTCTTCTTCTCAAGAAACCTTTGATTTTGAAGCTCCACTTGAAGCTTTAAAGAAAAGAGAATCAACTAAATGGAACCATTTGAGGGAAGCTGAAGCATCTAAAGATCAGTCTTACCCTGTTCTGGATTCAGGTGCTGCAGAAACCTTTAGAAAAGAAGTGAGAGTCCAGTTGAATTCATTGATTCCTGGATTATTACCCTCATTAGCTGAAACAGACAAACCAGAGCCTCCTGATGATTGGAGTCGAAAGGAGATTTAGTAGCTAGAAAGGTAAATAACTTAACTTTTCTAAGACTTTCTTTGGCCTCTCATCATTTCGAAACCCTTCAGCTGCATGCTGGACAAACTCCTGATCCAGTCACTAATTCAAGAGCAGTTCCTATTTATCAGACGAGCTCATATGTTTTTAATGATGCTGAACATGGAGCAAATCTGTTTGGATTAAAAGAGTTTGGAAATATTTATACCCGCTTAATGAACCCGACGACAGATGTCTTTGAAAAGAGAGTTGCTGCACTTGAAGGAGGAGTGGCTGCTGTGGCAACTGCATCAGGACAGTCGGCACAGTTTCTTGCTATTACTAATTGCATGAAGTCAGGAGATAATTTTGTATCGACTTCATATTTATATGGTGGAACTTATAATCAATTTAAGGTTCAGTTTCCAAGGCTAGGAATAAATGTTAGGTTTGCAGAAGGGGACAATATAGATAGTTTTGCTAGGCAAATAGATGAAAATACTAAAGCTATTTATGTCGAGTCAATGGGGAATCCACGTTTTAATATTCCTGACTTTATAAACTTGTCAGCATTAGCTAGGAAAAATAATATTCCTTTGATAGTTGATAATACTCTTGGCGCAGCTGGCGCCTTGTTAAGGCCCATAGAGCATGGTGCTGATGTAGTTGTCGAAAGTGCAACAAAATGGATAGGCGGACATGGTACAAGTCTTGGAGGAGTAATAGTAGATGCAGGTACTTTTAATTGGGGCAATGGAAAGTTTCCATTATTGAGTGAACCTAGTGATGCTTATCATGGACTTGTTCATTGGGATGCATTTGGCTTTGGAAGTGAAATTTGTGAATCATTAGGTGTACCAAAAGATCGTAACTTGGCCTTTGCTTTAAGAGCTAGGATTGAATGTTTACGAGACTGGGGGCCAGCACTAAGCCCCTTTAATGCATTTTTATTATTACAAGGGCTGGAAACTCTAAGTTTAAGAGTAGAAAGACATGCTTCAAATGCAATGGAACTTGCAACGTGGCTATCAGCACATCCTAAAGTAGAAAATGTTAGTTATCCTGGCCTTCCCAATGATCCATATCATGAAAGTGCTAAAACCTATTTAACAGGAAGGGGTATGGGTTGCATGCTTATGTTTTCTCTGAAGGGTGGATTTGATGAAGCGGTTACTTTTATTGACAGTCTTAAATTAGCTAGCCATTTGGCAAATGTTGGAGATGCTAAAACTTTAGTTATTCATCCTTCCTCAACTACTCACCAACAACTCTCTTCTGAAGAACAAGAATCTGCTGGTGTCACCTCAACAATGGTTAGGGTTTCAGTTGGACTTGAACATATTGATGATATTAAGGCAGATTTTCAACAGGCTCTAGATGTTATTTCTTGACTAGAATAAACCTATGGCCTTAATTCTCCCGCGTAGCTATCATAAAATTGCTTCGGTAGAGAGGAATAGGATCTCATGGATAGAACCTGATTTAGCTGAAAGACAAGATATAAGACCGTTAAGAATAGGGATATTAAATATTATGCCTTTAGGTAAACAGTATGAGTTTAACCTTCTTCACCCTCTTGGCTTATCACCTTTACAAATAGAACCTATTTGGATAAGACTTAAAAGCCATGCTTACAAAACATGGGATTTAGATCACTTGGATGCACTTTATAAGACTTGGGAAGAAGCGATGAATCCAGTTGTACTTGATGGACTTATTATTACTGGTGCACCTGTTGAACATCTTCCTTTTGAGGAGGTTAACTATTGGCCAGAGTTAGTCTCAATTATTGAAGAGGCAAGAATTAGTTGTGCAAGTACATTGGGTTTGTGTTGGGCTGGATTTGCTCTTGCATATCTAGCTGGTGTTGAAAAAACAGCTTTTAGTGAAAAGTTATTTGGTATTTTTCCTATGAGAAGTCTTGTTCCTGGACACCCGCTTATGGGAACACAAGATGATCAATTCATATGTCCACAAAGTCGGTACGCAGGATTGGATGATCAAGCAATGGAAGACGCCCAACGTCAAGGAAGACTTAGGTTGCTAGCGCATGGTGAAAAAGTCGGATATACAATTTTTGAAAGTACTGATCAAAGACAATTAATGCATCTTGGCCATCCTGAATACAATGCTGGAAGAATAGTTTCAGAGATGGAAAGGGATAAAGCACGTGGTGATGTTCCACCTCCTCAGAATTTTGATCCAGATAATCCCCAAACTTCTTGGAGATCACATAGGAATTTGTTATTTCAGCAATGGCTTTGGTTCTGTTATCAAAGAGTTAGCCTTCTAGGTGATTTATAATTAATAGCAACTCTTTTACGAATGCATATTATTAGGCTTTATGAAAGTATTAATTTCATTGATTATTTGATTTAAAGACTTCGATTCGTCGAACTTCAGAGATTTCTGCTTCTCAACTTCTGATAAAGGCTGCAAATACTTTTTTTGCTTTTCTCGAACCTCGTAGTTCGCATCTGAAGCATCATTACCATCAATGGCTCGTCTTTTAAGACGCTTGCGGGCATTTATTTCGTTACATATACATTCAATTATATGAAAACTGGAACCCATATTTGTGGCTACTTTGTTCATGAGATCTCTTTCCTCTCTTTTTAGATAAGTAGCATCAACAATTGTTATATATCCAGTTGCAAGAGCTGATGCTGAGATCTTTGGTATCCACTTATGAAATAACCATTTTGAAACCTCATGATTATAAGGGTCTCCTCTAAAGAATTTAGCACTATGACTTTTTTCTATAAGCCTACAATTTTTGGAAGCTTTTATTTTAGATTTTCTATCTATACAAAAACGTTTTCTTTCTATATCTGAGCGGATCAAGATTGCCGGTAAATTATTTGAAATAAATTTGCTAATATAAGACTTACCACTTCCACTAAGTCCATGCATGATTATTAGACAACCATTGCTCTTCGATTGAATTTCTAAAGCTTTATTTGTGTATTTATTTATTTTACTTATAACTCTATTTTTTGAGTCTATATTTTCCTTGGTTTTATTAATGACTATTTGACTTAACTTTATAGCATTGACTTTTGCTCTTACCAAGGCTCTATAGGATGAGTACCATCGCCAAAGATCAAGACCAGAATAATCACCTGTTTGTTCAAGCCATTTATTTAAGAATACAATAGCTTCAGAACTCTTATTTCTTACCTCGAGATCTGTTGTTAAAAATGCTATTTCACTAATTGGGTCAATACACCGTAAGCTCTTGTTGAAATCAATTGCGTCAAAAACCTCAAGATGAGAATTATCCTTGAGATATATGTTCTCGCAATGTAGATCACCATGACACTCTCGAATGCAACCAAGTTTTTTCCTTGCGATAAACCTTTTATTCAAAAGCTTCTCTTCTTTTTTAACCCATTCTAATATAGATGAAAGTAATTTCGAATTGTCACTATAAAAATTCTTAAGAACTCTGAGATTCTCATATACATGAAAGTTACCTGATAGATCATTAGAATCATTATAAGGCTTTAGATTTAGATGAAATTTAGAAAGCCTAAATGCAAGCTCTAGAAAATAATTTTGGGAAATCATACCATCTTCAAGCACTTTGCTTAGTAGCATATTGCTGGGAAATTCATTCATCATTACAGCCACTTCAACTATATTAGAAACTTTATTTGTATCGATTCTTTGATTGTCTAACGATATAGTTGGTGTTTTTTCTGTGCCCAAAATTTCTACAACATCAATATAAAGACTTGGGGAAAGTCTCTTATTGATTCTTATCTCCTCCTTGCATAAGTTTATTCTTTCTTTCAATGATTTTGCCTTATAGAATTCATAATCATGGGGCTTCTTGATTTTATATGCATATTTTCCTGTTAGAATTACCCAAGAGATGTGTGTTTCTACTATTTCGACACTGCTTACTTTGTGTGAATAGCAACTTGCCTTGACAAGATTAAGAATTAACTTTTTCTTGTCTGCTAATGTCATTAGCTATTCTAGCGAACTACAATCAATTTATAATATTATCTTATTAAAAGTGAATTTGATCACTTAAAGTAATCTCTAGTTGCAGTTCAATTATTTTTTCGTTATGGCCACTAAGTTGGATCCATCTCCTTGGAACCTTCTAAAGAGTTGGATGGATGATAATGAATCAAGAAAGTGGCAGAAACTTTTTGTTTCACAAATCGCATGGCGGCAACCATCAATCAAAATGTTTGGTCGTAATTATTTGATACCTAGAAAGACAGCCTTTTTAGCAAATGAAGGGATAAACTACAAATATAGTGGGATACTTAACACTGGGAATGGATGGCCTCATTGGTTTATCCCTTTGTTGGAACGTGTTTCTTTAGTTAGCGGTTGTCCATTTAACGCATGTTTATTGAACTTATATCGAAATGGTGAGGACTCTATGGGCTGGCATTCTGATGACGAGCCTGAAGTTGATAGTTCAAAGCCTATTTCCTCTCTTTCCTTAGGTCATACAAGAAAATTTATTTTTAGGCATCGATATGAAGCAAGAGAGTCTTCTTTTCAGCTTATGGATGGTGACCTGTTGATCATGTCACCCTTTTGTCAGTTGGATTGGAAACATACCTTGCCTAAATCTCGTAAGAGATATCAAGTGAATGATGGCATTCGTATAAACTTAACCTTTAGGTCTCTATTAGACAGCAAACTATAAGTAAACCCACAGTACTTTTACTATCTGTTAATACTAATTAGACCTATTTTCTATAAAAGCAAAAAGGATCTGCTCTTAAGCACCCCCTTTATCTCCATCAGTTTGGTTGCTTTCTTCTTTAGCCTTAGCCTTTGCTTCAGCGTCGGCCTTGGCCTTTGCAGCTTCTGCAGCTTTTTGCCTAGCAGCTTCTTCTTGGGCTTTAGCTTCTGCTTCTTTCTTGGCCTTTGCTTCAGCGGCGTCCCTGGCTGCTTTTTCAGCAAGATAGTTCTTTGAGGTGACTCCATCAAAGAACTTCAGGAGCCCTACAACGATGGGCACGTGGATAATTCCACCTGTAACCACTGTGAAATCCGAGTAGGCCATTGATTTATTAGCTTATTTAAAATGAGTGTACAGCTATTTTCCTTATGCCATCTCTTGAAGAAGTACAAGTTGTTACTTCTTAGAACCCTATAAGTTGATTCGCATCGGTGGTATCTAGGTACTTTCTTCCTCTTCATGAACCTGACTTCCTTTCCTTAATAAGCGTTAGCAGGATATTTAACTCATTTGATTTAGGAATTTCCTACTACGTTCCTTTTTGGCATTCTCAAAGAACTCTTGTGGTGTAGAGGTCTCAATAATCTTTCCTTCATCCATAAAGATCACACGGTCAGCAACTTCTTTAGCAAAACCTATTTCATGAGTAACAACAACCATTGTCATGCCTCCATTAGCAAGAACTCTCATGGCATCCAAAACCTCTTTTACTCTTTCTGGGTCCAGTGCACTAGTCGGCTCGTCAAAAAGCATGATTTCCGGATCTAATGCCAGAGCCCTTGCTAAAGCAACACGTTGCTGTTGACCACCACTTAATTGGCTTGGATATTTGTAAGCTTGATCAGCTATACCCATTTGAGTAAGTAACTTGATAGCTCGTTGGTTTGCGTCATTAGTAGATCTATTTTGTACTTTTATTTGCGCTAAAGTTATATTTTTTATAATTGATAGATGAGGAAATAAGTTGAATTGCTGAAAGACCATCCCAACTCTCTTTCGGATTTTGCTTATATCTTTTTCGTTTCTTTCCGTTGTAATTTTTATACCTAGCACTTCTATACTGCCTTGATCAATGGATTCAAGACCATTTAATGTTCTTATAAGTGTACTTTTCCCCGAACCTGAAGGACCCATTAAGACCAATACTTCACCTGTAGAAACCTCTAGTGAAATATTATCAAGAGCAATCAGGTCCCTTCCAAATATCTTTGTTATATTATTTACCTTTATTGCTGGATTCATGTTTTGTTTAGGTAATTTATATTAGATTCAATTTTTCTGGCCAACAAGGCAATTATAGTACATATAACCCAATATAATAAAGCTATCCAAATATATACTTCAAGATACCTACCTATATATTCTGGATTAGCCAGAAGGCTTCTGCTTATCCCGAGTAATTCTACTAGACCCAATATCGCCATAAGGCTTGTGTTTTGTAGTAAACCAATGGCCTGATTAGTTAGTGATGGTAAAGCCGTGCTTAATGCTTGAGGCAATATAACTAGTTTAATCATTTGTAGTTTACTCAGCCCAAGCGCTGCACATGCTTCCTTTTGTTCATTAGCTATTGCTTGTAGGCCACCTCTTACATCCTCTGCTATATAGGAAGATGAAAACAAGGAAAATGCTAATATTGACCTGCCTACTCTACTGATCTCCATTTCCATCGGTAGAAATAAAGGTATTAATAGTTGCCCAAAAAATAAAACAGTTATTAGTGGTAAGGAACGCATAAAATCAATATAAAAGCGGCATAATTTTCTGATTAGTCCATAGTTACTTTGACGTCCTAGTGCCAGAAGTATTCCTAGTGGTAGGGATATAATTGCACTAAAGATAGTCAATATTATTGTTAACATAAGTCCTCCCCACATTTCTGTGGAGATGCTTTTGATTCCATATCCACCACCAATTAAAAATAATCCAATTGGTGCCATTAAAACCCATCCAATTTGTAAAAATAATTTTGTTTTATTTCTATTAGGCCCTAGTAATGTAACTAATGTGAGTGTCAATATAAAAAGCATCCAAAGCAAAGGACGCCATATTTGTTCATTAGGATAGGTTCCAAAAAAATAAAGCGGGAGATTTTTTGTAACTACATTCCAATCTGAATATATCAATATCCAATTAATTAATTTAGATATTGAATATATGATTATAAATCCAATTGAAATAGATACAAATGAATCTGAAGCCGAAGAGAAAAGACCTTTTCTCAACCTTCTTGCTGCTATATAAAGAAAATTTCCCATATTTTGCCTAGCTTATTATGTTCCCTTTTATTTGTACCTGCTTATTTAATTTCTCCATAACTCGCGTTATTAATAAGTTTAAAAGTAAGAAACTAGATAGTAAAATAACAAAACCTTCAACAGCTCGTCCAGTCTGAGTGATTGTTGTATCGCTAACGGCATATATGTCAGCATAACCAACTGCTATAGCTAGAGTACTATTTTTTGCAAGGTTTAAATATTGACTAGTTAATGCAGGGATAATAGCTGGTAATGCCTGAGGCAAAATGACTTTAAGAAGCCCCTGCTTATCTTTTATTCCCAGGCTTTGGAAAGCCTCCCATTGCCCCTTCCCAACAGAATTTATACCACCTCTGATCACTTCTGCTATTGAAGCCCCTGTAAATACACTCAAACCAATAAGCAGTGCCACAAACTCTGGGGTGGCATTTAGCCCTAAAATACTTATTTCTTGATTAGTGATTTTAATAAGGTCATTTAATGGACCAACTCCTGATTTAGGCAAGCTGAGAACTCCTACAAAATACCAGAATAATAATTGTAAAAGTAATGGTATTTGTCTAATTAAGGCAACATATAATCTCGCTAATGTTTTCAGGAGAAGATTTCTGCTAAGTCTAGAGTACGCTGTCAAAGTACCAATAAATGTTGATAAAATTAGTCCTGCTAAAATTACTTTTAGACTATTTAACCACCCAATTATTAGAGCCCAGGCATAACTATTGGATGGTGAGTATGGCAATAAATATTCGGAAAGCGCAAACCCAGAAGGGCTAGTTAGCCATTTAAAGCTAAGTCCCATATCTGTTCTGATTAGATTTACGTATAAATTATTTAATAAAATACTAAATAATAGAAATACAATTATTCCAATTGCACTCTGAGCAAATAATTTCGTATTGAATCTCATTTAACTTATTTCATTGGTGGGGCAATTAGTATCCCACCATTTTTGTAGTTATTATTTATTCCCCTTTTTATATTTAATTTGCTATTTGGTCCTAAATGACGGTTATAAATTTCAGAATAGTTACCAGTACTTCTTATGATTCTGACAACAAAGTCATTTTTGATTCCAAGTTTCTTTCCTAATTCTCCATCTACACCGAGTATCCTTCGCATAGAGGTTAGCTTCTTATTGCTTTTAGCAATCTCCAGCTTTCTATCTACATTCTCACTAGTTATCCCATATTCTTCTGCAGTGAATAGTGCATATATTACCCATCGCATTGCATCAGCTAATTTTTGATCAGTGCCAATAGAGGCAGGGGCAAGTGGCTCTTTGCTTAATACATTATCCAGAATAATGTGTTTACTAGGAGTTTTAAATGATGTTCTTATTGCTGCTAATTGAGATCTATCAGATGTCATTGCTTGACATCTACCTTGAAGATATCCAGCTGAAACCTGATTTAAGTCCGCATATTTTATAGGTGTGTACTTAAGATTCCTTTCTTGGAATGAATCATTAAGATTTTGCTCAGTAGTAGTACCTGATCCTACGCAAATATTTGTACCATTTAAATCATCTATACTTGAATAATTACTTTTCTTTTTGACCATTAATCCCTGGCCATCAAAGAATACAACAGGAGCAAACTGAACTCCATTCCCACCTATAGAATCTCGACTGAGGTTGAAAGTAGTGTTTCTAGAGAGTAGATCTACTTCTCCAGTTTTTAATGCTGTAAATCGTTCAGTTGCTGTCAGAGGCCTATATTTCACCCTGTCTGCATCTCCAATAAAAGCTGCTGCAAATGCTCTGCATATGTCTACATCTAACCCTTCATACTTTCCATCTTTTTTTAGAAAACTAAACCCTGGAATTTTTCCACTTACCCCGCAAATCAGTTCATTCCTCTTTTGAATAAGATCCAACCTAGATGTGTTAGTTTTTTCAAGGCTTGCACATCCTGAAAATAAAATTGAGAGACCTAATATAAAAAATGATGAAGTATAGACGTTTTTAATATTAGGGCTGTAGCTCTTCAATCTAGAAACGTTTGATGATATATAAGCAAAGTTCATTTTTACAAGCAATTTTAGGGATGATTCTTAATATAGCCTTTATTCTCTCTGCTGCACATAATTGCTTGTAATGATCCTCAAGAAATTCAGGACCCTGGTTTTGCTTAATTAATTATTAGAAGAGGGTAGATAATAAACCAGATTTTATTCGAAAGATCTAATGATATTTATGCATGAGAACTTTCTTGTCCACCAAGCCTGTCAAATAGATCTAAACTTTCCTCATTAAGTCCTATAACTTCAACTGTTGACCCTTTAGTAGAAAGTTTTCTTATAATTTTATCTAAGGCACCTACCCCACTTTGATCCCATATATGAGCCTTGCTCATGTCAATGACCACCTTTGCTGGATGGTTATATATATCAAAACCTTGCAGGAAGTACACCTGACTAACGAAAAACAATTGTCCACTAACTTCATAGCGAATCTCATCTTGGCTGACCGTAATCTTTTCTACACCAATAACCTTTGCTACCTTCCTGCTGAAAAGGATACCTGCAAGTGCAACCCCGCTAAGTACACCTAATGCAAGATTATGAGGTGTAGTTAACATCGTGACTGAAAATGTCATCAACATTACAGCGGTATCACTTCGAGGAATTTTGGAGATATTCTTTAAACCATTTGTGTCTGCAGTACTTATTGCAATTGTAATCATTACTGCAACAAGTGCTGCCATTGGAATTTGTTGAAGGTTTTCTCTGAAAAGCAAAATCATCACCAGAAGACTTAAGCCAGATGAAAAGGTAGATAACCTTGTTCTTCCACCATTTTCAGCATTCATTACTGATTGACCTACTAATGCACAACCAGCCATGCCACCAAATAATGACGATATAATGTTTGCTATTCCTTGGCCTCTAGCCTCTAAATTTTTATTGGAATTACTATCTGTTATGTCATCAAGTATATTCTGAGTTAGAAAAGTTTCTATCAGTCCGACTAATGATATTGCCAATGCAGTAGGTAGAACTATTCCAAATGTTGAAAGACTAAATGGCACCTTTCCATTTTCAAAAGAACCAAAAGGCAAGTTCAAAGTTGGAAGTCCTGTCGGTAAATTACCAAGATCTTTTACGGTAGGTATATCAAGGTTTAACCCTACACTTATTATAGTTAAAACTGTTATTGCTACTAGCTGAGAAGGAATCAGCTTAGTAAGTTTTGGTAAACCATAAATTATTAATAGACCAATCAATACAAGAATCCAGACAATGAATACTTGCCCTCCATGGGGCAGTACTTCTTGCACACCAGCCTTAGATATCTTCTCTCCATAATGTATGTTCATTCCCAATTGTGGAAGTTGAGCTTGAAAGATTAGTAACGCAAGAGCATTTACAAAACCGCTAAGAACACCTGCAGGAACAAATCTCATTTGATAAGCAAGGCGTAAATATCCCCATAGAATTTGGAATACTCCTGTGAGTATTCCAGCGGCTAGAAGATATGAAAGTCCTAGACCTGGACCTTGTGCATTCCCTCTCGCGACTAGATCTGTCATCAGAAGGGCAGTAGAACCCGTTGCTGATGTGATCATTGCTATTCGACCGCCAAAAAAAGCTATAGATATAGAAAGAATGAAAGCTCCAAATAGACCCACCTGTGGATCAACGCCTGCAATACCAGAGAAAGCAATGGCCTCTGGGATCATTGCAAAAGCAACTACTAAGCCAGAGAGTAAATCTCTTCTTGGATTACCCCACCATTGGTCGATCAATCTTGGTTGGTGATTTGTTTGCATTTAAGAAATTTTCCTATAGATGAAAGTATCTCAAAGTGGAGTCATTAGACCATTGGGGTCACATTCTGACTTCAGTCTTCTAAGACCTGTTAGCCATTCTCCATAGGCACACTTAAGTTCTTTCTCATGCCATGGAAGATGTGGATGCATTTGGGCCATATGAATATGGGGGCAATATTCCTCAAGTTCCTCCCAGGTTCTTTTTAACCAAGCAAGACTTTTTTCACGTCCGGCTAAATCCCCTTTTTCCCAGCTTGCAGTAATCCATGGTTTCCATATTGAGTCACGGTGTATAAAAGATGTTGAATGCTCTTTAACTCTGCTAGTTGACCCTCCAAGTTGCTGGGATGAAATACTGCAATTAGGATGAGGCCTTGAGTTAATTGCATCTCGAATTTTCTTAATTATCCTTTCGCTTTTGTTTTCCCATGTAGACCCAAGCAGGCCTAGTACTTCACTGTGATAAACAAGTTGTTTTTTATATTTTGCTTTTCTTTCTCCAAAAGGAGGAGTATTTATTAAGCCATTTATTTTATAAACTCTACCTAAACCGTATTTATTTCTTAAAGATTCTATGAATTGAATAGTAGAGATTGGTTGATCCTTATTGTCTGCAAATAAACAGTAAAAATTTATCCCATCAGCCCATTCCCATTGCAAACTACCATTATAGGACCATGTTTCTGAGTCTTGAATAAGATCAGCTAGATTCTTTTGATCAAGAATTCCTTTCCAGATATAAATTTGGCTTGTTGGAAATGTCTTTAATTCAATACTAGTAACTATTCCTAGGAATGGAGCTGCTCCAAGAAGACCCCTCCAATATAACTTTTCATTTTCTGATGTAGATTTACTTGGTCTTTCAATACTAAATAAATCTCCATTTCCCCATATTCCATTTACTTTTTCTATTTGATCTATCGCTAAACCTTGTTGCCTACTTAGTGGACTAATTCCACCTGTAAGTATATATCCCATTCCTGTTATACCAGAAAGCCCTATTGGGAACTCTCTTTTGAATTTATAGAGCTCTTCTAAAAGTGAAGCCATGCTTTGCCCAGCTCCTACTTCGATGAGTTCCTTTGTTGAATCATATTTAAGACCTTTGCAACTACTCCTTAGGTCGAGTGTCCAATGTCCGGTAGCAGCACACCTGCTGGATGTTCCACCACTGCAAATAAGTAGTGGTTTAGGGGCTATCTCTAGGGACCTTAGTTTTTTCTGTAAACTGCCATCAACTCTTTCTAGGATTCCAGCAATGTTTGAATCCTCTGCTATGGAATTGGGAATGTTTTCAAGTGGATTAGCGATGGCCTTTTAATTTTTATATTAAGGCTAACAATATCTATGAGGGAGATTTATTATCTTTATATAGATCTGGTCTTGATAGGTTACAAAAAACCGTGCTTGCTGAATTTAAAGACAAAAATGATAGCCATCTAGGATTATTAATCTGTGGACATGGCAGTCGTAATCGGTTTGCCGTAAATGAATTTGCTGAATTAGTTAACTCAATAAAGGCAAGACTTCCTGGTATACCTGTTGAGCATGGCTATTTGGAATTTGCTAGACCCATTCTTCGGGATGGGCTTGATTCTTTGAGAAATCGTTCAGTCGAACGAGTCTTAGCAGTTCCTGCAATGTTATTTGCTGCTGCTCATGCAAAAAATGACATTCCTTCTGTGCTGAACACCTACTCAGCAGAGACTGGATTGCAAATCGACTATGGAAGAGAACTTGGTGTTGATCGTCTAATGATTTCAGCAGCAGGTTGTCGGTTGAGAGAGGCCCTTGAGAGGAGCTCCTCTGATATTCCTATCGACCAGACCCTGCTCGCAGTAGTTGGGAGGGGGTCGTCAGACCCAGATGCAAATGCAAATGTTTGCAAGGTTACGCGAATGCTCACCGAGGCTTTTGGCTTTGGCTGGGGAGAGACAATTTATTCAGGAGTTACATTCCCACTTGTGGAGCCAGGTTTAAGGCATTTAGTACGTTTAGGTTATCGACGCATTCTTGTATTCCCATATTTTCTTTTTTCTGGAGTTTTGGTTAGTCGAATTAGGAAACATACAGAGAAAGTAGCTAATGATCATCCAAATGTTGATTTTGTTCCTGTTGGCTATTTAGGAAACCACCCTTTTGTAGTCGACACTTTTTTGGATCGTATTGACGAGGCCTTCAGGGGAGATGCATCAATGAATTGCTCTCTCTGTAAGTATCGAGACCAAGTTTTGGGCTTTGAAGCAGAGGTTGGCTTGGCGCAGACAAGTCACCACCATCACGTTGAAGGCTTGGCTGAATGTTGCACCCTTTGTGAAAAGGAATGTACTGGTGCTTGCCAGGAGAATGAAAACAGTTTCCTAGAGACTCCAGACAATCATTCTCATCACAAGGAACATTCTCATACCCATACTTTGTACCCCAACGCAGAACACCCTTTAGGACCTTCTAGTTTGTGAAGTTAAAATGGTTAATTTCTTAAGAAATACGGTTGATTCCAGTGAATCATTTGTCTCTATCTTTCTTGTGTCGCATGGGACTACCTAATGATTAGTAGAGCTTATTGAAAATACTTTATAGTTTTTACAGAGGTCTTTCCACAGGTAAGCAAGGGTTTTTCCACCGCTTTTTGGCTTAAAAGCTCTTTTTTGCATTACTTCTGTGGGTTTTGGTTGAAGTTGCCAATGATGCTTGACATTAGGATGCTCTTCTGAATGTAGATAGGCGATCAGTAATGTTTTTGATTTAGATCCCTGTATTTAAATGAGTCTTGAGTCGTCTCAGCAATCGTATGGAAACAAAATTTCTTTTTGACGGAATGGTTAGTTAATTAGATCCTTGTCAACGAAACACCTCGTGATCAAATTGCTTGCATGGATAGAAATCACCTAGAGCGCTGCGTTCAGATCGATAATGGACTCAATGCAGATTCCTCCCCATCGGCTGGATATGTCAGTCTTGAGACTGAGATTCCAGAAGTCTTATATCTAGGGATGAAAGAGTTTCTAGTCTCTAACCCATCATGGGATCAGTATCGAGTTATGAGTTCTGCTTTGGCAAACTTCCTTTTTCAAAACGGTTGTGGTGATAGAGCAGTAACGGAATGCTATTTGAATGATCTGTTTAGTCGTTCAAAGGCTTAACAGCTTCCTGACAGGCCCTTCTAGTAATTGCCATCATTGTCAGTGTTGGACTTTGCCATCCTGAAGTTGGCCAGCAGGCACCATCAACTACTAGAACATTTGGACATCTCCAAAGTCTGTTCCATGGGTCAACAACGCTTTCCTCTTCATTATTTCCCATGCGTGCGCCGCCTACTTCATGGATGTAATAACCAGGAGGAGGAGCTGAATCTCTTAGGGCTACAGCACCTTTTACTATTGGCTCGATAAATGGCATTTTTACAAGATCAGTTAATGGGAGAATTTCTCCTCCTGCAGCAGTAATTATCTTTTTTATTGTTTTTTGAATATTCTCTATCATTGCCCTTTCATTTTCTCTCCAGTAAAAGTCAATATGCGGTATTTGATAACCCCATCTATCAACTTTTCTTGAGAGAGTTACTCTATTGCTCTTAACAGGCAGAACTTCTCCATGCCCGATTAAAAAACCTGTAGTTGTTTTGGGTTTTCTTTTTAGACATCTAGGGGGCTCAAACCTTTCAATTCCACCCCAAAGCCCATACCCTCTTATAAAGTTGTTTGAAAACACTTCTCTTGTTTGTGATCCTATAGGGATTAGAAAACTTCCAGCACCTGATAGTGATTGCAATTCATTGGTAGTCTTTTGTGAGGGAGTATTTGGTTGAGGGAAGGAAAAAAAACGGCAAGTAGAGACATGATCCATCAAGTAGCAACCAAGCTCTCCAGATGGTTCTACAAAACCATTTTCACATTGACTATCTTGTGAATTAAGTAATAGCCTTAATGTCTGAATAGTAGAAGAGCAAATAACAATTAAGTCTCCATCAATTTCACTTCTGACCCCATTCTCCATGTTGATTAATGTTACTCCCGTAGCTTTTTCCTTATTTGAATTCATATTAAATCTTTCGACCATATGATTACTTAGGATCTCAACATTTCCAGTCTTTAATGCTTTCTTTAGTGTACTTCCTAGGCTACTACTTTTTGGCCATTCACCATCAATAGATGATTTATGTGCTCCAAACCCTCGAGAGTGTATAACCTTATAACCAAGAGTAGAATTAACTGAGGATGCAAACTCCTTTTCACTATCAGTAAATGGGAATGGCTCTATATACTCACCATCAGGAAGTTGATCTATTCCATCTTTCTGTCCATGAACTTTAAGATTTTTTTCTAAAAAAGAATAGTGTCTTTCAAGATCTGAATATGAAATTGGCCATTCTGGTCCATAGCCATCTTTTTGAGAAGCTTTAAATTCATTGTCGGATAGCCTAAGAGTTATTCCTCCCCAAGTAAGACTTTTCCCTCCTACTTGTCTCCCTTGTGTCCAGTAAAAGGGATGATCCTTGGGATATGTATATTGATTTTCTTTTTCATTTGCGTATAGCAAAGGATTTGATTTCCAATAACCAGGATGTTGTGCTTGTATTTTGTGCTTCTCACTTAGTAGATTTGTTATTCGACGGAAACTATTGGCTGGCTCTGACCCCATTGCTGAATTTGGAGACAAGTTTGGTCCTGCCTCTATTACAAGTACCTTTACTCCAAGCTCTGCCAATGTTAAAGCGGCTACACCGCCTGTAGCGCCTGACCCTATAACAATTGCCTCAACTGTTCTTTTTGCCATTGAAACTATTATTGATTTATTGATTTATTGATTCTAAAGATTTGCATTAAAAAATCCTTTCATAGCGGGCCTTTTAATTGGTGTGAGGAGGGAGATTTGAACTCCCGACCTTCGGGTTATGAGGGCACCAACCTCCGTTGCATACCCTTGGTATGACAGTCTTTTGAAACCAGTGGTAGACGGATCTGGGACATTTTAGGAATACATTTCATCAGGGCAATAAATCTAGGGAATCAAGTGATACCAGTCGTTTATAGAGAATTTCGTAATACCAATATCTTACCTCCTTATTAATACGCAACAATCCATTCTTCCTGCTTATTTTTCTTCGGTGGTGATGGTAGATATACATTACGACTAAAATCAATCACACTTATCTCAGAGGTATTGTGCATATGATGTGTGCCAGTTAGATCATTAAAGTAACTAGGACGAGCTTCTGACGAGAATCTTTCTTTGTATTCATCATGGTTTAATGCAATTATTTCATTTAATTGAAAACATTTTCCATATTTTTCATAAGAGTGAGTTTGGTTTACTCTATAAATTCTTTCTTCATGAACCACAAGACCAGCATTTCTTGCTTTATTTGCATCAAAGATAACGGGATTACCTTCATTGATAGGCAACCAATTTGTCGTAAAAATATCTTCTGAATAAAATATATGTAGTTCTGAATTATGATCATCCATCCCAATTGAGCAGACATTAGTTAACATATACCAAGTGCCATCTCTTTTGATTAACATAGTGTCTACCGCAGAAATATTAGTCATTAATGTCATTAAAAATTCCCATTTTTTTGGGTAATCTATACACTTATAAAGTCTAATATCTTTATTTTTGGATGATTCGGGAATCATGTAAATTTCACCACCTTCTTCAAAAATAAATGGAAAAGACAAATGGTAGTCTTCTTCTAATACTGTGCCAAGATAATTATATTCCTGGTTTTTTATCTCTATTGCAGAAATTCTTCCTTTACAATCTATATATGAGTAATCCTCTACGAAGATCATAGTTTGGCCATTTTTCTTATTTACAAAGGGGTCTGCTAAAAAATGATAAGGAGGATTTTTAATTTCTTTATATCTAAATAGAGCTGTATTAAGACATGAATTTGTGCTATAACCTATGCTCCATCTTTCAACAAGATATCTTCCTCTTTTGTTTATAGCCTTCAATAATCTTTTGCAATAACTAATTAGATAAACTTTGAGAAGATACTTTGTTCGTTGAAGTTTTTTTGTGTTGAGTTTATAGATCTCTTGATTAGAAAAAATACATGGGTCGTTTTCTTGTTTTATTAAAGAGAAATTATTTAATGCTAGATTCTCTAAAAGTTTTAATATATAAATATTAGACTTTTCAGATAAAAATGCTTGGTTTAAAAGCCAATACTCTTTTGTTTGAATAGATCCTCTAAAGAGAACTTTTCCTCCATCTAACTCCTCTGATAGGCGTTGAATTATGAATCCAGTAGCAAACTCTCGGTTGAAAACTTCCCAAAATCCAGGCGGACCTCCTCTGTTGATTCTATTATCTCCATGATGAAATGAAATAATTCCGTGCTTTGTTAATTCTAAGATATCGCCGGAAATTATATCAGTTCCACACCTTAAGAAACAGTCTAGATTGCGCTCTTTGAGTTTATTTAAATCTGATAAATTTATATTCCACTTTAATTTCTTTTGGCTGCAAAATTGCTTTGTGATCTCAATCTCTTCAATAGATAGTTCTTTAATACTTCTTTTAGTCGCAAATCTTGGAAAAATCTTTCTTACTTTAGGGAGTTCAATTTTAAGTATAATGCTAATTGATATATATTCAATGATTTCTTTTATATTATTTTGCTGGAGTACCATTGATAAAAGAGTCTTGAAAAACCCTTTTTGCTTTTGATGCTTTATGATTGCTTTTTGGGACTCATCTTTACATTTAATGACTATAGGCTTATGGAATAATTCTGAAGTAATTATTTTTTCACACAACTGATAGTCATATGAAGAAATCATATCATTATCAATAAGAATTCCAATTCTTAGCATTACAACAAAATTGCTACTACAAATTTCGCACTATCCCAACCATTTGTCAATTGTTCTTTGCATTTTTCCCTCAAAAATACTTTATGGCATGTTGATAGCTGCAAATTTATCTAATAAGATAATTAATGGTTTCATTTTTTATTTCATTCACAAGTATTTCCTGTTAATTTATTCCTTCGTTAAAAATTATGTAACAATAAAATTGCCTGATGAAGTTGCTGATAAATGGATAGAAGAATGCGGCAAACCTCAGAAGTAAAGAATCTCTCTTTCAATCAATAAGTGAGGTGCAGCATATTCTCCTTACTGAAAACCCTGTCATGCCAACAAAAAACCCCCGCCGGAGCAGGGGTTTCATTTGGTGGCGGGGGGGGAGATTTGAACTCCCGACCTTCGGGTTATGAGCCCGACGAGCTACCAGACTGCTCTACCCCGCGAGGATTCATTAATGATACATCTCTGCCAGAGACAAATAACTCCTCTATCTAGGTTTCATTGAATTTAAGTTCGCCCTTTACTTCTAGTTGCACACCAGGAGCCACTAAAAGGACTTGTTCTTTTAGTTCTTCAAGTCCTCCGGGTGTAAGCCATTCGAATTGCTTAAGCAAATGGAGTGCAACTGCATGCTTTGCCCTTTTTGAGCCATCTTCGACTTTTATGGCCATTCCTATTCCCTCTCCAATCCTGCTAATGCATTGAATACCTTCAGCACCTCCTTTGCTTACCAATTGTCCATGACCTAATTTGATTAACTCAGTATCAAAACGCCCATTTCCAGAAATCATTATTGGTTGTGAGAGCATTGCCCTGCTGACTTGTTCTAACTCAGCGTGTTGGGAGCCCCCAAGATGCGCGTAAAGAAGAGCCATCTGTGATAGTTGCAATAGCAATGTTGGAGCTCCGCAATCATCTCTTGCGGCAAAAAGCTCTTCCGATGGAAGGCCTAATAGTTCAGAGACTCTTCTAGTTATTTCTTTTTGCAAAGGGTGATTTCCTTGGAGATATGAGTCCAGGGGCCATCCCATCTTTTTGCTGGTAGCAAGAAAGGCTGCATGTTTCCCAGAGCAGTTGTGTTGAAGAGGACTATTGCCCGATGAAGGTACAGGGCAATGGAGGGAATTTACGTCTATTTCTGCATTCCAAAGTAACTTGAAGACTTCTCTGGAATGTGAAACTGTTCCAGCATGCGAGCCACAACAAATTGCTAATCCTTTTTCATCTGACTTGAATTTTTCTGCAGCTCCACTACTTATAAATGGCAGCACCTGAAAAGGTTTTAGAGATGATCGTATAAAAGTTTCGAAGTCTGCTCTCCCTGCTGACATTAATATTCTTCCCTTGTTATCACAAACAACAGCATGTACACGATGAATAGATTCAATGCTAGAACCTCGTTTTAAGAGAACTTGTAGTGGAGGTATTGTTGATTTTTTTGTTCTTCTTATGTCCGATGAGAAAGCCATGATTACGTATTATTCAAATTAGAGAATGCCATGCTGAAAATTAGTCCCATTATAATGAGTGCCCAAGAGATCTTTATGGATCTAATTACTTTCTTTATCACAGGCTTTACTTCATGTTGAGCTACTAATAAGTCTTTTTCAATCCATTCCTTAGGCTTGCACCATGAATTCCCATCTTGCCATCCTGTCTCTTCATAAATAATTGTTTTATTTGTAAGTCTTTTTTGTATATATTTCCAACCCAATAATAACCTGAGCAATAAAACTATAGGTATAAGAATGCTAATTGTAGAAGTATTTAAAGTCAATTTAATGAGATCTTTTTTTGCTATCAGGTTATTTGCTGAAATCGTAAATATTAAAGGAAAAGCAATAAGCCAACTTAAAAGTAATGCCCTGCTAAGACTTGTTTGATGGCCAAATGGTAATGAAAAAAACCAAGATTTAGTTAGCTCTTTGTATTCTTCTATTGGTATTTGTTCTTTTGGTACGGGGCAATTATCAGTAATCATTTTTTTGTACTTTCTGAGTTTAGGTTGCTAAAACAAATACTTTCTCCGTTGCTCCAGAATGCCTCAAGTGCATAGTAATTACGTTCGCTTGTCTGAAGAATATGAACGATCAATTCTCCGTAATCAAGTAAAGCCCATTTCGCTTCATTAATACCTTCTCTTCGTAAAGGAAGACGATTTTCTTTTTTTTCAATATGATCCTCTACTGATTTTGCAATAGCTCTTACTTGCACATCAGAAAAACCTTCGGCAATTACTAGCCAATCTGCAAGAGATGAAACTTCTTCTACTCTTATTAGGCGTATGTCATTTGCTTTCCTGTCATCACATGCTTCCGCGGCTAAGACAGCGAGGCCCTGGCTTTCATCCATATACATTCTCGCTGCTTACTGATTGGCTTGAGCCTTCTTGCTCGGCCATTTCTGCTCGAGCTTTGCCAGCACTTTTTCTAAGTGCCTCTAGTCTGTCTTCATAGAAACTACGTTTTTTCTTTTTGCGTGTTTGCTCAACTAGTTCTTTAAGAGCACCGCCAAGACTTTTATAGGCATTCGGAACGCTATATCCAAATCGACAGGCAAGATCAATTGCTCTTTCGTCAGCTGTTATGGCGTCTTGGAGGCGTTTCTCCGAATTGTTTTTCAAATAAAGCCTGTATCCAGCAAAGCCCGAAAGACCTAAGGCCATTAATAAAAGCAGACCATCTTGAACCCAGAGTTCACCTATTGCACCTCCTAGGCCTATTGCTAGGGCAGCCATCTCCCATCCATCTCTGGGAATTGTATCGTTTTGAATACGTCCAACTTCATGCCAGAAAAGTAAGTTTCTGTGATCTATAGCTAGGTTTTCCCATTGATCAAGATCCACTTGGATCTCAACCTCGTCTCGACCAATCTCCTCGAGAGTGATTAATGGAGGATCTACTGCTGCGGCGGCCTCTACAAATACCCAGCTTTGATTTTCTGGCGGCAGCAACCCCTTCAGTCGCTGAAGTTCGCTCATAGTCTAGAAATCTCCCTTTAATAATAAAGTTAGCGAGTCACAGCCTCTCAAGTATTCCTTTGTGTAGGGGATTATTCTGAGGCGTGGGAAGCTAGGCGGGTTTAGACCGTCAAAAAATATGCCAAGACGGACCGATATCCGTCGAATTCTTCTTCTAGGGTCTGGCCCAATTGTAATTGGGCAGGCCTGCGAGTTCGATTATTCAGGTACACAAGCATGTAAAGCTCTTAGATCTGAGGGATTTGAAGTGGTTTTGGTTAATTCCAACCCTGCTTCGATAATGACTGATCCAGAAATGGCAGATAGGACATATCTGGAACCTCTGACTCCAGAGGTAGTTGCTCGGGTTATAGAACTTGAACGACCAGATGCACTCTTGCCCACTATGGGAGGTCAGACTGCTCTTAACCTTGCTGTTGCTTTAGAAGAGAATGGAACATTAGAAAAATTCGGTGTCGAATTAATTGGAGCTAATTTTTCGGCCATTCGAAAAGCCGAAGATCGCAGACTTTTTAAACAGGCGATGGAAAAAATAGGTGTGAAAGTTTGTCCTTCGGGCATAGCCTCCACCCTTAAGGAATCTGAAATTGTACGCTCGGAGATCAATAGCTTTCCTCTAATCATTAGACCAGCATTTACTCTTGGAGGGAGTGGAGGTGGAATTGCTTATAACCCCGAAGAATTCATAGAAATATGTAAAACCGGTTTAGATGCTAGTCCTGTTTCACAGATTCTTATAGAGAAATCACTTTTGGGATGGAAAGAATATGAGTTAGAAGTAATGAGAGACCTTGCAGATAATGTAGTTATTGTATGTAGTATCGAAAATATTGACCCTATGGGAGTTCATACTGGAGACTCAATAACTGTAGCTCCAGCGCAAACACTTACAGATCGTGAATATCAAAAATTGCGTGATCAATCTATAGCAATTATTCGAGAGATAGGAGTTGCTACAGGAGGTAGTAATATTCAATTTGCCATCAATCCTAATAATGGTGAAGTAATAGTTATTGAGATGAATCCTAGAGTTAGTCGGTCCTCGGCTTTAGCAAGTAAAGCAACTGGGTTCCCAATCGCAAAAATCGCAGCGAGACTTTCTGTTGGATATAACTTGGACGAAATAATTAATGACATTACTGGAAAGACTCCAGCCTGCTTTGAGCCGACAATAGATTATGTAGTAACTAAAGTTCCCCGCTTTGCATTCGAAAAGTTTAGAGGAAGTCCTGCAGTTTTAACTACATCTATGAAATCAGTTGGTGAAGCTATGGCAATTGGCAGATGCTTTGAGGAGTCTTTTCAAAAGGCACTTAGATCTCTTGAAACTGGTCTGGCTGGATGGGGTTGTGATAGAGACGAACCAGATTTAAGTCCTATAGAGATAGAGAGATTATTAAGGACACCTTCTCCAGAGAGAATAATGGCAGTAAGAACGGCAATGTTGAGTGGAAGAACCGATTCGGATATATATAAACTTAGTAAAATTGATCCTTGGTTCTTGTCTAAACTTCGAAATATAATTGATCTTGAAATGTCAATTCTGAAAGGTAAAAAATTAAAAGATATCACTCCTGAAAATCTTCTTATGCTTAAGAAACTAGGATATTCAGATGAGCAGATTGCATGGGCGACTAAAACACATCAACTAGATGTAAGAGCGTATAGGTATGCTAATGGAATTAGACCTATATATAAAACAGTTGACACATGTGCAGCTGAATTTCAATCAGCTACTCCTTATTATTATTCTACCTATGAGAGTCCTGTTAAGTATATAGATGATAGAGGCCAGATAACTTCTCTTGACAGCAAGACCGAGGTCGTTAGAGATGATAGAAAGAAAGTAATGATTTTAGGAGGAGGGCCAAATAGGATAGGTCAAGGTATTGAGTTTGATTATTGTTGCTGCCATGCTTCTTTTGCGGCACAGAAGCAAGGGTTTTCTACAATTATGGTTAATAGTAATCCTGAAACTGTCTCTACAGATTATGACACTAGTGACAGGTTGTATTTTGAGCCACTAACTCTAGAAGATGTTTTAAATGTCATCGAAACTGAGAAACCTTTGGGGGTAATTGTTCAGTTTGGAGGGCAAACACCATTGAAGTTAGCAATGCCACTTATTCATTGGTTGAAGAGTCCAGAAGGTAAAAAATCTGGAACGCGTATTTGGGGAACATCTCCTGAATCGATCGATAAAGCTGAGGATCGAGAACAATTTGAAGCCATTCTCCGTAAGTTAAATATTCTTCAGCCCCTTAATGGAATTGCTCGCAGCGACATTGATGCTAGATCTATTGCCTCAAAAATTGGTTATCCAGTAGTAGTTAGACCTTCTTATGTATTGGGTGGAAGAGCAATGGAGGTCGTTTTTGATGAGAAGGAATTAGATAAATATATGAAAGATGCTGTAAATGTAGAGCCAGATCATCCAGTTCTTATTGATCAATATTTAGAGAATGCTGTAGAAGTTGATGTAGACGCACTATGTGATCGAAATGGCCTGGTTGTTATTGTAGGATTAATGGAGCATATAGAGCCAGCAGGAATTCATTCAGGAGACTCCGCTTGTTGCCTTCCTTCTGTAACTTTAGGCAATAGATCTCTAAGAATTATTAGAAATTGGACGGAGAAATTAGCTTTAGCATTAAATGTTGAGGGACTTATTAACTTGCAATTTGCTGTTCAGAGAGACTCTGATGGTCAAGAAATAGTTTATATAATAGAAGCAAATCCAAGAGCATCAAGAACAGTTCCTTTTGTTGCTAAATCAACCGGAGTTGCTGTTGCTGCTATAGCTACACGTTTAATGGCAGGTGAAACACTTACTGAGATTGGTTTGATCAGTGAACCTGCCCCCCCCCTACAGTCAATAAAAGAAGCGGTTTTACCATTCAAACGTTTCCCAGGTGCCGATAATGTTCTTGGCCCAGAGATGCGATCAACTGGTGAGGTTATGGGTTCTGCTAACAGTTTTGGTATGGCATATGCAAAGTCAGAATTAGCCGCTGGCGATGCTTTACCTACTAGTGGAACTGTTTTTCTTTCTACTCATGATAGAGATAAGGAAGGGCTGGTCCCTGTGGCTAATAATTTAATAGAACTTGGCTTTAAGCTTATTGCGACATCTGGAACAGCTAAGGCATTGATTAATGCTGGAATTAAGGTGTTGCCAGTTTTAAAGGTTCATGAAGGGCGCCCAAATATTGAGGATTTAATTCGCTCTGGACAAGTTCAATTAGTAATTAATACACCTATTGGTAGACAAGCAGCCCATGATGATAAGTATCTTAGGAGAGCAGCATTGGATTATTCAGTTCCCGCCGTTACTACTCTTGCAGGAGCAAGAGCAGCAGTTGAAGCAATTATTGCATTGCAAGCACAAAAACTATCCGTTGCTGCTCTACAAGATATTCATTCTTGACCCAAACTATTGTTTCTCTGAATTAATTCTTTCCCTCCATGAATTTAACTAAAACTACATCAAATCTTCCTGCAGGAAATGATTGTAGAGAGTTATTTAGAGCAGCTTATGAAAATAGATATACATGGAGTTCTGGATTTTGTGGATATCATGGAAGATGCTCTTTCCTTGAAGGGGAGAAGTTTGTGGAGGGCACTTTTAAATTAGGAGCGGATTTTCAGTCTAAAGTCTATGGGATAGAAGATGAGATTTGCAGAAAGCTATTAGAATCACAATTATGGGAGGTCTCTATTCATAGGATACGTAGATCTTTTGAACAAGTACACGGCAAGAATACCTTCATTTCTGGGGATAATAATGATATTGGTATGGAGATTATTGTTGGTGGAAAAAGTTCTGGTGATAAATACCGAATAAAAAATAATGTAGTGACTATGGTTCACCGACATATACATGGGACCTTGGTGACCATATACACAAAAAGTATTACACAAACATCTAAAGGTTATTTGAGTGAGTCATATAGTAGTCAGTACAGTGATCCAAATACAGGCTCACCCTTGGGTGGGCTCAGTCATTTTGTAGACACATTTATCCCTCTGGAGAATTCAGACCATTGGGTCCTCAGTAAGAGGGATGTTCAAATAGAAGGGTATAAACATGTCTTGCCTACTAATAAGACATTTTCTTTTTGGGACATGAAGCCAAATTGATATAGGCATTGCCCTTTTATCAGGGCTATGGGACCATCTAAAGATCCTTTAAAGTCAGCGCTCTTTGGCTAAATCGTTATGTTGTTCGACTACCCCATTGCCAACCTTCCAATTGATATTGACCAAAAGATTGAACAAATTAATGCTCCGATAAGTTCATTTGCCTGGGGCTGGCCAACTGTGACATTGATAGCTTTTACAGGCCTTCTTTTTATGTTTGGCCTCCAATTTATGCCATTAAGAAGAATTCCTTACGGGATTCGGATGTTATTTAAACCTAATGAGGTCACAGTTGAAGGAGGAGATATTTCGCCTTTTCAAGCACTAATGACTTCCCTTTCTGCAACCATTGGAACTGGAAATATAGCTGGCGTGGCTGGTGCAATCGCAATTGGGGGTCCAGGAGCTGTGTTCTGGATGTGGATAATTGCTGTGTTTGGTATGGCAACTAAGTATGCGGAAACTGTTCTTGCTGTCCATTTTAGAGAAGTAGACCCACTAGGTAATCATGTGGGTGGACCAATGTATTACATCAAAAATGGACTTGGACCTAACTGGAGATGGCTTGGCAGCTTGTTTGCTTTGTTTGGAATGTTGGCAGGTTTTGGTATAGGAAATGGCGTTCAATGCTTTGAAGTTTCTAGTGCTTTGGAATTGGTTGGTATTCCCAAACTTTTGACAGGTGTTGTTCTAGCTTCTTTGGTTTTTGTTGTAATCATTGGTGGCGTAAAACGTATTGCTAAGGCTGCATCTGCAATTGTTCCTTCGATGGCTATTCTTTACATATTTGCATGTATTTTGATTATAGTTAGTAACTTTACTTTGATCCCTGATGCTTTCTCTGCAATATTTTCGAATGCTTTCACTGGTAAGGCAGCAGCAACAGGAACATTTGCTCAAGTTGTTTTAATTGGATTTAAAAGGGGAATATTTTCTAATGAAGCAGGACTTGGCAGCGCACCTATTGCTCATGCTGCGGCTAGTTCCAAGCATCCTGTTGAGCAGGGAACTGTTGCGATGCTCGGAACATTTATCGACACAATAATAATTTGTACTATGACTGCGCTTGTGATCATTATCACCGGCGCTTACCAGACTGGTTTTTCAGGATCTGACCTTTCAATTGCAGCTTTCAATAGTGGAATTAATGGCACTGGATGGATAGTTACAGCTGGACTAGTAGTTTTCGCCTTTACTACAGTTCTTGGATGGAGTTTTTATGGAGAACGTTGTACAGAATTTCTTTTTGGGGTCAAAGCAATATTGCCATTCCGACTTGTATGGGTTGCAGTAGTTGTTATAGGTTCAGTTGCAGGTAACAGAGGGGTTGTATGGGCCGTGGCTGACACGCTTAATGGCTTAATGGCTATTCCAAATTTAATTGCATTGCTTCTTCTTTCAGGAACAGTTTTCCAACTTTCTAGAAAATATGAATTTCGAGGATAAATACCTTTGAATTAAGGAAGGGGAGCAATAGTTTTAAGCTTTTCATTTAATTGCATAGCTAATGTTTGTCTTCCAACAGCTAGAACTTTGAGGGTGTCCTCATGCATGCGGAGTTGTGCGTCGGCCACTTGCATTCCCCGGACAAGCTCCTTTAGCTCATCAGGCAGTTGATTTAAGTCGTATCGTTTTCCTTCGAATGTGAGAATTGGATCATTCTGTTTTGGTTGAGATTCGTTCATGCCTCTTTGGATTGAGCTTTAGATAGGAAACTTTCTCACAGGTTTAGGCAACTCAGGCCATGAATCAATAAGAATTTGAGAAGAGATGCACAAAACTTCTCTTTAGGAAGGACTTAAATCACGAATAATTTGCTTTTCACATAATTCTCTATAACGACCTGCTTTCTTCATGAGTTCGTCATGAGTACCTTTCTCAGATATACAACCTTTGTCAAGAACAATGATTTGATCAGCTTCTTGAACAGTTGAGAGCCTATGGGCGATGACAAGTACTGTTCTGCCTTTCATGGCTTGCTTTAGCCCAATCTGAACTGCTTCTTCGGCTTCGGCATCTAGAGCACTTGTGGCTTCATCAAGAAGAAGTAACGAAGGATTCCCTAGGACAGCTCTTGCTATTGCAATTCGCTGTAATTGGCCTCCTGAAAGGTTTGACCCTCTTTCTTCTAGCTTTGTTGAATAACCTTCATTTAATTGTTCAATAAAGTCATGGGCATTTGCCAACTTTGCGGCTTCTATAATACTTTCTTTTGTTGAATTCCTACCAAAACGTATTGCCTCCTCAATAGAGCCAGAAAAAACTATTGTTTGTTGAGGAACTAAAGCTAGTTTGCTCCTTAGCTCTTTAGATTTGATAGAATTAATATCTTTATTGTCGAGAAGTATACTGCCTTTATCAGCTTTATTGAAGCGTAATAAGAGGGAGAACAGAGTACTTTTACCGGCACCTGAAGGGCCTACTAATGCAACAATCTGCCCGGACTTTATTTCTAGATTTAGACCATTAAGTATGCTTTTCCCTTTGTTATATGAAAAACATAAATCATTTAACTGAAGTTCACCTTTTAGCTGATTCAATGATAAAGCCCCTGCTAGATCTTGTTGTTCAAGTTCTTGGTTTTCAATCTCTTGCAAACGTTTTAGCGATGCTTGTCCTTGTTTAAATTCATTGAAGTTTGTTGTTAAATGACTAATAGGATCTATCAGCATTAGGAGAGCAGCAACATAACTGCTGAAGCCTTGAGCATTTAGTTCACCACTTTGTATTCTGATTGTTCCTATTGCAAGTACTGCAAGTATTCCAGCAGCTTCTATAAAACCAACTACTGGATGCTGCAATGCAAGTAGACGGAGTGTTCGATAACGCGCTTTGCGATGTTGATCAATTTCCAGGTCAAATCGATCTTGAAGCCAATTTTCTGCAGCAAATGCTCTAACAAGAGGCAAACCTTGGATTGCCTCCCCTAAAAGCCCTGCTAAATCACTGACTTGTTTTTGACTCCGTTCGGCAGCGCTCATTACTTTGTTGCCGAACTGACTAACTAATAATGCAACTAAAGGAGCTAGAAGTATTGTTGCAATGGAGAGTTGCCAATCCAAAAAAACCATATATCCAAAAACTGCTATCAGTTGAAGAATGCTTGGACTTGTATCTTGGACAGTCTTGTAGACAACCTCGCCAACACGATCAGCGTCTTCTGTGAGTCTGTATGTCAGATCCCCTGAGGAAAGCTTTTCTAAGGATCCAAGTTCAATTCTTTGAAGCCTTCTAAATAAATTTCTTCGAAGTTCTTGACTAAGGCTCAGTGCTGGACCAGCGAGCAGAATATCTTGGCCAAATTGAGCAAGCTTTTGAATTAAAAAAACTATTAATGAAAGTGCGATAACACTAGAAACTCGATTCAATTCACCATTGCCAATCGCAGGTACAAGCTCACCTGCTAGCCATGCAAGAAACGGCCAACAACCCACATAAATCAACATGCACAATCCTCCCCATGACAAACGCCTGATATGGGGTCTCAATAAGGGCAGCAGTTTTTTGAAGCTTGCTTCAGGTTGGGGGTTCATTAAGTCACAATATCAATCGTTATAAATAAGCTTTTGTTTCTTTTATGAAGCTAGATCAATTTATGAAATGGAATGGTTGGGTAGGAACTGGAGGAGAAGCGAAGTTTCTCATTCAGACAGGCAGGGTAAGGGTCAATGGTGATGTTGAGACAAGAAGAGGAAGGCAATTGATTCCAGGTGATCAGGTGGAGTATGAAGGCAATCCTGCAACTGTTCCAGATAATGGTCCTTCCACAGCGTAAGTTGTGGAAGAGAAGTTCATCAGGGGGCTAAAGAGTGCGCAAACCCGTAATCGCAGGCAATTGGAAGATGCACATGACCTGTGCACAGGCAAATGACTATATGAATAGCTTTTTACCATTGTTGGAAACTGGTTTTGATGACCGCCATGTTGTCATTGCCCCTCCTTTTACAGCCCTATCTACTATGGGCGATTTAGTCAAAGGATCTTCAGTTGAACTTTCCAGTCAGAATGTTCACTGGGAGGACAAAGGGGCTTTCACTGCTGAGATATCTCCTGAAATGCTTTTAGAGCATGAGGTTATTTATGCAATTGTTGGACATAGTGAACCTCGTAAGTACTTTAGTGAAAGTGATGAGCAAATAAATAAAAGGGCTATATCTGCTCAAAAGCATGGACTTATTCCAATAGTATGTGTTGGAGAAACTGATGAGCAGAGAGAAAGAGGTGAGGAAGAGCGAGTAATCAGAAGACAAGTTGAACAAGGTTTAGATGGTACTTCTCCAGAAAAACTAATCGTTGCTTATGAGCCAATATGGGCAATTGGTACAGGAAAGACATGTGCCGCAGAAGAGGCAAATAGAATATGTTCATTGATTAGGGGCTGGGTTGATTCAGATGATCTAATCATTCAATATGGTGGTTCAGTTAAGCCAGAAAATATAGATGAGTTAATGAGTATGAGTGATATTGATGGTGTATTGGTTGGCGGTGCTTCTTTAGATCCGACAAGTTTTGCGCGAATAGCTAACTTTAAAACCTAAAAAGATGTACTGGCCAGAAGGTTGGAAATCAATAACTTCATTAATGGGGGTAATTAACCTAACTCCTGATTCATTTAGTGATGGAGGACGATTTCTTGATCCAGAGAAAGCAGCAATTAAAGCTAATGAATATTTATATCAAGGAGCAGATGTTTTGGACTTAGGAGCGCAAAGTACAAGGCCTGGAGCAGAAGAAGTTGGAGCAGATGAGGAACTTAGAAGATTAATTCCCGCTATTTGCCTTATACGACAGACAAATAAGAATGCTTTGATATCTGTCGATACTTTCTCGTCTGTCGTTGCAGAGAGGGCGCTAGAAGAAGGGGCTAATTGGATAAATGATGTGAGTGGGGGAGTAAGAGATTCAAGAATTCTAAGTCTGGTAGCTGCAGCTAAGTGTCCTTATGTTCTAATGCATAGTAGAGGTAATAGTGAAACGATGGATAAATTAACGGGTTATCAAAATGTCGTTAAGGATGTAAAGAAAGAATTATTAAAAAGAACAGAAAAAGCAATCGACCATGGGATTAATCCTGAGTTAATCATATGGGACCCTGGCCTTGGCTTTGCTAAAACTACAGAACAAAATCTTTCAATTCTGAATGGTCTTGAAGAGTTTTCATCAGAAGGCTTTCCTTTGTTAGTTGGTCCATCCAGAAAAAGGTTTATAGGCGATGTTTTAAATCAAACTAATCCATTGGAAAGGTTAATGGGAACCGCTGCTGTTGTTTGCAGATGTGTTCAGGCAAACGTTTCAATTGTTCGAGTTCATGATGTTTGCAAGATTAGGCAAACTATATCAATGGCATCAAGACTCTGGTGAGTTCATTTTTATTTTAATTTATAAGAACTTGTTAATCACTTTCGGTGGAAACTCCTTCTATGCGGTCTTCTACTTCTTGGTAAAGCTCCTTAAGTCGTTCAATATTTTCTTCTGAGGTCTCCCAGTATCCTCGACCATTAACCTCTAATAATGTTCCTACAATGCTTCTAAAACTATGAGGGTTTAATTCCATTAGTCTCTTGCGCATCTCAGGGTCATTTATAAATGTCTCATTAGACTCCTCGTAAACAAAATTATCTACTTGACCACTTGTTGCACTCCAACCTAGTGTGAAATTAAGTCTTTTTGAAACTTCCCTGACACCTTCATAACCAGAGTTAAGCATTCCTTCATACCATTTTGGATTAAGTAATTTGGTTCTTGAATCAAGTCTTATAGTTTCGCTTAATGAGCGTACTTGAGCATTTGCAGTAGTTGTGTCAGCTATATAACTTGTAGGTTCTTTTCCATCTTCTCTTAATCCTTTTATTAAATTTGTTGGATCAGAGTCAAAATAATGACTTACATCTGTCAAAGATATTTCTGCTGAGTCAAGGTTCTGAAATGTCACATCAGCAGTTTTCATGACTGATTCAAAAACATCTCTTTGTTGATTCATTTCACCAGGGTTGTCAGCATTAAATGCAAAGGTTTTACGAGAAAGGTACATCTCTTGTAGTTCAGACTCTTCTTCCCAAGTAGAGTTTTCAACAGCGAGATTAACGTTTGAGCTATAACTTCCGCTTGAATTAGAGAAAACTCGACAAGCTGCATCTCTTAAGCTTGTTCCTTGTGCTTTTGCCTGTTCTAATGAATGTTTTCTAACAAAGTTCTTATCTGAGGGCTCATCAGCTTCAGCAGCCATTTTAACTCCTTGATCTATTAATGCCATTTGATTTATGAATAGATCTCTAAAGACCCCCGAGCAATTAACTACTACATCTATTCTTGGCCTGCCTAATTCTTCTAAAGGAATTAGTTCTAGTTTGTTGACTCGTCCTACTGAGTCTGGTTTTGGCCTTACTCCAATAAACCATAATATTTGAGCCAAGGACTCTCCATAAGTTTTTATATTATCTGTACCCCAAAGCACACAAGCGATTGTCTCTGGCCAGTGACCTTGTTCTTCACGTTGACGTTCTATTAGTTTGTCTACAACTCCTTTCGCCGCTGCAATGGCAGCGGTGGTAGGAATTGACTGTGGATCAAGTGCATGAATATTTTTGCCGCTTGGAAGAACAGCTGGATTTCTAATAGGATCTCCACCAGGACCAGGAAGTACATAATCTCCGTCAAGTGCTCTTAAAAGACTTTCCATCTCTTTATCGGCACAAATTTGCTCTAAGCAGTATTTCAAGTATCCGAATAATTTATCCAATTCAATAGGGTCAATATTATTAAACCCAAATTGGTTACAAGTACGTTTCCAAGGCGATGGAAAGTTAAATCCAACCTTTTCTAATATATTTTCAAGGAATTCAAAAGGTTTTTTCTTACTAATATTTACGCGGCCATCTTGTCCTGTGATTCTACTAAGCATTGAAGCAACAATATTTCTTGATGCCTCTGTGATTCGCCTATTTAGCTCTACGTCTTTAAGTACACCATTATCATTCCCTTTGAAAATTTCATCAATATCTCTATCAATAGCCTCAGCTAGTAATCCAGGTAATGAACGTAGATCTTGCTCCTCTCTTTCTAGAGATGCAATGCTTACTAGCGTAGCTATTGCTTCTTCGGCTGTAGGTGGTTTCCCAATTGTATGCAGACCACATGGAAGTAAGCGGCTTTCTATTTCCATTAACTGTCTATATACAGCTCCAACAACTTGGTCACGAGCTTCTATATCCATCGATGCTGAATCTTCAGCAGGAAGTTTTACATCTTGATCAAGATTGCATTTTCTAGCAGTTTCTACAATTGCATTAACTATCTGTATTCCTCTTCCACTTTCTCTTAGTTGCTGATAAGAGCCAACTAGTTCTCCTAGCTCCTTAAGCCCTTTGTATAACCCTGCATTTTCGGCTGGAGGAGTTAGATAACTGATTGTGGAGGCATAACCCCTTCTTTTTGCAATTGTTGCTTCGGATGGATTATTTGCCGCGTAATAATAAAGATTAGGTAGCCCTCCTATTAATGAATCTGGATAGCAAGTTTCGCTCATACCCATTTGTTTACCAGGCATGAATTCCAGCGATCCATGTGTCCCAAAATGGAGAACTGCATCAGCTTTCCATACTTTTTCTAGGTATGTGTAATAGGCAGCAAAACCATGATGAGGACTTGCACTCCTTGAATAGAGCAATCTCATTGGATCACCTTCGTATCCAAATGTAGGTTGGACACCTACAAAAATGTTTCCAAAATGTCTTCCATATATAAGAAGGTTTTGCCCATCGCTATTTAAGTTTCCAGGAGGTTTACCCCAGTTCTCATTTAACCTTTCTGAATATGGGGTGAGTCTTTCATATTCTTCAACTGTCATTCTATGTGCTATTGATAATTCGGGTGATCCTTCTAACGCTTCAGGATCATTTACTATTGCTTCCATAAGTGACTTTGGATCAGCAGGAAGGTCTTGAATGTTGTAGCCACTCTTTTTCATCTCCTCTAGAACACGATGTATTGATCCAAATACATCTAGATATGCTGCTGTTCCAACATTTCCTTTGTCTGGAGGAAAACTAAAAACTGTTATTGCGAGTTTTTTCTCTTTTCTTTCTTTTATACGTAATGAGGACCAACGGATCGCTCGTTCTGCAATTGCATCGACTCTGTCTTGCAATGTGTGTGCCTTTCCAGTGGCGTCATCTCTTCCTGAGAGGACGATTGGTTCTATAGCACCATCAAGTTCTGGTATTGCTATTTGCAGTGCTACTTGAACAGGGTGTAGACCTAGGTCACTAACTTCCCATTCCTGTGTAGTTTGAAATACAAGAGGGAGAGCTACCATATAAGGCCTATTAAGTCTTTTTAGTGATTCAATAGCTTTTGGGTGGTCCTGCCTGGCTGGTCCACCAACAAGAGCGAATCCTGTCAGGGACACAACTCCATCAACTAATGGGTTGTCAGTATTTAAGGGATCGTAGAAAAATGAGTTAACAGGTTTTGAGAAGTCCAACCCTCCGCAAAAAATTGGTATTACTCGCGCTCCCCGAAATTCAAGCTCTTGAATAACTGCAACATAATGTGCATCGTCTCCTGTAACGATATGACTACGTTGTAGTACTAATCCAATTATAGGTCCTTTAGAAGCCTCTTTTGAAAGATCTGTTCTACTTTTTGTCCAGTTTAAGTACTCTTTTATATCTTCAAACATATTTGGAGCCATTGGATGCCATATCCCTAGATCCGGAAAGACTTCTGGATCCTTAACCTTTATTTCTTCACGTTCATCTCCTTCGTTTATTGGAAAAACATATTTATCTGCAAGCATTAAAAGCATATTTCTTAGATTATCTGGAGTTCCTCCTAGCCAATATTGAAAGCTCAACATAAAACTTCGCGCATCTTGAGCTTTATCTACTGGTAAGTATTTCAGTATGCTTGGAAGAGTATTGAGAAGCTTTAGCATTGAGTCTTGGAACCCGGCGCCTCCAGATTCCTTGCGTTTTTTCATAAAGCTTGCAAAGACACTTTTGCTCTGGCCAAGTTGAGCCATAGAAAAGGTCCCTAATTTATTGAGCCTCATCACCTCAGGCATTGAGGGGAATACAACAGCAGCTTTAAGGCGTTCTCTATGTGGACTTACTGCTTCTACAACTTTCTGGGCTAAGTCTTCTATGAAAATCAATGAAGCGATAAAGACATCTGCTTGGGCAATATCAGATTCAAAATCTTTAAAGTTCTGGGGATCACGTAGTTCTTCAATCAAGTAGCCGCTGAGTTCTACCCCAATAGATCCTTTTTGAGAATTGAGGCTATTAGCTGCTTGTGTAAGCGCATTTTGATACTGAGGCTCGAGTACCACGTAGACCGCTTTCATTACGGACTTATGGCAATGATTCTCAGCAGGTAATACTCTGCGATTGGCGGAGCGAACCTGCGTGAACATCGTTATACCTAAAAATATTCCCAGCAGCCTAAGAGTCTCCGGTACATATTTGAGTATTTACATCCAGGTGTTACAAGTATTCCAAAGTGGCTTATCGGAAAAAACTCTTTCTAAATGACGAAACCAAATTCCAATTCTATTCCTGTTTTAGTAGCAGGAGCCTTAGGCCGTATGGGTTCTGAGGTGGTCAAAGCAGTCATCTCATCTAGTGGCTTTCACCTTGTTGGAGCTATAGAGACATCCTTAGAAGAAGAGGGTAAAGATATAGGTGAGGAATTAGGTATTGGTTCGTTAGGGATTGCTTTGACTAAAGATTTTGAGGGATGTTTATGCGCAGCTAGTCAGGCGGCAAGGCAGGCTGATTCTCCAGATAATCCTGTTCTTGTCGATTTCACTCATCCTTCAGTTGTCTATGAACATACAAGAGGTGCTATTGCGTATGGATTACATCCTGTAATTGGGACCACCGGTCTTTCTCTAGAACAAATAAATGATCTCAGCCTTTTTGCTTCAAAGGCTGAGATAGGAGCAGCTGTTATTCCAAATTTTTCTGTAGGAATGGTTTTGCTTCAACAGGCAGCAGCAGCAGCAGCTAGCTTTTATGACTTTGTAGAACTGACTGAATTGCACCACAACCAAAAAGCGGATGCTCCTAGTGGAACATGTATCAAAACAGCAGAATTAATAGAGGAACTTGGAAAATCTTTTAATTCCAAGCAGGTAGAAGAACATGAAACACTTGAAGGTTGCCGTGGCGGCCAAAGACAAAGTGGAATAAGAATGCATTCTTTACGTCTTCCAGGCTTAGTTGCTCATCAAGAAGTGATGTTTGGAGCTTCTGGTGAAACATATACGCTTCGACATGACACCATTCAGAGAACTGCTTATATGCCAGGTGTTTTGCTTACTATTCGGAAAGTTAGAGCTTTAAAGGGCCTTGTTTATGGCCTTGAAAGAATCATTTGATTCTGAATTAACAATGCTTCTTCCTTTACGACCTGGTGAACTACAAAGACTTATTCCTGCTGTTGCAACAGGAAATCAATTTAGAGCTGCATTGGGAGATCCACGTAAAATTTTACAGAGGATAATGATTGCTTCTATTGGTGGGGTGATAACTCTGCTGATTAGTCAGAGCCAGGTTGCAAGCCGTTTTTATGCTCTTTGGCTGATAGTTGGCGTGATCATTCTTCTTTATATACTTTGGAGTCCAATTGTTGAGGCTGGACAACGTAACTCCCTCTTACGTTCATATCCTTTTGCCGCTTTGTTTGAAGGTGAAATTTCAGATAGTTTTACTCGTGAAAAAATCGAAAATCGCCATGAACAAGCAAATCAGCGTGGTGAATTAGAACTTATAGAAAATCGGCGTACCTGGATGATTCTTGAATTGCAAGATGAGGATGGTTATTTGGGTCAGATTCGGTTTCCTATGGATAAGAAACATCAGAGCATCAGAGAAGGTCAGCGAATTAGATGTTTGGTCTTAAGTGAGAGCAGAGATTTCAGAAAAATTTCTGCTCTTAGTGATGCTTGGTTGCCAGGGCAGAGACTTTGGGTTGGGGAGTATCCATATTTATTGAGACCAGCCT
>QCGE01000003.1 GCA_003278195.1 Prochlorococcus sp. AG-363-P08
GATTTGTTATTGGATACCCCTCAGGCATTCCCTCTATCCCTAAGACTTACTTACCCAATGGGTTCCGGAAGAAAACTATTAATAGGAGAAGCTTCACACACTATTCATCCTGTTGGAGGACAAGGTTTAAATCTTTGCTGGAGAGATGTGCAAACATTGATGGATCTTGTCTATAAGGTAAATGAAGGAAAGTTAAGGATATCAAATCTTTCAAGAAGTTATTCAAATAGTCGTACTATTGATCTCATTTTAGTTAGCCTATTTACACATTTGCTTATTAGAATTTATTCAAATAAATCTCCTTTATCCTTTCTTGTTAGGTTGCCAGCAATAGTTTCTATTGAACGCATTCCATTTCTTAGAAAGGTTTTATTAGGTTTTATGACTGACGGACCAAGCTTTTTTTCTCCAATCCTGTCAAAATGAGTGTTAACAAATTTCTTTAATGGTATTAACAAGTCACACGCAACCGTCAGCTTCTCCAGAGCTCCTTAGCTATCTGCAACAGCGGCTAGGTCTAAGTGACAACGACATTAAGCTAGGACTTAGACAAGCTGAACTAGAGCAAGCTCCTCTGCCAATTGTTTTATGGAGCTTCGGTTTGCTTACCCTTAACCAATATCAGCAAGTTTTAGCTTGGGAAGCTGGTCAGTCATAACAAATTAAAGATTTAATTGGTACCTGAGAAGGTAGTTGATTTCTTCCATTTAATTTCGTCAATTCAATAATGAATCCATATCCAACAAGATCTGCTTTGGCTTTTTTTATAAGTTCGGAAGCTGCTTTTGCTGTACCACCAGTTGCAAGGAGATCATCCATAATCAGAACACGTGAATTCATTGGAAATGCGTTGGCTTGTATTTCAAGCCTGTCTTCGCCGTATTCCAAGGTGTAGTCAACACCAATCGTTTCTCCAGGAAGCTTCCTTGTCTTTCTTATCGGAACAAAGCTGATTTGTTGACGAGTAGCTAAGGAGGCTCCGATGATGAAGCCTCTCGCTTCTATGCCCACAATTACTTGTGGGCAAATTTCATTGCAGAAGTCTTCAAACTTCTCTAAGACCCTTTCCCATGCTTGAGGATTTCTCGCTATTGGGTTGAAATCTCTAAAGAGAATCCCCTCTTTAGGGAAGTTGGGTGTTTCTTGTATTAGCTCACGGAGGTTGACCATCTAATTAGTTCATTGTGATTCGAGATTTAATTAATTAACTAATAGTAGTTTTGTGTGCGGCTTAATAAACCCATCCACACTTAGTGACTTAGGGGCCTTGCCCCTGGCATCATCTCAGGTATGAGCGAAGTAACTAACAAAACCGACATCGAAAATGCAGGTCTAGATCTTGATCTGGCTGACCTGTCAAATCGTTCCATTCTTGGAAGAAGAGCATTGGAGAGACTTGATTTACTTTTCCTTGCAGTGGAATCTCTTGATTTTAATGGGAGTGAAGCAATCCTCTTTAATTGTGAAAAATTGGGTTTGCAAAAGTTTTTCCCTAACCGGGTTGAGCTCTGGAAAAGTAGATGTCATAACCCCCTTAGACGTACAACACGTCGAGGAAAACTTGAATCAGCTGAATCTGACGCATTGATCATGCTTCTTTGTTCTATGGCAGATCGGATATATCCTTTGATTCATCAACTCCTCTCTTCTAGAGAGCCAGAGGATTTAAATTTTGAAAGATGGAACCTTATGGAAAGCCGCCTAGAGGAATTAATACGACAAAGAATGAATCCTAGAAGAGGCGCTGTTCAACGCCTTTTATCTCCTGAGTCTTCAAAGCTAATTTATAGAGATCTGGTGAGAAGCTTGGCGCTAGCAGCTGGTCCCGGAGGTATTAATCGTCTTCGTGCGAGCCTTTTAGATCCAACACCATAGTCAATATCAAAATAATGAACATTTCTCTTAGGTACGATCAAAGTTCGGCGAGTCTTCAAATTGAAGGATTGCCAGATACATCCCTAGGACAGCCAGATGGTGTTGTTGGCATTGTTTCTTCTTGGAAGCTGCAGCTGATGGGCAGTATTGACCTCGAAGGTAAACGAGAACATCTTGAGGATTTAATGGCAAATGTTCTTCCTTATGCTCGTTATTTGATGTCAGATGTGAGCCGGACGTTTGGAGATTCAAGAAGCAGTGTCTCTATCTCTCCAGAAGGGTCTAAACATAGGCTTTTGCTAAAGAGCAGTAGACCAGATGTTCAGCCTTTGACAATAGATATTGATGACGCAGAGTTAGCAGACTTGGTGCGCTGTTTAGATGACCTTAGACTTGATAATCGAGTAAAAATTTCTTGGAAAACACCTCTTGACCAACCATTAACGAGAAACGAATTAGTCCACCGTATACCTTTTATGCAGCGAATATTCCCTCCATTGATAGGAGGGGCATCTATATTTTTGGTAGCTTTTTCAGCACTTTTTGTTACTTCCCAATTACCTACTGAGGAAAATAGAATAGATCAAACCCCTAATCCCATTGAACTAAATAAAAAATAATTTATTTCACCTTTTACCTAAGTTGCTGGATCAAAAATTAATTCCAACAAGGTGACCCTTTGTTAAATGACTTTTGACTTATTTTAAGTTATAGTATTTTTAGTTTAATTTGGCTTATATTTTCTTGTTGGCATTGCGGTTATGTATAAATTGATACCTTTCCTTCCTGTTCCTCTCAATGTGTGCCTGGCTTTATGAGCTTAACTAATTCCCGTAAAGGAAATAAGATCCTCAAAAGATATGTCTTTCGTAAAAGAAAGATCAATCAACCTAAATCTATTTTTAGATTGGCATTAGAGGCGACCTTGATGTTATTTTCTGGCGGGTGGCTCTTGTTATATCTAAATAAGTTGCCTGGTAAATATGATGGTTCTGAAATTCTTGGTCAAGCCAGCATTGACTTTATAAGTGGACTAAGTCAATTAATAGATGCGCTTGTTGTGTTTATTTCTTTTTCACTTATTGCGTTGCTAGCTACTCTGGCATTGTTATTGTCGGCAGGAGCCCTTTGGAGGATTTTGAAAATTATACCTTTGTTTTTAAGGAAATCCGAGAAGATTTCCAGAACTGTTAATCGTTGAATCTAATAAACTAATAATTACTGTTCTTTATTTATAAATGTTTTTGTATTTAGCAGAGGAATTCTAAATAATAAAAATATTTCTTTTATCATGCTAGAAGCTATATTTTTGTGAATGGCAATAGATCCTCTCGCCCGAAAGAAACTTAACAAGAGGCCTGTCCTTATAGATACTACTTTTTTTCATTTTTCCGCTTGGATAGCATTTTTCTGTTCTTTATATACTTTGTACTTGCTTTTTAATAGTGGATCCCTTCTATGGATATTATTAGGGAGTTGCCTTTTGGTAGTTTTTCGGTGTATTACCCAAGGTGCAAATAATGTAAGCCAGTCACTTTATATTCCTGGATTCAGTTCCCAGTTATCCAAGTCTATATTATGGTTCTCAGGGTTTTCATATTTTATATCTTCAATGAATGGTCTTATAGATATTCTTTTTAGACTGCCCTTCCATGACAAAAGTTTTTTGCTATTTCCTTTGCTTATCTCAGCTTGCTTCTTTGCGGGAGCTTCAATTAGTGTTGTTCAGGTAGATTAACCAATAAATTTTGGTCTTTATTTCTAAAAATATAGTCGATCCCAGCTATTCTTTACGCGACAATCCCAACAGAGTTATTATTTTATTAACTACTTTATGCATATGGACGAATTTCTCGAATATTCATGGTTGATCCCTGTTATTCCATTCCTTGGAGCCTCTCTTCTAGGAATTCTTCTGGTTTCTTTTGATCGAACTATGAATAGGCTAAGTAAACCAGTTTTTGCAATATCCCTAGGCTCAACCTCTTTATCGGCTTTGCTTAGTTACTTTCTACTTTTTTATGAATTCAATCATCAAAACAACCCATATGTTTTTGATTTAGATCAAATACTATCAGTAATTCCTATTCATATAACTTTTTTTGCCGATATATTTTCTGCCGCTGGATTGTCAATTTCCTCTACAGTAATACTTTTGTTGATGTATGTCATTCATAAGCAAAATTATAGAAAAAAAGGGTATGTTAGAAATTTTGTTTTAACAGGATTTGCAACGTCTTTCCTTTTTGCATTTGTTCTAACCTATCCAATATCCTCCATTTTTAATTAAGCACAATTCTATATAAGTCTAAATATTATTATATTAAATAATAAAGCCAAGATTATCTGATTAAAATAATCCTGGCTTTATTTGAGATTCAGACTGTTGTTTTTTTTATTTTTTAGGGCTTGCCAGAGGAAGTAAGCACTTGTCGGAATCACAACCTGCAGGTCCTGCTTCTACTAGCTCGCCTAGGTCATGTTTATTAAGAGCTTCAAAGAAGTTGTTACTAACTCTCCTTTTGACTACATCAGATTGCAACTTCTCATAAGTCTCAGCATTGATAGGTTCAAATGGTAATCGTGGGAAAGTTGCATTTGCATCAAATCTTGCAAGTAGAGCTGCTGATATATATCCATCACCATTTGCAATTGTCTTATACATTTCGTTCGCTAATTCTTCTATTTCACTTTCACGGAATTCAATAGTTGCTGATGTGTTGTGGTCTGTGTAGTTTTTTTGAACTTGCATATAGAAATCAAATTGGGCTAGAGCGGAAAAGTTATTAATTTCGACTGAATCCGCTCCTGGTAGGTTTGCCCAACTGACTTCAGTTGGAATTTCAACTAACCACTCTGTGCACCGTGCATCAAATGGGTCATCCAATAAACGCCCGCTTTCATCTTTGTCTGATTGAGATGGCACAACTGTATAGCCATAATCCATACAAGCCAGGGCAACTGGATCATTTTTGCGGAAAGTAATACGCCTAATAAATCTTTGAGCTTTTGGTGGATGCCATCCAGGAGCAGCTCCAGTGAGGAGGCTTTTTGTTCCTGCAGGTTGGACAGTTGTACATCTATTTGGTCTGCGAAGGTTATGTCTATCGCAGTATTCCCATACAGTTTGATTAACTACATTTTTCCACATTCTTAAAAACTCTGACTCTTTCTCTTTGAATATTTTCCCTTCCTCTGAATTTGGTCGACCATCAACCCACCAGTTCAACCATTGAGTTCCAAATGCATGAACGAAGAAGTCAAATAGACCTGTAAAACTTACGCCCACAATTGGATCCCACGCTCTGCTTTGACGATACCTTTCAACTTCAAACCTATGGTTAAGAAGACATGCAACTGATAGTGCAGCTGCTTTAAAAGCATCTCTTTGACTCTGCTCGTCTTTTGGATCGATTTGGTTTAGATGAACTTCGGCAAGGTTGCAGTGAAAATCTGCACCAAGAATCTCACCACAGGGGTTTAGTCCATATCTCCCTAATCGATGTTCCATTTCTGCATGATTGATAGGTCCATAATTTGTTTGTAACCATCTTGCAGCTTCTTCTTTGCCTTGTTCACAGTAGATATCAATAAATTCTTTTTTTAATTCTGCTGTTGTAAGGATATCTGAATTTGAACGTGCAATGGCTTCTGGCGCAAATTGAATAGCACCTTCACCAGAATGAAATTGCTTAGTAACAGATTCAAGTACTGTTTGCCTACTCGGCTTTGTGTGATAAACCCTCGTATGATTTGCCATCCTTAATGCATCCCTTTCTGGATCTATTCGCCAGTTGCCATCAATATCTTGTTTCCATAAGTTTTCTTTTGCTTCAGCAGCAGATAAGTCTTCTGCTGAGAACTGCCTCATTCCGGCACTTCTTCTAATATTGCCTGCAACTATTGTTACAGCAGCTTCGTCAATCAATAGACAACACTCAATTGAAGTAAGTTTTCTTCCAATCGCATTAGTTAATAGTTTTGCTACGCGAGCATATAAATCTTTTAACTTAACGGGATTTGCCATTCCACCAAACCCTTTAAGACTTTCCCCAACTGGTCTTACATCTGATAAATCAACATTTATCCGAATGGGTTGACCTTTAAATTCCTTATTGCTGCATAGATTTAGTAATAACTGATAACTATCTACCCATCCTCTTCTGCTGTCACCAACCTTTATGTAAACGTTGTTATTCTCAATTTTAAAGGTGGTTTTTTCGGACCTACTTTCTTTCGGAGTAATGCCGATTTCAGAAACTGACTCTATTGCTAGTGGGTTTAGGACAACAGGAAGGCGTTCGATTAAGTGTGGTTCGATAATTGCACCAGTCCCACAACCCATCATTGCCAAGTCCATCATTAGACCAAAGGCTTCCCAATCAACAAGATTTGTGGATGTGCAGTTATACGCCCCTGAAAAATTATTTTTTTGCTCTATCCAAGGGGTACCCCCAATCCAAAGCCATCTCCCAGAAGGAAGTGCTTTCTTTTCAGATTGCATCCTTGCCATTAGGGCTACTTCTTGATCTGTGAGATTTCCTAATGCCTTAAGACCTCCAAGATTTCTCTCCCCTACTTCGCTCCAGCTTTCTCTGCCCGAGGAAAATTTTCGGCTGTATGTCCGATAAAAAACTGGGTTTGCAGCTGGTGCTGTAAGTGGAAAATCAGCATGAATTTTCTCAGAACCTAGTTCTGGAGTAGTTATTTCAGGCCTGCTTGAGGTTAGTGTCACGGCTTCTTTACAACAGAGAATAAGGGAACGCTAACGCCACTTGTGGGGGCTGCAACCTTTCGGTTACACCATTAGCGGTGTTTAGGGCAAACTGTAAAAGATTTCTGGCTGCTTTGGTGAAACGCATTCCTGAAAAACCACTGATGGAAGGTACTTTTCAAGTCAAGAGTTATTCGGATGCAAATTTCAGTAGAAGTGACAAAGAATATGTTTTGAGATTGGAGGAATTTCTGGCTAGTAAGAAAAAGCTTCCTTCACAGGATGATTTGCTGGTTGATCTTGGTTGTGGTCCTGGGAACATTACAGAGCTTCTTGCAGAGAGATGGCCTAAGACAAGAGTTGTTGGAATAGACGGCTCTCAAATGATGTTGGCAGAGGCCTTGCGAAGGGAGAGGCGCCTTGATTTGGAAAATCTTGAGTATGTAAACCTTTTCCTTTCGGCTGAGATGGTTCAGGCTTCTGACTTATTTTTAAAAGCAAATATTGTTGTTAGCAATAGTTTGCTGCATCATTTCCCATATCCTTCCTCTTTTTGGAAGGTTTTAAAATCTATTGCAGAGCCATTATCTCTGGTCTTTCATCGCGACTTACGCCGGCCAGACTCATTCGAGCAAATGCTTTCATTACAAAAAAAACATCTTCCAATTGCTCCTGAGATTCTGATCAGCGACTATATGGCCTCTTTGCAAGCCTCCTTTACAGTAGAAGAAGTTAGAGAGCAGTTGAAAAATGAGGAACTCTCAAAATTACAGGTTGTTGAGGTTGATGATAGATATATAGATATATTTGGAGAGTTATGAGCCCCATTAACTTGCTTGGATAAATAACATCAAAACCTATGACTGCCTCTTCTTCTCAAAGCCCTAATACAGACGCTTCCTCTGATGACAATTTACAGTCAAGATTAATTAAGGCTGTTAATAATAGACGTAACTTTGCGATTATTTCTCATCCTGATGCTGGTAAAACAACTCTTACGGAAAAGCTTCTTTTATATGGCGGTGCTATACAACAAGCAGGTGCTGTGAAAGCAAGGGGTCAGCAGCGTAAGGTTACTTCTGATTGGATGGAATTAGAGAAGCAGAGAGGTATTTCTATTACTTCTACTGTCTTGCAATTTGATTATTCTGATAACACAATTAATCTTTTAGATACCCCTGGGCACCAGGATTTTTCTGAAGATACTTATAGAACTCTAGCAGCAGCAGATAATGCAGTGATGTTGGAGGATGCAGCTAAAGGTTTAGAGCCCCAGACCAGAAAATTATTTGAAGTGTGTCGAATGAGAAGTATTCCTATCTTTACTTTTATTAATAAGATGGATAGACCAGGTCAAGAACCACTCAGACTTTTAGATGAGATTGAATCTGAGTTAAAATTGTCAACATGGCCTGTTAATTGGCCGATAGGTAGTGGCGAACTCTTTAGAGGTGTTATAGATAGAAGAAAAAAGCAAGTAATACTCTTTAGTAGAGCTGAAAGAGGAAAACAATCAGAAGAACGCCATCTTAGTCTTGACGATCCTGATATTAATAAATTGGTAGAAAGAGAGCTTTTAGAGAAAGCACTAGAAGAACTTGAATTGTTAGATATGGCAGGATCTCAACTTGATCAGGACCTTATTCACTCTGGTGATCTTACGCCAGTATTTTTTGGCTCTGCAATGACCAATTTTGGCGTAAGACCTTTTTTAGATGCATTCCTTCAGATGGCACATGGGCCCTCCGCTAGATCTTCAAGCGATGGGCTAATTGATCCACTTAGGCCCGAATTTAGTGGTTTTGTTTTTAAACTTCAGGCGAATATGGATCCAAGACATAGAGATAGAGTCGCTTTTTTAAGAGTCTGTAGTGGCCGTTTTGAAAAAGATATGACTGTTAGTCATGCCCGAACTGGAAAAACAATAAAACTGTCACGTCCACAAAAACTATTTGGACAGGAGAGAGCAGTTGTGGATGATGCTTATCCAGGTGATGTTATTGGTTTAAATAATCCAGGAATGTTTGCGATAGGAGATACTCTTTATGCGGGGAATAAAGTTGAATATGAAGGAATTCCTTGTTTCAGTCCAGAGATTTTCAGTTGGTTGAGAAACCCTAACCCCTCGGCATTTAAAAACTTTAGAAAAGGAGTTAACCAATTAAGGGAGGAAGGAGCAGTCCAAATTCTCTATGACACTGATGAAAGTAAAAGAGATCCCATTCTCGCAGCAGTTGGACAGTTGCAATTAGAAGTAGTTCAGCATCGGTTGGAAAATGAATATGGTGTAGAGACACGTTTAGAACCAATGGGATATCAGGTTGCAAGATGGGTGGATGGAGGTTGGAAGTCCTTAGAAAATATTGGTCGTGTCTTTAATTGCAAGACTGTTCAAGATGCATGGTCTAGACCTGTACTTTTGTTCAAGAACGATTGGAACCTTAATCAATTATTAGAGGATCACTCAGATTTGAAACTAAGTTCAGTTGCTCCTGTGGTAAGTGGGGTTGAACCAATCAACCTTTAATCATCTTACTGATACATAAACACTTACTAGACGCCTTTCTGTCAATAATCTTTTAGTATTGATTTTCTAATAGAAGCTCGCCTGCTTCTTCTTTCTGCCCATCCTCAATTAAGCATGACTACTGGACTTGACTCCAGCCTAAATCCAGAGTCCCAAGACCCCTATGAGCTTCTTGGACTGGATCAAGGTGCCAGTTTTGATGAAGTTCAGAAGGCTAGGGATGAAAAGCTTAAAGAGGTAGGTGAAGACCCACAAGCCAGAGCAAGAATTGAAGCTTCTTTTGATAGGGTTCTAATGGCAAGTCTTAAGCAGCGACAGCAAGGGAATTTAAGTACGGCAGCAGAAAATGCATCTAAAAAAGAGGAAGTAATCGCAAATAATTCATCTCTTACTACAGGGGTTAATTCTTTGTTCTCAAGGTTTGGAGCAAAGGGAGCTACCAAGTCATCTACCGGCTTTATTAATTTGGTCCCAAGCTTTGCTTTGGTTGAGGGACAGGGTTTATTGGTTCGTTTCGTATTTGGATTAATAGCCTTTGCGCTTTTACTCGTAACCAATTCCGCAAGTGTGGACTTGATTTTGCCATTATGCTTGCTTGGCACCTTGATTAGCCAAATCAAGAGAGGACGTCCTGTAGTTTCTTCTTTGGGATGGAGTGTTGTATCTTTGTCGATAGGTTTAATGCTTGGAAGTATTCTTTATAAAGTATGTATTTCTCAATATGGTGAACAATTAATCTTTACTCATGATCAGATTCAAGCCATACCTGCAGTGTTGATTCTATGGCTTGCCTCATTGTTTATTGACTAATTAAATGTTATCTATAAGCTCTTTTAGTTCATCCTTCTCTATATTGTATATTTTACTGCAGAAATGACATTTTAACTCTGCCTTACCCTCTTCTTCTAATATAGATGTAAGTTCTTCTTTCCCAAGCAAAATTAGTGCAGCCAAACTCTTTTCCCTTTTACATCTGCATGCAAACCTGATTCTTTGTGATCTTTCTTCCTCTATATTTATTTCTGGATCTAGGTCAGGAAATACTTCTTTTAGAAGCTGTCTCGGCTCTTGCTTGTGAATAAAAAGCTTCTCACTAAAATTTTTAATCTCTTCACAACGTTCTTCTAAAAGATCAACTAATAATGGCTCATGTTCTGCCTTTGGTAGTACCTGTACAAGTAATCCTCCTGAACAATGAACATTATCTCGATCAATTTTCTCACCTACAAAAACTGCAGAAGGAATTTGTTCAGAATGTATTAAATATGATGCGACATCTTCACCTATTCCACCTTGTACAATCTCGACTGTGCTATTAAAAGGTTCGCCCTTTCCCTCATCTTTTATAACATTTAAGTATCCATTTCCAGTGGCTGATTTGAAGTCAAATTCATATTTCCCATTCAGATTCTTTATTAAGTCTAATTCCAGACTTGGATTGCCTACATATCCCCGCACTGTTCCGTCTCTGCCTGCATCAACCAATAGTCCTTTTATTGGACCATCTGATCTGATTTTTAGATTTACTCTTCCATGATTGATTTTCATGGAGCTTGCTAGCAGCAATCCTGCTGACATTGCTCTCCCGAGTAAAACGGTCGTTAAATAGGAGAGATTATGCAGAGCTCTTGCTGTTTTGGTTGTCTCTGTAGTAATTACTGCTATTAGGCGAATCCCACCTTGTGCCGCGGTAGCTCTTACTAGTTGGTCGTGCATGCCCATTGGGATCTTAATTTAAACTAGTCATTTCTGATAACTTTCCGTACTTTAGATTGTGATTTGAGGTTTGCCAGTTTTTAAAAAGTTCGGGCTCATGAGTAACTATCATTAAAACTTTTTGTTTTGAAAGTTGTGCTAGCAAATCTAAAACTTCATTCCTAACAGACCAATCAAGGCCAGCTGTTGGTTCATCTAAAAGTAAAATGCTTGGTTTTCTTAGAAGTTGAACTGCAAGAGCAAGCCTTCTTTGTTGACCACCGCTTAGCCTTTCCGGTGCCTGACGAAGGTCGATATTCTTTAGGCCAACTTTACTTAACGCTAATTCCTGGTCTTTGTTGCTTAGCCTTCTGTGACCCAGACGTAGTTCTTGTGCAACTGTCAGTCCAAGGAAATAACGTTCTGGAAATTGGAAAACAACACCACAAAGCCATCTTCTTTGTCTTTGATTAAGAGATTTGTTATGCCATAAAATTTGTCCCTTCTGTGGCTTAGAAACACCACTGACTATTTCAATTAAACTCGTTTTACCTGTTCCACTTGCCCCTGCTATTACTACTGGATTCCCTTGAAATGCTTTTAGATTTATGCCATTTAGAACAGCCTTATGGCTTGTGGCTGGCTGATAATGTATGTCCTTCAACTCAAGCATTTCATGTTTTTAGAGGCTCTGGTTCCTAGGATAATGACTTTGAAATTCTAGGAACACGTCTTTGGAGAAGACACTTTCTGATTTTAGAGCGATCATTGAATTAACTTTTGATTTTTATGAAAGTCCGTTTTCGTGAAGTAGATCCTTTCAATTGTTGGCTTTGGCTTCGCTTTGGTGATGTTCCAACCGAGGGAGAGCGTAATTACATCGATGGAATCTTTGATAGTTGGTATGTGATAGGTCGCCTTGGCGGATTCAATTCAGAAAATTTGCAGGCTCATCAAGAGCCTAATGATTTAAGCCACGTGAATTACGACGTTGACTTGGCAAAGTCTGTAATGCCTGCTCTGATGCATAACCTTGGGGAGCTCGAATATCAAAGGGAATGGGCGAGATGTTGGGTAGATCTTGGTACAAGTGACTCTATTTCTTTAGATATACTTATTAACTCTCTCTATCAAGTTGATAGTGATTTGGTTCAGTTAGAGGAGTTTATTGTTGGTGGTGTCAATGACGATTGGGATATTGATAGTCACCCTGACGCTATTTTTAATTCGTAACTTTATCCATTGGCTGAACTAAGGCGCATACTTGTAAGCAAAGATAGGTTGAAAGGAATCAACCCATCAACAAGAACATTGTTATTAAATAAGTCTGAAAATCATTACCTGACAAGGGTGCTTCGCCTTTCTGTTGGTTGTGAAATTCTTATAATTGATGGTTTTGGCTGCCTTTGGAAGGCGACAATAAAAGATGAGAATAGCTTGGTTTTCTCGTCTCCTATCAATCAGCCTCTACAAAAAGAATCTAGATCTCATCCATTACTGGGTTTAGCAGTTGCTATCCCTAAGCGTGGCTTCAAGGATATTTTAAGAATGTCATCTGAGTTAGGCGTTGATATTATTCAACCTCTAAGAGCCGAGAGATCCAGTACTAAATCAAAGGATCAACCAATAAGATGGAAAAGCATTGTTAAAGAGGCGGTAGAACAATCTGAAAGGCTTTGGCAGCCAGAAATACTTACTAAAAAAACGGCTTCTGATTGGTTCAGTAGGCCCCATGGAAAGTCTTTTTTGGCTTTTGCTAATGCAAGGATGAACAGATCCCAGGATATTCATTTATGGCTCCAAGAAAAGCCTTCAATGATTGATCAGATCTGGATCGCCATAGGCCCAGAAGGCGGATGGACTAAAAAGGAGGAAAAATATGCGATTTCATCTGGATGGGAATACGTAAGCTTGGGAGATACGATTCTTACAACATCTACTGCTGCGATATCTGCTGTTTATGTCATCAGTAGCTGGAGAAGGCTCCATGGTTTAATTGTCAATAAATCAGATAAGCCTTCTTTGCTCTAGTATCTTAACTATTTACTTATGTCTTTATCCTTCCTGATTAGTAGTCAATGGCTCTTAGCCTTTTTAATAAACATAGTATTGATTACCTGTGCACAACGAACACCTTTATTAACTACTAGAGGTTGGCTTCATGCAGCAACTCTTGGAACAATATTATATGGATGCTTAGGTTTGGAAGGCTGGTTATACGTAGTCATATATTTATTGTTTGGATATTTAGTTACGAAAGTTGGTTTTGAATATAAGAAATCTCTTGGCTTAGCAGAGGGAAGAGGAGGAAGAAGAGGACCTGAGAATGTTTGGGGATCTGCGTTTGTTGGAGCAATATTAGCTCTTATGATAGCTGCTAATATGGGAGATTACTCTTTGCTAATAATTGGTTTTTCAGCTAGCTTTTCTGCAAAACTAGCAGATACATTTGGGAGTGAAATTGGTAAGAGATGGGGGAACTCTGCCTTCTTAATTACTAATTTCAAAAAAGTTCCAGTTGGAACCGATGGGGCAATAAGTTTAGAAGGCACATTTGCCAGTTTATTTGGAAGTTTTTTAATGACAACATCCGCTTGTGCATTATCATTAATACCTATTGGGATAACCTTCGTAGTTGTATTCATCTCTGGGTTCTTAGCTACACTAGCTGAGAGCTTTATTGGAGCATTTTTTCAAGAAAGACATTCTTGGCTTTCAAATGAATTGGTTAATGGCCTGCAAACTTTTATAGGCGCATTATTGGCAATGATACTTTCAAAGGCTTTATTTCTTTGATTAATATTTTAGAGTCTATTTATTTATTTAGTTTTAGCTTGAGAAAAAGTCTCTAATTATTTGCCCAGTTATTTAATGAATGCCACGACAAAACTTTTCTATATAGCCAATTATGACCTTCTTCGTTTAAATGAATACCGTCTAATTCAATAAGGCTTTGCCAATGAGGACTTGAGATCATGGCCTTATGGATTGGCATAAAGGGAACATCGGCTTCTAAACAGGCTGCTTCTATTTGGGCCTCATATGCAGATCCAGCTTCATTTGTAAACCACAGGCAGCCTGCATATGGCATAGATTTTTCTATAACCGGATTTATTCCCATAACAAATACTTCAGCTTCTTTTGCCATTTCTTTTAGCAGCTGTTTAAGTCCAAATCGATATGCTTCCATAGTTAGCTGGGGTCGACCGTCAATTCTTCCAATTCGGGCAGAGTCATTAAGGCCTATGCATAAAAGTATTCCTTCAGGATTTTTACGTCTTAGTTCACCTCGCACTTGCCACTCACGTTTCCACCGGAGAGCAACTCTTTCTAAACCATCTCCGCGTATTCCTAAAGGGTAAATAACTGGAGCGTTAGGTTTAGACATCCAATCTCTTCTTAGTCTTTCGCACCATCCTCCACCAACGGGGTCATTCCAACCAAGTACCCCACTATCACCAATGACTATAAGTTTTTTTGGGACTATGGACATCTATTGAGGTCTCTTTCTTAGAGTTTCAACCAAGTGAAAACTCCCACTGAGTTCTATCATTAAGCCAGTGATCTCGTAATTTGTCTGATATTAGCTCTCCAGCAATAGTTAATGTTGAGTAAATACAAACCAAAATAATCAGTTGATTCCAGTCGAAAGAACTTAATGATTCTATTATTTGCCAGCCAAGCCCTGTTCCTCCAATTAGTCCTACAATAGATGTTTCCCTTAGTAAAACATCAGTTCTATAAGCAGAATAGGCTAGATATCTGTTACTCTGTTTGCTAAAAATTCCATATAACCAAACAGTTCTTGCGTCTGCACCAGTAGCCAAAATTGAGTATTTATTAGAAGAGTCATCGTTTTTGATGCTCTCTTTTAACAATCTTCCTAATATTCCTACATTATGACATCCTAGTGCTAATGCTCCAACTGCAATACTAGGAAAGGTAGTTAACTGTATTAATAATGCAGTTAATGGGGGAGGTATTAGACGAAGGAAAAACCAGACAATTGTTTGTACTCTTTTCCCATTTTTACCTGGCCATAAAAACATAATTAACGGTGGAATACCTATTGCAATCCCCGCTGATAACACTGTCAAGATAAGTGTCCTAGAAATTAGGTTTAAAATAGGCAATTCATAAAAGGCAGTTTTTAATTCTTGGCTTGATGGAAATGGAATTGGATGCCAACCAATAGTTCCAAAGTTGACAAGATTTTCGTTGGAAAATAAAATTGGGATTAATAATAATATAGGCAATATAAATATTGCCAAGTATCTTAACTCTTTGACCGTTAATTCTTGAGATGATTTATTTATTAGTGCCTCTATTAAAAACATTAATGCTGCAAGAAACCATAATGATGTCCACATTTCATTGAACTCTAAAGATTTTAGTGTTAGTTCAAGTTCAGTACCAATTCCACCCATTCCAAATATTCCAAGTATTACTGCCCCTCTAAATGTACATTCAAGTCTATATCCAAAATAACTTACCATTGTTGGGATTAACTTAAATAGTAATGCTGTAAGTAGAGCACTTAAAGGCGTTGCACCAGAATTCCTAATAGCAAGAAGAGGCTTGGTATCAAAGTTGTCAATTTGGTCACTTATAACTCGAGCATTGATTGCGCTATATGGGATTACCAATGCAATGATAGAAACCCATATACTTAATCCTACAAGTTGAATTATTAATAAGCCCCAGATTAATTCATGTACAGATCTTGGTATGCATAGTAAGCAACGTATTACTCTCGAAATTATTTCTTCTCCAAAAGTAGCTCGGCTAACTATTCTTGAACTTAAGATACCGAGAAAAAGTCCAATTATCGAACTTAAACCCCAGCTTATTGATGTGGTAAATAATGTTAACTTTAGTCCATTTATGGCTGCTTTTATTACAAGAGGATCAACTGACGGGGTTATAGCTGAATAAGCAAAGTCTAAAATCAATGAAGATCCTCCGGCATGAAATGTTGATATAAGCTTTGCTATTACACCCAAAATTGCTATTGATGGAATTATTGCAATTATTGGACTAGTTATATGTAACTTTCTCATTCTATATATATAGATTCTAAATCTTTTTCTTTTATATCTTTAACTTTCTCATCCATAACTATCTCTCCTTTATTTATTGCTATTACTCTATCAAAAAGAGAAATTAGCTCTGGTCTATGCAAGCTTATTAATACTGTTTTTGCGGTAATTATCTCATCTAAGGAATTATCCCTGTTTAAGAGGATTCTTAGTCCCAGTTCTACTAGCTTTGGATCTAAGTTTGAGAATGGTTCATCAGCGAAGATTATTTCTGGTCTTTGTCGTAATAACCTAGCGATTGCAACTCTTTGCCTTTGCCCTCCTGAGAGTTCGCTAACTCTAGAAAATATTAATTCTTCAGAAAGTTCAACAACTCTCATGAGTCTAAGACATTCTTCGACATCTAATTCACTAATTAAATTTTTAATTGCCCATAAACTTCCATGTCTTGCTAGTGCGCCAGAATTTATGTTCTGATTTACATTCAACTCTTCAACAAGTCTATGGTCTTGCCAGAGTGTCCCAATTTTTACTTTTTGTTTAGTGCTTAAGGATTTTATGGCAAAATCTTCGATAATCACTTCTCCATTATCTGGAGAAATAATTCCATTCGCTGTGGAAATTAAACTTGTCTTTCCAGCCCCACTTTTGCCAACAAGAGCAACTCTCTCTCCATTGTAAATTTTAAGGCTTATGTCCTTTAAACGATAATTATGAACACCTTTTAAGCTTACATTGATAAGCTTTATTTTAGCCTTCACTTTATTTTTCCTAATTCTCTACCAATCTGTTCGATCTTACTGTAATCTTTCTCAGAAGCTCTCACAAACCTCTTCGCTCCAAATAAATCTAATACTTTACGCTGCGATTCTGATTTGTTGGCTTTCATTCCTATGAAAAATATTTTAAGTTTATCAGTGAAACCATTACCAAATCTTTCATCTAAATTAGGTTGTGCAAGCCAGTGATAGTCATGGTAAGTAGGAGTTCTCCATATAACTTTAATTTTACTTATTGGGATTCGTTTTTCCTTTTTATTTATTTTCCAAACTTGCTCATTAAGAGCCCCGACCTCATATGAACCACTTTGAACTAGTGCAATTGTTGTGTCATGACTACCACTAAACCCTGGACTCCTACCTGCAAATTCATTAATTTTTACCCCAGCTTGCTTTAGGAAGTACTGGGGCATAAGTCTACCTGATGTTGAGTTTTGCGATCCGAAAGTAAATCTCTTTCCTTTTAGTAAGTTTAAATCTTCCATTGTCCTGATTTGTTTTAATTCACTTGATTTATTTGCTATAAAGACAGATCTAAATTTTGAATCTATATCTCTCTGAGCTATCACTTTGGCGCCAGGCCGTTGATTCCTTGCTTGTACTCCTGTTAACCCACCAAACCATATAAGATCTATACTTCCAGTCCTAAATGCACTAACAGCAGCGGTATAATTTGTCACTGGAATGTATTTTACTGGTACCTTTAATTCGTTTTCTATCTCTTTAGATAAAAGATTAAATAGTCTGTTAAGCCTTTCAGGACTTTGATCGGGGATTGCACCTATAGATAACCTTTGCTGTGCAATTGTTTTGGGTGATGATCCGACTATCAATATGACTAATGAGTAACATGTCAATTTCTTTATTTGATTTTGAATATCCATAGTTGTTTTCTATTAAGGTTAGAGGACTAACTCAATATATTATCAATACTCATCTTTAATCTGTAAAGTCCATCTTTAATCTTTTCTGGGGAAACTGCACAGGATAATCTTATGCATCTGTCATCACCAAATGCAATACCTGGGACAATCGCTAGCCCTGTTTTCTCAAGGGCGTTTTTACAAAATTCGACTGAACCACAACAGTTTTGAGGTAGTTCTGGAAATGCATAAAAGGCCCCTTTGGGTTTAACCAAGTTAAAACCACTTATTTCTTTTATACCATTTGATAGAAGTAACCTTCTATCGCTATAGCTTCTTGCCATTTCAATTAAGCATCTTTTTGATCCCCTCAGTGCTGCGAGTGCACCCTTCTGAGCAAAACTACATACATTACTAGTACTTTGACTTTGTAGTGCTATTGCAGCTTTTACAATTTTAGAATTTCCTGATAGATAGCCAACTCGCCACCCTGTCATTGCCCAGCCTTTTGCAAATCCGTTTACTGTAAAAACTCTATCGGATAAGTCAGGTGCAACTTCAGCAAAACTAGTATGTTGCTGATCATCATCTATTAAGAACTCATAGATTTCATCACTCATCAGAAAGATATTTGGGTGGCATCTAAGAATTTCAGCAATAGCCTCCATTTCTTGTTTTTGCATTACTCTTCCAGTTGGGTTTCCAGGGGAATTTAAAATCAATAATTTGGTTTTTTTAGTAATGGAATTCTTAAAACCTTCAATATCAAAAGTGAATCCCGTTAATGGGGATGATGGAAGATATCTAATAGTTGCTCCAGCCAGTTTTGCCATTGCTGGATAACTAAGCCAGTATGGAGAAGGTATTAGGACTTCATCACCTTGTTCCAGGAGTACTTGGAACAGATTATAAATAGCTTGTTTCCCACCGTTTGTTACTAATACTTGTGAGGAATCTGTAGCAACATTGTTTACCGTAGTTATTTTTTCTGCAATTGCTTCTCTTAATTCAGGATCCCCTGCTACAGGACCATATCTAGTTATGCCATCTTTTAAAGCTCTTACAGCTGCCTCAATAATGAAATTTGGAGTATTAAAGTCTGGCTCTCCTGCACTAAGGCTGCAAATATCGCGGCCTTGTGCAGCAAGTTCTTTGGCTCTGGCATTGATCTCCAGAGTTAGAGATGGTTCAAGGGCAAATGCCCTCTCAGAGAGTAGTTTGTTTCCTGGCATCTGATCCACCACTTTGTAAGAGGTGGGAGTATTCAATATATCCTGCCTGATTCTCTGCCCCAAATCACATTTGTAAGTATTTGAATGCTTTTATGGCTCGAATCGCTGCCAAATTAGTATTGGCCTCACTTAGGCCATCTGTACTGGCTCAGTTCTATGCCTATGCAATGGACTCAGAAATCAAGCCAGGTCTCAACAACTCTCATTTTCTTGTTGTTAATACTGAGGGTTTTGAGATTCAAATTTACAAGCCAAGTCAATATAGATCTTGGCCTAAACGAGGCAGAGCACTCTCTCTTTCCTTACAAGCATTACCTTCAAATCAACCTGTTTTAACTTTGAATGACTGGGTAAGGAATTTAAAGTCAAAAGGAGCAAAACTCATTACTGAGGTGAGGCTTGAGTTTTTTGGTGCTGAAGCTTGGGTGGCAGATCCAGAAGGGAATGCTTTTCTTCTGGTTGTACCAGACAGCAAAGTTGAGCAAATATAGAATTTCTTTCTGCCTGCAAGAGGCAAGATGAATTTGTCTTTATTTGAAGCTTGTCAGTTATGTACTTCATGTGAATTATCTAAGAGTCGTACCAATGTGGTTTTTAGTCGAGGAAACCCACAGGCCAATTTAATGGTTATAGGAGAAGCTCCTGGGGCTATAGAGGATGAGAGAGGAGAACCTTTTGTTGGTCGATCCGGTGCATTATTAGAACGTTTGATGAAAAGCGTGGGTATTGATATTGATGAAGAAGCCTATATTTGTAACCTTATTAAATGCAGACCTCCTAGGAATAGACGTCCCACGAAGTCAGAATTGTCTGCTTGCAGACCATGGTTAAATAAGCAAATCGAAGTCAATCAACCAAAGATCATTGTTTTAGCTGGAGCAACTGCAGTTGATCAGGTTCTTGGTATCAAAGGTGGATTAACGAAGATCCGAGGTAATTGGATGTCTTGGCAGGGTCGATGGGTTATGCCAGTGTTTCATCCTGCTTACCTTCTACGAAACCCATCTTTAAGTGATGGCTCACCTACCTCCCTTACATGCAAGGATTTACTTGCAGTTAGGGATAGGCTTAATAAGTATGATTTTTAAATCCCATCAAATGCTTGGATCGCCTAGTTCCTAGAGCCATGACAGCAAGTCTTTTAAGCAATCCTGCGACAACTTTAAGTCGTTATGAGACGACCATTAGGCGGCGATCAACCCGAACCGTGATGGTTGGTGATATTGGTATTGGAAGCGAGCACCCAGTAAGGGTGCAGTCAATGATCAATGAGGACACCCTTGATATTGATGGTTCTACCGCTGCCATCAAAAGGTTGCATGAGATAGGTTGTGAAATTGTTCGACTTACTGTTCCTTCTATTGCTCATGCCAAGGCTGTTGGGGAAATAAAGAAACGATTAGAGGATAGTTATCAAAGAGTTCCATTAGTTGCTGACGTTCATCACAATGGAATGAAGATTGCTCTCGAAGTAGCACAACATGTTGACAAAGTTAGAATAAATCCAGGGTTGTTTGTTTTTGAGAATCCTGATCCAAATCGAACTAAATATACAAAAGAAGAAATAAACTCTATTGGTGAGACAATATATAAACGATTCAAACCTTTAGTTACTATTCTAAAAGAACAGAATAAGGCATTAAGAATAGGTGTTAACCATGGATCACTTGCGGAGCGAATGTTGTTTTCATACGGTGACACCCCTCAAGGCATGGTTGAGTCAGCAATGGAATTTGTTCGCATTTGTGACCAATTAGATTTTCATAATATAGTTGTATCAATGAAAGCCTCACGAGCTCCAGTTATGTTGGCTGCATATAGACTAATGGCAGACACAATGGATAATGAAGGTTTTAACTATCCACTACATTTAGGTGTGACAGAAGCTGGCGACGGAGACTATGGAAGGATTAAAAGTACAGCAGGTATAGCAACACTTTTATCGGAAGGACTAGGTGATACTATCCGTGTTTCTTTAACTGAGGCGCCAGAAAAGGAAATCCCAGTTTGTTATTCAATACTTCAATCTATTGGACTCAGGAAGACTATGGTTGAATATATTAGTTGCCCAAGTTGTGGACGTACATTGTTTAACCTAGAGGAGGTGGTTCATAAAGTACGAAATGCCACTCAACATTTGACCGGATTAGATATAGCAGTTATGGGATGTATTGTTAATGGACCTGGAGAGATGGCAGACGCAGACTATGGCTATGTAGGTAAAGGGCCAGGAGTGATTGCCTTGTATAGAGGACGGGAGGAGATAAGAAAAGTGCCAGAAGAAGATGGAGTTGAAGCTTTAATTCAACTAATCAAAGACGATGATAGATGGTTTGAACCAAGTTAGATCTTTATGAAACTTTTTACTGATCATATAATCAATGACTTTCTTTGTATTTATTGCCATGAACATTAAAGGCAGAAAATTACCTTTCTTTTTGGAAATTGGTGCTCTTTCAATAATTTCACCTTTTATTATTGCTGGCATCGGATTACCAAGTAGTACTACATCTGCTATTACTGATAGTCCAAAAGAGTTAATTGACCAAGTTTGGCAAATTATCTATAGAGACTTTCTGGATTCTTCAGGCAAATATAATAATAATGACTGGAAGAAATTAAGAAAAAAACTTCTATCTAAACAATATGCAGACAAAGAAGAATCTTATAGCGCTATAAATGGAATGCTTGCAAGTTTAGAAGACCCATATACACGTTTTTTAGATCCAAAACAATTTAAGGAAATGAAGATTGATACATCAGGTGAACTTACTGGTGTAGGTATACAGCTATCTCTCGATGAGCAAACTAACAACTTAGTTATTGTTTCCCCGATTGAAGGAACTCCAGCTTTTAAAGCAGGTGTTATGCCTAAAGATGTGATAGTTCAAATTGATGGAAAAACTACTAAGAATATGACGATTGAAACAGCAGTCAAGCTGATTCGGGGAAAAGAAGGAACAAAGGTTAATCTTGGATTAGATAGGAATGGTGATTTTGTAAATGTTCAACTTGTTAGAGAAAGGATAGAAATACATGCTGTAAAAAGTCACCTTAACCTTACTAATTCAGGTGTGAAGGTTGGATACATCAGATTAAAACAATTTAGTGCTAATGCATCTAAAGAGATGCGTTCGGCTATCTCTAGACTTGAGAATAAGGGTGTCAATGGATATGTTCTAGATTTAAGAAGTAATCCTGGTGGCTTGCTTGAAGCAAGTATAGATATTTCTCGTCAATGGTTAGATAAAGGCATTATTGTAAGTACACAAACAAAAAATGGAATTAAGGATGTCAGGAGAGCGAATGGTAGTGCGTTAACTACTCGTCCAGTAGTGATTTTAGTTAACGAAGGTTCAGCTAGCGCCAGTGAAATACTTTCAGGAGCAATCCAAGATAATAAACGTGGCATTCTTGTAGGACAAAAAACCTTTGGTAAAGGATTAGTTCAATCTGTTCGAGGCCTTTCAGATGGTTCGGGACTAACAGTAACTATTGCAAAATACCTAACACCAAGTGGAACAGATATTCATAAGAATGGAATTAACCCAGATGTATTTGCAGAAATGTCAGTGAGTAATGCAGAATCCCTCACTATTGATCAATTAGGCAGTTCCACTGATTCTCAATACAAGGTAGCTGAGATGACACTAATTAAGTCTTTAAATAGAATTAATAAAGGACTTACTTTCTCCCCTACTTCCTCAAACTATCTTATAGCAATTGGTAGATAAGAGATATTTGATTTTTTAATTGACTAGCCTTTGAAATTATCTATGCGCCAATATCCATACCAATCTGGAGTCAATTTTTGTGATCGCTTTTGAGGGTCAGCTGTTAATTCAACAATGCAAGTACTCTCTTGATTTGCATTGATATTGTGATCTTTAGGTGACCTTACATATTTGATTGAATAGATGTTATCACAATGCATTTTTTCCTTAAATATATTCCCTTCTCTTTTTTTGGCCAACTTCCTTGCGGTTAAATGATTATTTGCGACAAGGATTTGAAAGGCATGTTCCTCATGCAGTTTAGAAGAGTCATATCCTCCGAGGTTGACAAACCATAGACTTTCTTTATTTTTATCTATTTCATTTATACTTTCATTACTCTTGTCTTCTAAACATATAGACTCTTTTCTCCTGATTGATACTTTGTACCCGTCTATATATCTAATAGCGGTAAAACTATCTATATGCAATCCTTTTTGGCTGCCTATCCATTCTTTTTTTAACAAGGGAATTGTTTCTTCTATAGAGTTGCCACACACCCATCTAACGTCATGCACTTCAATGTGGCTATTAGCTACTTTGCCGCCTAGAACTACTAAATAGAGAACTTCCAAGATTTTAAAGCCTTTATAAGGTTAAAACTGATTTTTAATGAGACCATCCATCCTATTGATATTTCATGATTTTTTCAATTGCTCATTTCAAGCATCCTTTTGATTGGCTCTAGTGCTTTTAACCTAATGCCTTCATCTATTTCAATCTTAGGACTCATTGTTAATAACGCATCTCTAACTTTCTCTAAGGTATTAAGTCTCATGTAAGGGCATGCATTGCAGCTACATCCATCCATTCCAGGTACTTCTATAAATAACTTGTCTGGGACTTGGTTGCGCATTTGGTGCAATATACCAGGCTCCGTTAAAACAATAAACTCTTTAGAGGAACTTATTTTACTTCTTTCTAGGAGCTTACTAGTTGACCCAATAAAGTTTGCTAAGTCAAGAAGATTTTGCTCGCATTCTGGATGTGCAATTACCTCAGCATCAGGGTTCTTTGTTATCAATTTGAGCAATGCTTCTTCACTAAATGCCTCATGAACATAGCAACTACCAGGCCATAATGTTAATTTTCTATTGCTTTGTTTTTCTACCCATCTTCCTAGATTTTTGTCAGGAGCAAATAATATTTGCCTATCTTTTGGAAGCTTATTTATAAGATCTACAGCGTTACTGCTTGTGCAAATTAGGTCACTTTGTGCTTTCACGGCTGCTGAGCAATTTATATAACTTACTACGAAGTGATCAGAATACTTAGACCTAAATTGTTCAAATTCATCGGCTGGACAGTCATCAGAAAGTGTGCAGCCAGCCTCTAAATCTGGGATTAAAACTGTTTTGTTTGGGTTCAGTATCTTTGCGGTCTCTGCCATGAAATGAACACCGCAAAAGAGGATCACCTCCGCATCCGTCGATTTTGCTTTTCGCGACAGATCTAATGAATCACCAACAAAGTCGGCTAGATCCTGAATATCACTTTCTTGGTAGTAATGGGCAAGAATGACCGCGTTTTTTTCACGACGCAGAAAATTAATCTCTTCAACAATTAGAGCAGTGCTTGAGGGGGCTTTAAAGCTCGTCTCTGTTGCTGTAAGTGTCATAGTCCCATGATCTTACGGCAGGATGGGTAAAGCATCGACATTTCAACTGTCATCTATCCGCCTTGCAATTGCTGGGGATCTCCATGGACTCTGGGGTCCAGAGGACCATGCATTACTGACAAAACTTCAGCCAGATGGAGTTTTGTTTGTAGGTGATTTGAGTGAGGGAGACTTACGCTTTGCGAAATCTATTAAATCCTTACCCTTTCCAACCGCAGTAATCCTTGGCAATCATGACCGTGGACAGGATAAGACTGGTTCGACCCTTCAAACACAACTGAAGATCCTTGGTGATCTTCATTGCGGATGGAAACACTTGCATTGGCCTATTCATAAAATCTCACTAGTAGGAGCAAGACCTTGTAGTCCAGGAGGTGGTTTTCATCTCTCCAGAACAGCGCAAGCAGTTTTTGGGCCTTTAACTCTTAATGATTCATCAGAACGGATCGTTTGTGCAGCTAGAAGTGTTCCTGATGAAAACTGCTTGATTATTCTTGCTCATTCTGGGCCTTCTGGTCTTGGGGCAGAATCAAATAGCATTTGTGGTAGGGACTGGAAAAAACCATCTATGGATTGGGGCGATCAAGACCTTGAGTTGGCAATTGATCAGATAAGAAAGGATCATTTGCCAGCACTTGTTGTTTTTGGACATATGCATCACAACCTTAAAAGTGGACATGGCTTAAGAGAAACATTTCATAAGGATAAGTGGGGTACTATTTATTTAAATGCTGCATCAGTGCCAAGGAGATTCATTGATAAATCTGGTCGAACATTAACTCACTTTACCTGGGTTGAATTAATAGAGAACTGTGTACAGCTAGCATCCCATCGTTGGTTTGATTCAGATGGCTTAATTGTCTATCAAGAAACACTCCTAAATCGATCTAACTTTATAGATTAAAATGTTAGTCTATTTCTGCATAAGTACTCATGGTTATGGACATGCTGCTAGACAAGCAGCCGTTATAGAAGAGTTATATAAACTTTCTCCTAGTTGGCGATTCGTTATAAGTACAGCGGTTAATGAGCTTTTTATTAAACTTGTTTTAAAAGATATCCCATATGAATACAGATATGTTCAATGGGATGTTGGAGTAATCCAGAAAGATGCCTTAAGTGTTGACCTTGCTTCTACGCTTGAACACCTTGAAGTAATTAACCGCTTTCTTCCAGGCAGGATATCTCAAGAGGTCGAATGGATTAGGTCACAATCAATGCCAACAATAGTAGTAGGTGATATTCCACCTTCGGCAGCAGATATAGCTCAGCGGTTGAATTCACCATTAATTTGGATGGCTAACTTTGGATGGGACGATATTTATACTTCTTATGGTCAGCTCTTTGCTCTACATATCGAAGAATATAAAAAGAAATACTCTTCAGGTGATTTGTTATTGCGCTGCCCTTTTTCTCTCCCAATGGCATGGAATTTAAAAGAAAAGAACATAGGGTTAACTTCGCCTACACCAAAAGACATACCAGAGGCAATTAAAATTAGAATTTCCAATAACCAAGCTAATACCATTTTGGTCGCTTTCGGAGGCTTAGGTTATCTATTTAATCCAGAACTATTTAATTTATGGCCCGACTATTTATTCTTAGTTCCAGAACAGTTTAACTCAAATAAGTTTAATCAGCAGATAGATAACTTAAAAAATGTAATTCTATTGCCAAGTGATAATCGAATAGTAGATTTCTTGCCCTATGTGTCAAGGCATATTGGAAAGCCTGGCTATAGTAGCTTTTGTGAGGGAATTAGTAATAATGTAGGAATGCATGTTGTTAGCAGGGAATTATTTGTAGAAACCAATGTCTTAATTAGTGGATTAAAAGATCAAGCTTCTCATAGATTAATTGATAGAAATTCATTTGAGAATGGAGACTGGCAAATAGATCAGGCATTAAATAAACCATTAGAAAAAACATTGTTAAACAATGGTTCAATCACAGCAGCAAAGTCAATTTTAGATTTCAATTACTAGGTTTGACTTTATATTTCTTCTCCTATTTGTTTTCCAATTGTTTCTTTTGCAATTAGATAAGAGGCTAAAGCTGAGCTGATAAATGCTGTACTATTGACAATTAGTGGGAAAATGTCAGTTGTGCGAGTGATGATTGGGGCAATTCCAAATATTCCAAACAACATTACCCATAATGGTGATAGTAACAAAAGCCAAGGCCAGGCAATAATTACATCTCTTTTTCTTGGGAATGCTGCAATTCCAGCGATCAGACCACCAAGAATAGATGTCATTAATGTCCAGATCCATTGTTCTCTAGGTAGTCCAGGAACTACTTTGCACCCTCCTCGGTCTAGGCATGTCTCAATCGAATCGATCGCGTTGATTACAGCCCTATCTTCCCCATTGTCACGAACATAATACTGGTTACCAAATCGTGTTTGCAATTCAACCCAAAACAATCTTGGTAATAAAGCAAAAAGTGCATCTCCAACATTAAAATTCAAAAGATTACCGCCTCTGGGGTCTGCTATTAAAAGGACACTACGTTCATCTAAGTTCCAATACTTTCTTACAGCAATACCAGGTGTTTTTTCATACTGAGTTAATACTCTTAATTTCCAACCAGATTCTTCTTCATAATCGTAAAGTGATTCTTCTAGCTTTGCTCGCTGTTGATCAGTTAGAACTTTCGCTAGATCTATGACCGCAGTAGGATGGTCTGGAAGGAGATCCGGATTGTCATAGGCGATTGCAGGCCTGCAGAACATCAATGTCAGGACCAGTATTAAGAGAACTGAAAATGTTCTTTTTCCTCTCTGTTGTGCCATGGAATTAATTTGTTGAATACCATTCTCTCTAATTAAAACCATTTCTGTGAGTTGTCCCGATTGGTTAGTTAAAAGACTTCTCGGCGTTGGCGGAACGGTAAGTTTTCGTGAATATATGGATTGGGTTTTGAATGATCCACAAAATGGAGCTTATGGCGCTGGAAAGTTGCATATTGGTAAACAAGGAGATTTTGTAACATCTCCATCCTTGGGAGATGACTTTTCGTATCTATTGGCGATTCAGGTTGCGGATTGGTTTAGACAATTAGACCAATACACTCAAGAAAATGAGTTACTTACTTTAGTAGATATAGGACCTGGCGAAGGTGATTTGATTAATGGTCTTGTTCTTTCCCTGCGAGAAATATATCCTGCGCTTATTTCTAGAATTCAGATAATTTTAATAGAAGTTAATCCGTCAATGATTTGTAGGCAAAAAAGGAATCTTTCTTCTATTCATTCGCCAAATATCCTATGGAAAACTTATGAAGAGTTAATTCAAGAACCTATTCATGGAGTCGTTTTAGCTCATGAAGTTTTAGATGCTCTACCAGTTGAACGTGTTGTTTGGTCTAACAATGAATTGTTTAGGCAAGCAGTATCTCTATTTAAAGTAGATGATAGCTATGATTTAAAGTTTGATAAAATTCCTCTCTCAAAGAAGCTTAAGGATGACATTGATAGATCACAAGCCTTGTATGGTTTTGATTTACCTCCGGCCAATGCACCTGAAGGATGGACAAGTGAATGGCATACGGATTTAGCTCCTTGGTTTAAAACATTAAGTTCTATTATTAAAAGTGGTACTTTGCTTATAATTGATTACTGCTTAGAAGCTTCTCGCTATTACACTCTTAATCGATCTTCAGGTACATTGTTAGCTTATAGGAAGCAATTTGCAACAAATAAGCTTTTATTAAAGCCAGGAGAAACTGATCTTACTTCACATCTTTGCTTGGAAACTTTACTAGGTTTAGCCGAATTTAATAATTTTAAAACACTTGGCTGTATAAATCAAGGTCAAGCTTTATTAGCTTTAGGACTTGCAGAAAGACTATATTCACTTCAGAGCCTATCTAAATCTGATCTTTCAAAAGCATTAAATCGTAGAGAGTCGTTGTTAAGATTAGTAGATCCTTTATCTTTAGGTGCATTTAAGTGGATAGCATTCCAGTATAAAAGAAATACTATTAACTCTAAAATAGCAGAACGATTCAGAACTCTTTTCCTGGAAGAACCTTTACCTTAGTGCTGCCAAGCATTGCATTACTTCTTGCTTGGTTATATCATCTCTAATTCTTACCTTTCCAATCCCTACTGGCAAGATAAATCTAATCTTTCCATCTTTTACCTTCTTATCACTTAACAAAATATCCCATATCTTTTCACTTTCAATATCAGGCAAATCTATTGGGAGTCCAGCTCTCTTGATTAATTCTTTTTGTCTAGAAGCATCTTCTTTTTTCCAGCTTTTTTTAATCACAGCTAATTCACCTGCAATAACCATCCCTATTGCAACAGCTTCGCCATGAAGCCATGTACCATATCCACATAGGGTTTCTATAGCATGACCAAATGTATGTCCGTAATTAAGAATTGCCCGTACTCCAGCCTCCTTTACATCTGATTCAACCACTTCTACTTTTGCCTTCGCTGATCTCTCTAAAATGTCTTTAATATCTTGTTTATCGATACTCGAAGGGTTGTTTAAGTTAGGTATTTCCTCAAGTTTTTTGAATAATATTGGATCTTTAATTATGCCATATTTTATAACCTCAGCCATGCCAGCACGTAACTCCCTTGATGGAAGGGTTTCTAAAGTTTTAGGATCAATCAAGACAAGACTTGGTTGATGAAAAGCACCTATTAGGTTTTTTCCACCTGGATGATTAACCCCTGTTTTTCCACCGATAGAAGCATCAACCATAGCAAGGAGAGTTGTAGGGATTTGAACAACAGCTATTCCTCTCAACCAGGTTGCTGCAGCGAAACCAGTCATGTCTCCCACTATCCCTCCTCCTAATGCGATCAAAAGAGAGGATCTTTCGAGTTGATATTTATAAGCGGCATCGTGTATAAGCGAGATTTGTTTAGGAGTTTTATTTTGTTCCCCTGCTTCAAGAATTATTTTTTCTGCTTTGAATCCTTCTGATTGGAGACTATTTAGACAAACATCTCCATAATGCTTATTGATTTCTGAATTTGAAACTAAAAGCACTTTGGTTCCAGGCTTAAAACCGGCATTTATTAGTTCTTTCCCTGCTTCGTTTAGTCCATCACTCTTTATCACTATTTCGTATGAACCGTTTGTCAGGGAAAGATTTATTCTGTTTCGGTCCTGTTTTGATCCTTGAATCATGAGATCTTTGGCTGGCCGACTCGCTTCTGAAATATTTTAGTGTCCCCTCTTTTCTTATATAGGAGTTTTATCTCCATTCAAGTAATGTATTTTTCAATAGCATGAGTACTTCAATAGGATTATCAGATACCGACTCAGGTGCAGTGATTGGTGTTGTAGGAGGGGGGCAGTTAGCTCAAATGCTAGTCCAGGCTGCTGCTTTACGTGGCGTAAAGGTGATTGTTCAAAGCAATTCGGTTGATGATCCAGCTTCCTCAATAGCTAATGGTCATATTTTAGCTAAACCTCAACAAGCAGACGCAACAAAAGAGTTACTCAAGAGATCTAAAGGAGTAACTTTTGAAAATGAATGGATAGATGTGCAGGCTTTGCAACCTCTAGAAGATTCTGGTGCGGTTTTTTGTCCACCTTTAAGGGCTGTCACTCCTTTACTAGACAAACTTTCGCAACGAAGACTTCTTCATAAATTTGGTTTTCCTGGTCCAAAGTGGACACCTCTTGAGGACATTACAGATCATCCAATACAGCTTCCTAGGGGTTGGAGCTTCCCTGTTATGGCAAAAGCTATTAGAGGTGGTTATGACGGAAAAGGAACTCGAGTTGTTAAGGGCTCTCAGGAGCTTGAAAATCTTTTACGCTCTGTCAATCAAAACCAGTGGTTTTTAGAAAGTTGGGTCTCTTATGAACGTGAATTAGCTCTTGTAGCTAGTCGAGATAAATATGGAATTATTCGAACCCTCCCATTAGCAGAAACTCATCAACATAATCAAGTATGCGATTGGGTAATTGCTCCTGCTGATGTTGAACATTCTGTTGAATTAATGGCCTATAACATCGCTTCTTCATTACTTACTGAATTGAATTATGTAGGTGTTCTTTGTATTGAATTTTTCTATGGCCCACAAGGATTACTTGTTAATGAGATCGCTCCCCGTACTCATAACTCTGCTCACTTCTCTATAGAAGCATGCAATAGCAGTCAATTTGATCAACAGCTTTGTATTTCAGCAGGCTTACCTGTTCCCTCACCTGAATTATTAGTTCCAGGTGCTCTTATGGTTAATTTATTAGGTCTTCCACTGGATAGTGGGGAATCCTTGGAAAAGCGTCTTTCTGATTTGCGCTCAAATAAGGATTTCTATATTCATTGGTATGGGAAATCCTCAGAGAAACCTGCTAGAAAGCTTGGCCATGTAACCGTATTGCTTAATTCCATTGATTCAACTGGTCGTAGAAAGGAAGCTGAGAGGGTAATTGAACAAATTCGATCGATATGGCCTGTCACCTAGGGATATTTCACTTAAATTATTACTTGACTGCTGTGTTGGTGACGACCTTTTCTAGTGCTCTGATCTGACTCTCTTTCGACTTGAGATTACTGTCGTGACAAGTGACGTAAACCGGCATTTTAGTCGGAAACGGAGCCTCACTATGCGATCTCTTCTGGTTATTCCAGGTCGATGCTTCTGGGGTCGCACGGCATTGCGGTTAAGCAGCCACGGTTGTTGCAAAATGCAGCAACCGTGGCTGCTTCATCCTCTTGGCTGGTCTGATTTTTTTATATGGATAAATTTCAAGAACCTCTTTAAAACTAACTATTTGAAGCAAGGCATCCATTGATCTCCCACTTTGTGAGCACCTTCGCAATTAAAGGATTTCGCTGCCTTTTCGGCTTCTGACTTCGTCGCATAAAGAGCTGGTTCCCAATCGTTCTTTCCTATATATGACCAGTTGACTACAGATAGTGAGATAGCAATTGTAGAAACTGCGATAATTCCTTTTTTCTTTAGCAAGGCACTTTTTATATTCCTAGCTCCAACTTAAGGGATTTCACTTGCCTTGCCATCATTCATAAACGGTTCTTCAAGCCTTTACCTGACTTAGATCCGACTTGCCTTTAATTATTACCATTTAGGAAATTTTTTTAAATGGTGCCATTCGTATAAAAATTTATCTAACAACTTTATTCCTTACTTTTGTAGGCAATACTTTAGTCTTAGGTGTTTAGCCGATTAGTTCTACGCTTATTTAAGAATCTACTTCCTCTTGTTTATATAAAACGAAGCCCCTAGAACTACTTTGTGACAACTATCTTTTCCATTTTATTAAAAAAACTTCTGCTACTCTTACTTTTTAATTCTCGTCTTCGCTCTCTCAGAGCTGTTTATACCACTAACCAAACTGATTCATAGTATTGTCTTCATAGATTATTTTAATATTTAATCGTCACCGTTTAATCTTTTACGTCCTGGGTTCAAACTTTTCTTATGTCAGAGCCTCAAGCTTTCTATGTCCTTTTAGCTCCCCTTGGGCAGTTAAGTGGAAATGGTCAATTACGCGAAACAGTTAAAGAGCGTCGTAACCGAAAAGGTGATGATGTCCCCTTTTGGTATCTATCACCTAAGTTGGTAGAAAAATTTGATCTACCTGGTTCGGGAGTTGAAGGCATAGTTTCAGATGATGTAACTGCTATTAATTGGTTGAAACTTCGATTTGGTGGAGATAGTTGCATTTTTCAATTTGATGTTGACGAGTTACGTGAACATGCGATGGAACTTCCTCCCCCACCAAACTTTCGCGATATTGGAGTTTAATTATTAAATGCATTGCATCACTTGAATGCCTTATTAGAATATTAATGTTTTATTAAAATGATGATAGCTACTTCTTTGTCCATTAGTTTAACTTTAACTTCTCTGAACTTTAAGTTTTATCTTTATTGATATGACTATCTCTCATAAAGTCACTATCCATAATCGACAACAGAATAGGACAATAAGCCTTGATGTTCCAGAAGGGGATTATATTCTCCGCTATTTCGAGGATAAAGGAGAAAAACTTCCTTTTTCTTGTAGAAACGGATGTTGCACTACTTGTGCTGTGAGAATCCTCTCTGGGGATATGGATCAATCAGCTGGAATTGGCTTGTCTATTCAACTGAGAGAAAAAGGTTATGGTTTGTTATGCATTGCACGTGCAACAGGACCTCTGGAGGCTGAGACTCAAGATGAAGACGAAGTTTACGAAAAGCAGTTTGGAGAATATCTAGGGGCAATTAAATCTAAAAAAGGCAACCCATTTGATATGTAGGATTATTTACTATTATTGTCCGTATCTAACAGCATTTGTCTTCTCCATTGGCAATGCAAATTGTCTTAGAATTAAAGAAATAAACTTAGCTAGAGCAATAGGTTTTGATAGTCGGGAACTTTCTCTCCAATCACGAAAAGCATTTAATATCTTTATGCGCATTTCTAGAAACTTACCATCTTCAAATTTATATACCCACGGGAAGGCATTTTTAGAAGTGTTATTCGTTTGTATGATTACTTCTTCATCAAAGAGTACTGGATCAATTCCTAAAAGTGTATAGAATTCACCTCTTTCACAGACGGTAAGTGTGTGAGTTAGAAAAACAGTCCAAAGGAAAAATCTACTAAGAATTTTTCCTCTAAAGCCTTTTGTCATTCCTGGCCAACATCTCATCATCATGTTGATGCAATCTCCATGACGATTTTCGTCTTGACACCATGGCTCAAAGAAATCAAATAACGGAGCACATACTTTTTCTGGATGAGCCTTTAGGTGTCTATTGATCAGGATGTAACGCCAGTATCCAATTTTTTCTGATAGGTATAAGGAATAAAGGACCCAACTTAGTGGGAAAAAGGTTGCGGCTCTTTTTTTAGGAAGATTGGGGAGATCTACATTTATTCCTTCTGATTTTAGTGCTCGGCCCAGGAAGCCAGCATGCCGAGCTTCATCCCTTGCTAAAAACGTGAAAAATTGACCTAGCTCTGCTCTTCCAGATTTTTTAAACCTATTGGAGATCTCTTTAAAGAGTAGAAACCCTGAGAATTCTGATACAACAGATCTGACTAGATAGCTTTCGTAAACAGCTTTATCTTCCTTAGACAGCTCATTTAGGCGCTCTAAGGATGCTTTTCTGTCAAAGTGCTTGAGGTTGTAGTCAGCCTCCATCTCTTTGAACATCGCTTCAAAATCTTGCCTGGCGATTTCGAGATCGGTCTTGGAGGCTTTATCAAACTCTGTTGTGTAAAAGCGCGGGGTTAATAGGTTTTCATCGAGATGGGGTGGAAGCTCGTTCCTGTTAAGAGCACTAGAAGCAGTAGCTGTCATTGCATTTCTCTAGTTGATTACTAGATTCTATGCCCTGGGCTCTGAATTCTAGGAATTAAATGACTTAGCTTTATACAGATACGGTTCTTCCCTAGAGCCGAATTGGATAAATCCCTCTCTACAACTTGAAATATCTCTATAACATAGGTTTTTTCAAGGCTCTAATTAATTGACCAGTGTTTTTTGGCAAAGCACTTTTACTAAGGCCTAAGGGCGAAGATTCTTAATTTGATCATTTTCATTCAAGTAACACCATGTCAGTAAACATGACAATTTTTTTGTGTTGTACTAATGTAAGTGGGAGATAAATGTTTGCTATGAACTCAGATCAACTCATCGTTATCAACCTTGCCGCAATTCTTGTTGGCACTACTTTCAATGCTGACCAAAAGCTAATCAAATGGGGAGGTGTAGTTATTGCAGTAGCAAGTGCTGCATGTGCAGTTCTTAAATGTGGCGGAGCTGGTTAGAAACCACCTCTCCATTACTTATGACATCACCAAAGAACCTTTTTTTAAGTTCTTTGGTGATTTTTTTGTGCTTTTCTAGATTTCTAGGTCGTTTAAGTGGTTTTTACTAAGGTCCATGTAATTCTGAGCCTTATTTCTTAATATTAAAATAAATTTATTTGACCATACTCTTGTTCCTTTTTTAATTGGTCAATCATCCAATCATTAGGGGACCATCCATGTAGTAAGTCCTCTAAAGCGCACAAGTCATATTTGTCAGCTTGTCCAACCCATAAATCTTCCAGGCCTTTTGGAATTATCACGGGCATCCGATGATGTAGAGATTTAATGAGATCATTTGCTTTCGTTGTAAGAATGCAGCAGCTTTCAATTTCACTTCCATCTGCTCCTAGCCATCTATTCCATATGCCACCAAGCCAAAAGGGTTCTGAATTTAATTTTCTGATACTTCTTCCTTTTTCAAAGAATCCATTTGCTGGAATTAGACACCTTCTGTTCCTCCAGGAAGCTTGAAAACTAATCTTCGTGGCTACGGTTTCTGCTCTTGCATTAATTGGTCTTGGACAGTCAATCGGGTTTTTTCTCCAATCAGGAAGAAAACCCCAAACCATTACTGTTGTGCTTTTAACGCCATGCTCTTGTTTGTGAACGAGGACAGGATCAGAGGGACATATTATTGGTTGACTTGCGTAGCTGTTTCTTAGCCCTGTTGGAAGTGTTTCCTGTATACATATAGGAAGCTTGTTTAATGACGTAGTAAGTTCATAGCTCCTACACATTTCGCCTGCACTTATCAAGTCTATTTTTAATCATAGCCATCCTGTTTTATTTATACAATCAGACTAAGTTAATAGTTAATAAAACAAAGGAAAATCCAATCACTATCTAGTCTTCTGAAAACTAGTAATTCGATCTTTTAACCTTTGTTTTGCACCAATTTTCTTACTTCCTTACTCTTGTTTTGCTATCAGGCCGCTTTCTTCTCCTCTTCTCAATTCATGCATGTCTTCTAGCTGATTGTAGATTTTCAACAAATCATTTTGGATGGAATCCATGTTTTTCAGGCTTGCTATTGCTTTCATTGCGGAAAGGAGATTCTCTTTTGCTTCTATAAGCAGTCGGCATTGTGGGCTCCCGGGTTCATAAGACATTGATCAGTGCGTTTTAAGGTGAAATGATTCTGTATAGGCTTAACAAGCTTGTCAGTGACGTCTTATACCTATAGCTGCATCTGATTTTATGTCATTTTCTCTTGCTGGTTTGCTTATGTTTTTCGTATTTGCCGACTATGGGCTCCTTCCCCATGATTTACTAATGTCGAATCAATAGATACAGATTGATTAATGTCTACTAGTAAGAGAGAAGAGGTCTGTTCTCATCTGCGGTATATCCGACGAGAACTAAGAGATCTTGACCAGATCCTAAAAGAGGATGGGTTACTCCCAGAAGTAACTGAATTAAAGGAGGTACATGCCTCTCTTGAGGCCCTGTATCAATTGCTTGCAGGTAAAACAAAGAAAAAACCTAAGCCTCAGTTCGATGACTGAATTATGGGCAAAGAGATGATTCTGCAATTATTTAGACTTAACTTACTAGAAGTAGCTTTAACTCTTGATGTTTTTCAAGGCTTTTAAAAATATTTATTATATCCAATAATTTAGCTCTTCTTTTTTTGTTTCATGCAGATATAAAACCAATACCATGTTGGAAGAGTTATGAAGAAACCTATTAGAAATATGTAGCTAGAGGTTGTTTCCCATGCAGATTTTTCACAGATCTCCTTAACTTCATTTTTGTTTATCATCTCAATTTTGCTATTTAACCCTCTGCATACATTTAATCCATGTAGACCAAATACCCCATAGGTTATTACGGTAGGTACTGTTGAGAGCCAAATTGCCAAGAACAAATTACCTAGGCGCAGTTTCAGGTCTTCTTTTTGTGAGATTTCCATTGGTCCCAGAGCTCAAGAATCATTTTATCAAGCAAGTAAAATCTATCCATAATATTTCCTAATACAATACGTTGATTATTATTTTCTACATTTCCTTAGTGGTTCATGTGGGTTTATACACTAATTCCTTTCAGGGTCTTCTTTCTTTGGTTAGAAATTGATTTAAATGAAGTTAATTTAGATTCCTTGACTCTCTTATAGCTCGTAATTCAGGCAGGCTACACGAGTCGGATGCTGGCTGCATTCTTTGCTCCAGAAATCTTCTTTTGTTTTCTTTGGAGTTGCAAGAGCTATTGGCGCAAGGCCTATTGCATCTCCGTAATAGGCATTAGAGACTTCGAGCATCCCTTCGAATAGGGCTTTTAGCATTAGTAGGATCCTATGTGTTGACATATAGAGGAAAGCGCAATCAACTTGTTTGTGCATCCGAGTGATTACTCATATTTTTAAAACTCTGGTTTTTAGATTTACTGCTAGGGGTTTCGAGTAAGCCCTATTGCGCAGTTTTCTTTTTAAGGCAAATGTCCATTGATTTATTTTTTCAAAATACGCCTGGCTTAAGAATGTTTCTAATTAGCACTTGACGAGTCCAATCAGCTCTGCTAGTACAGGTGTACTTACGAATGAGGAATGTCTGTTGTCTCTTCTGTCTCTTCTCCTGATTTCCTTCTTGCTCAACCTGGGGACATCGTTGTCGTGGAAGAGGGCGCATCACTCGCTGACAAAGGAAACATTAATTGGTGGCTAGGGCATGTAATCCATGTCATCGGCGGAGCTCGCGACCCGTCTGTTAACAGTCTGTTTCAAGTGGCGGATGTAGATACGGGAGTAGTTAAGACAATCAATGCTGACCTTGTAAAAGGAATTCTTCGGTCAAGGAGTGCAAGCTAAAAGAATTATTCATCCCATGGGTCTTTGTTGAAGTCGTTCAGTGCGGGCGCAAGAGAGGGGAGTTCAGTCTCTTTTAATTTTTTCATCTCTTTCCAGTCACACCACATTTGATTGAGAAGCCAAGTTTGAGAAAGGCTTTGAGCTCCTTCATCAAGAAGTTGAATTTGAGAGGGTTTAAGTATTTTCCATTGCTTGTATTCTTCGATCCAGCTTGCGTCAGTCATGCTTGTAGGCTTATCTAATATCAATGATCCAGGTTGACAAGAAGATTGCAAGGTAATGAGTATAGAAATTCTTGAGAGATTTTGATTTAATGAGTGGCATAGAAGATTTAGCTCTTGATTTTTGTTGTTGGATCCTCATTAATTAAGCGAGTCAATAGCTCTACCCTTTTTTGATTGACACCAAAATCTGATAGCCCTATTCTGGATTGAGAAAGTATCTGGACGACACTCTTATCTTTTATATTTGTTATTTTTAAATCATCTGGGAAACGGAACAGACGACTTCTTACAAGGATATGAAGGTGGTTTTCAGAATCTTTTAGTATCTTTGACCTTGGTAATTCCTTAGCATATTTTGCCAGGCTTTGATAAGTTAAACCTGAATCAGGACTCATTATCTCAGCTTGATTGCAATTAGAAAAATTTGGACATTTTAGAAGTTCAATTTCGTTCATAGTTGAATCTAAAATCAAATGGTTTAATATCGATAATAGAAGAGGGATAAGAACAAATAATTTCATTTTTCCTGCTTAAATGCGTGCTCTAATAAAACTTCAATTCCTATTATCTGGAGAGTGCTTATTTCAGTTGCGTCTAAACATACAAGAGGAGCCATTCCATCTTCATAGGCTTGCTTCCATCGAGGAGCACATAGACACCAATGGTCTCCAGGCTGGAGTCCCACAAAACCAAACTCGGGAATGGGAGTAGAAAGATCATTCCCTTGAGCTTTGCTGTACCTCAAAAAAGCTTCTGTAACAACGCAGCAGACAGTGTGCTTGCCTAGGTCTGAATTATCAGTTGAACAAAAACCATCTCGATACCATCCTGTTTTTGGGTTGCAGCTACATAAATTCAAGGGCTCCCCTAAAACGTTGAGTGGTTTTGGTCTGTTGGTTTTTATGTCTGTCACTTAGATTGTGTTGTAAAGAAATTATCTTGTAGACAGTTTAAAACTTTCTAAGATTTGATGAAAAAATTATAGTCATTTGATTAGTAGAGTAATTACTACTTGAATTTACTTGTAAAATAAAATAGATAATTTCACTCCTCAGAGGTTATTACAGTTTCTTTTTCTAGTAAGTATTTTATTTGTTCTCCAAGCTTATCAGGAACACTTATTTTGCAACCCTTATCTCGTAGATTGCAGCCAGGACGAGATTTCTCTGTCTTCCAACTACAAGGAACTTCTTCTGTCTCTGTTTCGATAATTTTCCAACCTTTGTCAACATAGTCTTGTATATTTCCCTCATTACAATATATATAGACAGTTTCTTGTTGTGTGATTTTTGTCTCTAATTCGTTAGAAGGAAAAATATTTTCATACTTATCGAGTACTTTACAGCTACTCATTAAAACCGTTAGTGCAAGGATTGGGTATAGATGGTTTGAAATCTTTTTCATCTAATTTAGCAGGTTCTGGAGTTGAACAATTTTCTAATAATAACTGGTTGAGTAAATGTACTTTGTCTGATTACTCATCTAGGTGGAATTTGACAAAGCTAGCAATATTCAAAAGCTTGCTAGTTGATGCTATCTATAGCCCTTAATTGGCAGGCACTGTAACTGGAAGGTCTTCTGCTCCGGCATATACGACATATATCAACCCATCCTCTTTGCCAATGTTTTCACAGTAATGCGGGACATTTCCGTAGGTCGTTGGAAAACTCTGACCTGCTTTAGCTATTAATGTTTTATTTGCTGTGACTACGCATTCGAGCGTGCCTTTGACTACATAGGCTAAACCGGGTTGAGGATGGGTATGGACTGGAGTTCTAAAGCCTTTAGGGACTCTTATTCTTAACAAGGTCATTTTTGCTTGACCATCAGGGTAGGTATACAAAGCTCCATCCCAAGATCTTGTTGAACTAAGAAGAGTTTCGACTATTTTGGGTTTAGGATTTTTACCGCTATCAACTTGGCTGCAACTAGAACTCAGTAATAAGGTCAGCAGCAGAGTAGAAGCAGATAATCGAGAATGAAATCTGTCTTTCATGGATATGAGATCCCTTTATTTACCTATTTAAATAGACAAATTCGAAAAAAGTGGATTTTTGGATTTATCAGGCCATCATTTTTGTAAATTCAAAGTCAGATTGGCTTTCACGTGGAGATTCTTGTGATCTTAGGCGCCATTTAGAACCCTGTCATCAAAAGCTTTCTCGAGGAGTCCAGAATTCGCTCAATCCTCAATATCCTGGTTTCTTTATTTTTCCTTAATGAATTGCAACCTTGGGCTGGTCAAGATGCACTCAGTACGTTAGACCTGTATGTCGTTAATTCTTTGCATAAGAATCCCTGCACTGAGATGGACCAAGATAAGAAACTAAAGCTGGTAGAAGCACTGGCTTCTTCAAAAGCCAAAGGGAATGCCCCTCTTGCGGAGGCTGTTCGTGTTGCCCTAGAAGAAGGTCAAGCAAGTCAGAAAACACCAAAAGCTGCTTGAAGCCCCTCACGATTTGTATATTCAATTGCTAAATCAATTTTTCTTAGGTTTACTTAGCTCATAAATAACAGCAAATTCCTGTTTCATGGCATTTTTATTTCTTCTGTTGCTTCTTGTCATTGGTGCTGTGACAGTTGTATTGCTGACGAATAAAAGCCCAAAAGCGCAAGAGATAAAGCATCTTTTAACTCAAATATATGCAAACCTTAAAGACCTTTACACAAGCCTAAAGGATTTATTTTTAGTACTGAGGGATTTGGTAATAACCGAGACTGAAGAGGTTAAAACATCCTCTCTGGAGGAAAAAACTAAATCTGATGATTCACCGGATGTCGTACCATCACCTGCAAAGGAGACTGAAGTTCAATCTCTACCTAAAGTTCAAGAAGAAACTGAGTCAGAACCTAAAACTGAAGTTTGTAATATGCCTATAGTTCAAGACACCTCATCCATTGGGACTGCTGACGATAACAATCAATCAAATAGCAATGAGACCAATTCTACAGACATTTCAGAAGAGAGTGGTGACGACTCAGAGTTAAATAAATTACCTTAAACCAATAAAGGAATATCAATCCCAACCTTCTATAAGCATTATTCATAATGCAATAAGTTTTTATTTCAATATTGATTACCTATCATAATTTATGAACTCAACTCAACTTACTTATCAATCAATAATTGCCCCATACTCTATATCACTTGTACTTTCAGCAGCTATACTTTTACTGACGATAGTACCTCTAGGATTTGCTAGATATTCAAGGGGGTTCAGTATTAAGGATATTAATGCTCCTAGGGAATTATCGAATCAATTTACCAGTTGGGGGAAAAGAGCTGAAGCCGCTCACAAGAATAGCTTTGAAGCATTTGCTATTCATTCTCCTGCGATTTTGCTAGCTATAATAACAACAAATCAGGGATACCAATTAGATGAATTAACACCTTTTGTATCCTTGGCTCATCCCTTATTTAGGGCTATATATATATATGCTTATTTATCTAATTACTCTGTTGCTAGAGCTTTCTTTTGGGGTGGCGGTTTAACTTGTAGTTGTCTAATATATATTGAATCTTTAAAAGCATTATTATTTATTTAAATATACTTCAACCTTAGCTATGAATGTAATAAATTATTTGAAAGGTCGATATTAGCAGGGTAATTCGATAGGCATTAGCCTATTTAACAGTACACCTTTGACCATAAATAAGTTCCCAACAATAATCCTTTCCGAAGCCTAGGCCTTTTCTTGCCTGAGTACTAATACGACCTTTTTGGAGTACGGGCATACCTTTTGGACCATCGCTTGCTTTTACTGGTAGACCAAAGGCTGATAGGGAGAGAATCAACCCTGAAGCTGCAAGAAAAGTTGAATAAGCTGATGACTTCACTTTGAGAATAGAGTAAATTTCATCTAATCTATCTCTGTTCTTTCGACTGTCCAGCCCTTAGCTTCAACTATGCTGGAACCCTTATCTGTCCTATCACCAGCTGCGCTTTGATTATGTTCTTAAACTAATTAGATTCAGGTGTTAAACTGTATATTCATGTTTTTATCCTATTAATGTGGAAGGTTTAGTAGGTAATAACATATTACATAAGCTGGATTATTAACTATATTTATGAAATATGTTATGTTTCCATGTATTGAGGAAAGAGTCTGACCATGAAGAAGTCATACAAGTTTCTTTGGTTAGTTTTTGGATTTGTTCTTTTTATATTTTCCGGATTGAAGCACTTTCTCTTGGGAAGCTCAGCATGGGACCTTGGAATTTTTGAACAGTTTACCTGGCTGATATCTCAAGGAGATATAACAGAAATAAGCAGCTTACGAGGAATATCGCCTTTGCAGGATCACTTTTCTTTATTACTATTTCCAATAGCATTTCTTTATAAGTTTTTTAGATCAACTTATACTCTACTTTTTTTACAATCTTTTGCTTTAGGAAGCATTCCTTTGATAATAGATAATTATCTTTCTCATTCTAATGTTAACAACAAATTAAAAAATGCAATTCTAATTTCATCTGCATTTACTCCAATAGTATTTTTAGCAAATATAGCTAATTTCCATCCAGAAGTTGTAGCCACTCCTTTTATGTTGTTAGCAGTTTTGGAGTCTACTAAGAGACGGTTCTTCAGATATATTGTTTATTTATTTATATCATTATCTGCTAAGAAATCACAAGCATTATTTGGTATAGGCATATCATTTTATTTGTTAGCTAAAAGTAAATATCGCAGATCATTAGTTACGTTTTTAGTCTCACTCTGTTGGTGGCTAATTTCATCTCATTTCTCAAAAGTAGGCGGAGATTATATTCAGGGCAGGTTAGGGTATTTGGGAGACAATATTTATCAAATAATTTCTACACTTACTTTCTCACCATGGATGATATTTAAGGAAGCTCCGCCGGATACCATTTTTCTATATATTTTAGGCTTAGTACTACCATTCTTGGTATTAATCAGAAGAGTGGCTTTTTATTCTTTGCTAGGCACTCTTCCATTTGTTATTACTAATATCATCTCAAGTAATGGAACACAAAGAGAACTTTATTCTCAATACTCTATTTCTATTTTACCCTTTATAATCCTTGCATGCATAGAATCTGTTGACAAAAATAGTTTTAAGACAAACACAATAAATAATATATTTTATGGAACTATATTTTTAACTATAATTGCATTTATAGGATATTCAAGAATAGGATATTACCAATATCGATATTTTCCAAGATTATCAGAGTCAATTGAATTTAATCAAATCAAAGCAATTGTACCCACAAAAGCATCAGTTTTAACAACAGATCATCTTGCAGCTCATTTTGCCGCTCGTAAACTAGTACATAATATCGAAGATAATGACTATAGTTTTCTTGGTAATTACGGATATCTAGTTTTACCAAAGTTAAGAACGGATGAAGATAGATTTGATCAAATTAAGGAATTAATTATTTCAAGCAAGAATGCCGGTTTTAATTGCGATGATAGTCATAGGTATTTTACAATTTGTCAAAACAATAGATGATTTATATCTTATACTTAAGAATATATACTTTTAGGAAGTTATTTTTTGGGTGATTTTGATTTTGATTTTGATTTTGATTTCGATTTTGGTTCAATGATTTCTAGTAATTCTTCCATCTTTACCATAGCTACCTTGACATCAGCGGGATCTGGCATTGTTTGATGCTCTGTTACTCCAGCATGCATTTCTCTAAGATCTTTGCGAAGTGTCGCGAGCTGGCTTTTAACTACTGCCTTTTTTTCACTAGCTGTTAATCCCATTTACTTAATTAGCTTAAAAGTATATGTTATCACCTTTGTGTTGTTATTTATTCTTTTGTTTAGAATTTTTATTATCTACATATTTATTATTTATAGCCCCCTACATTTTAATGAAAGACCTTGTTTTTTAGGTTTATCCACAGTTGGATGCTTTGAGGTCTATCAGCTCATTGCCACTTGAATCTATGTAAATAGCTTGTTTATTATCCAAACCGTAGTACTTGTAAGCAATATTAATTCCTTGGTTTATTGCTTTTATAAATGAGGTTATTTCGATATTTATATTGAAATTGCGATAATTACTTCTTATCTCCTCTTTTATTTTTGCTTCGAATTCTTGTTTGCTAATTACAAGATCTTTAGAATTTAGATTAGTTGTAAGTACCCTCATTGATTCCCTGAATGAAATCTCTATAATAAAATCAATGGATTCCTTGTTTTTATCTATTTCCTGCTTACTGACAGGTGGCATTATTGGGATCGGGTAATCCAATTCGTCAGCATCCTTAATAAGATCAGATTTTAATTCTGCTGATATTTTATTTAGATTACTATTGTCTTTAAAGTATGACTCTAATAATGTAATTAAATCAAGTCTTCTTTCATTTGGAGACCTAAGGAGTGTCCTAAAAGATGCTTTGATCATCGTGGCGTCTACATATGTATCTTTAATCAATATTACGAGGGCAGATATAACTTTATTTCTATTAATATCATCTATCCTCAAAAAATACTCTTGAAATCTACTATTTTGTTCAAGACATCCTACAATTTTTTCTGTATCTATAATATTATCATTCCATCTTATTATTGAACCTAAAAGTATAGTTAATTCAAACAGCATTTTGTCGTATAGATTTTTCGCTTCCTCTTCGATATTGATGTTATCTTCTATACTATTTTGTTCAGAAGGCATTGTTTTTGCTTGTAATTCTTTTTCTGATTTATTAACTTGATTATTTGTTTTTGCTTCATTATTTCTTATTACATAACTAGGAGGAACTCCTCCAGATTCACAATACCTGCATGTGCTACCATTTTGCCTGAAAAGATTTAGTGAGATCTGCTTCTGACAAATCTCACACTTTCTTCCCTGAGTAGGTTCTATATTCATGGAAACAAAAATTATGCCCTATTATTACCCATCTTGACGCTTTAATTACTAAGTTATAGATTTCCGTCATATTGGATTAATTAAACTTGTATTTTTTGATACTAACTATATATTCACTTTACTTAACCTAAAGATCTAATTATGTGCTGGTTTAAATCTTTTATATGAATAGTCAAAATTTATAAATTAACCTTTTTTGAGTTCTCTAATAGGCCATAATAAGATGAAACCTGTCTATAATTTCTCAATCACCATGCCCAAAAAACGAAGAAAACTCTCAAAAGATATGGAGAAGGAAATAAAACTCGCCATAAAAAAGGTTGAGTTTATATCGGCTATTATCAATGATATTGAGGACGAGGAAATACAGGGTGAATATAGGGGTGAGTTTGGCAATATCAAAAACGCACTGGTTATTTTATCTGTAGAATATGACACTAATGGATTTACGCCTGTTTCGGAAAAGGCACTCTTGAACTATAAGAACCTCGTCTCCCAGTTTGAATCAGAATATGAAATTTAAAAATATTTATTTACGCATTAATGATATAAATAAAATAACTAATGTTGGAATTGACATATAAATTATAAATCTGAATAAATTGCTTTTCAAATAAACTTTGCGCTTATTACTAATTAACCTGAGGTTTATATCGTTAAGACATCTTTGACAAAGCCCCTTTATTATCAAACTACTTATCTGTTTATCGCTATTACCAACTATTTCTTTTTTGCAGACTTTACATAGCATTCCAGTATTCATTATGTCCACTTTTCCTTCGAATTCCTTAGTCATCTTTATCATTAAACTTGAATAGGCTTAACGAACTTACTGCAACAGTGACAAATATAAATACAGTTAGAGAAACTAGTATGAATACTGTAATCTCTGATATTTCTAATTCACCAAAGGCAACAGAAAAAATTGAATTATACATTTAGCTATGAAATCTTTAGCTATATTTTAGCACTATAATCAATCTCGAGATTATTTTTAATGATTAATGTTATTTAGCTTCTAATTTTCGTAATCGAGTTATCACTGCTTGCCCTATTCCTTTTATTTTTAACAACTCCTCGTTTTTTGCCTTAAGAACATCGTTTTTACTTCTATAACCTGCCTTAACTAATAATCTAGCTGTCTTTGGTCCAACTCCTGGAAGTGTGGTGAGTAGATCTGATTCCTCTTTTTTATTGTCTGAACAATTAATATCTGTTCCGGCGGAGCCTCCTTTTGCTAATTCGAGATGGACTTCTTCGAGTTGGATTCGGTTGATTTCAACGACGTCCCGGAAATCCCTGCGGGTCAATGGTTGCGAACTTCTTCTAAAAAGACTTAGCAGCTTTACAACTGGTTTCAGGATGTACTTTGATTTTTTGGATTCTTGCATAGCCAATTTCATGCTGCCAACTTTATTGATGACAACCAATTAATAAAATAATTTCTTTTATATTAACTCACTTTATTATTTTTTCTAGTTAAATGGGCTTAATCGTCTAGAAGCTCAAGTTCTATCATTGTTTGCCTCCTATCTCTCTTGAAATACTTCTCCCGTCTCTTGATCTTTTTTCTATAGGATTTAATGACTGGCAATTCTCTCGCTCCATATCCACCTTCCCATGGCAGTACTTCTATTGGAATTGGACGTTTAGGTGGATTTGGTATATGATTTCTTACCTGAATTTCAATTTCATTGATACAACTTCTTTTTATCGAGTATGTGGTGAGTTGATAACAATCAGTCATTGAGACACCCTCCATTATTAAGGGTAGAACAAATGCAAGGTATGTATGTTGTATCAAATTCAATTCGAACCTCTGTTGATCCTATTTTATATCACTTATTGCCTGTAAATAATCTTTTCTTTACCTTTGGCATGACTCCATTCGCCATGATTATGTTTACCGGTAGACCCAAGTAACTCAGCGCTTTAATGAGCCTGTTAGATTTTTTATAAATACGGCCTAAGACTTCTTTTGTAAACCCCATTTCTCCTAATGTCAATTCAAGCATTATTAGTTCTCCTTGTAGGCCTTTTTTATATCCCAGAATATCCTTATATTTTTTTAATTCTATCATTTCGGTTAAACAAGTAGCAAATCCTAAACCTATCAAGCCATATTTATTTGTTTCGTAACAATATATATATCCATACTTTCTAGCTGATTTCTTGCCAAATTTTAACTTTAATTCAGTTGTACACCCTACTGTTACTAACATAAGAGCCTTTTCTATTGCCTGCATTCTATCCATAATTTGGTTCCAACTATCTATATTGTAGCATTTAAAAATATGTGTAGCAAGAGGTAGAAAAAGTTTAGAATGCTACAATAGTTAGATCTAGTCCTGGATGTATTGCCAATTTTATGTCATCTCCAAACTCACAAGTTAATATTCGTCTTTCAGATAGTTCTATAAAGCTTCTGAACCTTCTGCGCAAATGGGCTTTCAGTAAATCCGTACTAGTGTTTCTAGACCAATCCGAACCTACAAAGTCCATTTGCAGGTCAGACTCTTCTTTTGCGAGACATTTATTAGAAGCTTCCCTACTTCAATTGAAATTTGATTATGAGAATGATCAAATTATCAAAAATACTTCTGTTCTCTTCAGCCGCGGTTTATCCTCTGGAGCAATACGGACCCAACTTGAAACGAGTTCAGGGTTAGATGAAGAGCTAATTGATATTTTTGTTGCTATTGCCTATAAGAGATATCTTAATAGTAAAAATCAGGTAATTTCACCTAGTTCAAACATGAAAATGCGTATTAAACAGTTATATAAAATTAATGATAATGAAATCAGATATTTGCTTTCAGAAATCAATAGTGGAGATTGATTTTTTAGCTACTGTATATGTCCGCTTACTTATAGAGCTTTCTTACGATTGCCCTTTTGCAGGCTTTTTCTGTACTCTTCATCGCTCCAATAATCGTCTACAAAAAATGTAAAACTCATCAATCCAACTCCTCCAGTGAAGAGCGCACCTATTATAAGTAATGAAAATTCTGCTGGGTTAAGCCCATGGAAGTTTCTTGTAATTAATTCAATGATACTCATGATTTACTCCAATAATCTTAAGGATAGCTATATCTTGCTACCTTGCCCATAGAGTTACAATATTTATTTAGACATGGTTTATTTTTGTCTATAAATATCTCGTATTCAATTCAACTATTCATATATAATAGCTTTGTTATGGTTTAGTTTTACTCTTTTGAACTATTTTCTTGATCACCCGTACACTACAATTCTCTACCTTCTTTTTTCTCTAACGTTAACAACTATCTTCGTGTCTGTACGAATTTCAACTAAATTCAACAACTGGAAAGCTACTAAAACACCAATTCTACCAATATCTAGCCCTATTATTTTACTTTGTTGGTTTATTGCGTCTATTTCAGTTACTCTAATTTCTACTCTAATACTTTCTATTTATGGATTCTCAGTACTTAATTCATTTAGAACATCTCTCATATTCGTCGCTCCTACTGGCTTTATATCCTGGTTTTTACTTACTCAGCTACTCTCTCAAGTACAGTCTGGAAAGGTTAAAGAATTAGATGAATTTTTCTAGAAGTTAATACTTTCTTATACTTAGTTTTAATTTGATATTTCACAATCATACACAGCTCTATGTTGTTGTATTATCAATCTTATATTCAAACCATCAAATGGCTTTTATTGCTGCTTCCCTTTCAATCCTTTTAATATTTTTTGGCTATCAAAAGTTCAGCACCTTTGATTCCGCTTTTGAGGCAGATCAAGAGTGTCATTTCTCTATTAAGTCAGATCAACTTGATGCTCATTATGGATGTGACCACGATCTAGAAACAAGGCAATGGTTACTTTATAAACAGAGTGAAGAGGCAGGAAAATCATTAGTTGTTAAGCGCTTTCGATATTAGAGAGGTGATAAGGGATTTATGCCACTAGGTTCGGTATCTTTGCGTTTCTGGATTTCCAGATGTTCATTTCCTCTGCACACCACTTTAAGCGATAATGAATTTCATCATTATCTACTATCGATAGTTTACAAGTGATTCCTTTTGGAGCATTTGTAATTCTCCTCCAGTGAGTGCCTTGTTTTAAATAACCCCTTTCCCTAAGCTGGCTGAGGGTTTTTGAGCTGACACCCAATTCTTGTGAAGCTTTCTCAGCATTATCCCAAGAAAAATTATTCATCTTAGAAAGCAACAACCTATTAATAACTAAAAATTTCTAGATTGCCTAATATGTATCGAAATCAAGACATATTGAACATCTTGTTACTGATTACTATGTTTTAAAACAACAATTTCCACTGCCAGAATATCTAAGGTCAATCACATTAATTTAGTAGTATACTAAATTATATAGTCATTAACTAATATCTGATCAATATGAAACTATTTACTCCCCAGCGTATTTTTGTTGTTACTCCTACATATGGCCTATCTGGTGTGCCTTTGGCACAAATTCGACTAGCAAGATCACTTGCTGAAGAAAAGCATCATGTGACTTTAGTTATTGGTAATAATTTATCCTCACTTAAACTCCCATTCTTGCCTAATGTAAATGTTCTTGTATTAGATAAGTCTCGAGTCCTTTATATGTTTATTCCTCTTTTAAAGTTATTTTCTGAATACAAACCACAGATTATTTTTAGTGCTGAAGACCATCTAAATACTTTAGTTTCGATTATCTGTTTGTTTTCTAATAGTAAAGCAAAAGTCTGTGCATCAAGCAGAGTTACTCCTTACGACACATACTCTGACGTTACTTTTTCAAAACGTTGGTTATTAAAGAAACTAGCCAATATTTTTAACTATAGGTTGGATCTGATGACATGTGTGTCTAAGGAAATGGTTTTACAGTACAGAAATATTTTCCCTGAATCAAAACACAAATGCGTTTATAATATTGTTATAGACAAATATTCTTCTCTTCTAAAGAAGGAACCAGTAGATCACAAATGGCTATTAAATAAGAGATACCCTGTTATAGTTGCAGCTGGAATGCTAGAACCATGGAAAGGTTTTGATGTACTATTAAGGGCCTTTTCTCTTCTATACCCTCGAATAAATAGTCGACTTATAATATTAGGTGATGGCTCTTTACGCACTTCCCTTACACAACTTTCAGCTTCCCTATCTATTGATAAATTTGTTGACTTTGTTGGTTATAAAGATAATCCTCTTGCATATTTTTCAAAATCTGATGTTTTTGTATTGTCTTCACTTGTAGAAGGTATGCCGAATGTTCTCATTGAAGCAATGTTTTGTGGATGTACACCAGTATCAACAAACTGTCCTACTGGCCCCGGAGAGGTTATCAAGGACAATCTTTATGGCTATTTATGTCCAGTTGGTAACCACAAAATTATGTCTACGAAAATTGAAGAGGCCATTAAAAATCCTATCTCACAGGACGTTCTTTTAGAAGGTGTACGACCTTTTGAGAGGCTTAATATACTCAATCTATATTCTAGATACCTTTCTATACCTCTAACTTCCATTACATGAGAAGCAAGTATAATCCAAGTATGATTAGCAAAATCACTAAGAATCGAATTTCGTATTTTCATGAAGTCTAAATCAAATTCTAAAATTCGTATTTTTTATGGTGGTTTTACTTCGACAGGTGGAGGTGCTTACACGCACGCTAAAATTTTATCTAATTCTCTTATAAAACTTGGCTTTGATGTTGAATTAATTACCCTTGATAATCTCCCTTTAATTTTAAGATATTTACCTCACCTACTCCTGCACTTATTTAACCTTTTTCTTCCTGGAATTGGTTTTATTGTAAAAGGAAAGGCTATAGGTTTTCTCTATAGAACCATATGGCAACAAACCGTAGATCTAACTATTTACGAGGATTTATATATTTCAAATCCCAGCCAGGTTGATGCTATAACAGTTATACATGCATTGTGGACAGATAATCTACAAAGTTACTCATTTCCTTCTGCCTCAATTAATAGGCTCCTATCTATTGAAGCTGATAAAATAAATTCGATATCTCATCCTATTATTACTGTCTCCAATCCTTATAAGGATTACTTAGAGAACCTCCATTTTCCTTTCCAACTGCCCAATAAAATTAAAGTCGTAGAATTAGGAATAGATATCGACGATATTCTAAGTTATCGACATTCAAATAAGCATTATAACCCTTATTCATTATGCTTCTGTGGTTCGTTAGAAGAAAGAAAGAACCTATTTTTTTTAATAGATATTTTTAGAATACTTTATAAGCATGATTCAAACTACAGACTAACTTTAATAGGCGATGGTCCATTAAAGACTAGACTTTTTCAAAAGATCAAACACTATTCACTGCCCATAAACCTTACCGGTAAACTATCACGTTCTCAGATGCTTAGAGCAGTATCCCTTCATTCACTAATGGTACACACATCTACTAAAGAATCTTTTTCTTTTGCTCTTTTAGAAGCAAAATTATTGGGCCTTAATACCTTTGCCTCTGATTCGTTAGAAGTTCCAAATGAATTTATAGATGTCCCTATTTCTAACTATTCAACTTATGAATGGTCAGAATCTATTATTAAGTTTAATCCATCCCAAATCACCTCTCGAGATCTTTCCTATTATTCATCAACACGTATGGCCAATCAGATGATAAATCTCATATAACAATATTATCTCCAAAAACTATTAAAATTTCTGGATTCATTGTAAACATATTCCCCACCCAACTTTCATTTACTAAAATACTATTATCCAGAAGAATCTCGTGAACAAGACTCTTTTAGTTGGTCAACGTCGCCGCTTTCTGTTTTACGGCTTCTTGAATGTTCTCATTACTCAGACTGCATTACAGCTTATGCTCCTTACTTTCTCCACCAAGTTCGCTACTTTTGCAGCTCAAGTTATCAATATAAGCTTAGGTTTTTTGCTTTATGGTAAAAGAGTATTCATGGTTAAGCACCTAACCCTATATATTGCTTTTAGATATACATTAATTTCTATCCTTTTATGGGTACTTAATTGGTTCTTTATCTACATTTTGAACGATTATGGGTATTCTAGGAACCTTTCAGCAATTATCATTCTCCCCTTTTTGGCCTTGCTTTCCTTTTTACTTCAGAAATTATTTGTCTTTAGGAATTAGTTTTTTTTAATTTGTTCTATAATTATCTTTTAACATATAATTAGTTTCTAGGCTTTTCTTTGATAATTAGTGCCTTTAGCTTCTCTTTGCTTAACTTAGTTATTATAAATACCTCTTGTATTGTCCTTCCCTTGCGAGCAATTATCTTGTATCCCCCAACTATTTCTCTTGAGACTCTAAGTTTTAGACCCTCATTTTTTCCTTTTGCTTGTTCAATTACACCTGGCGTGATTGTTTTCACTTCAATATTATTTGATATTTTCCTCAGCCATGGCAGTAGCCCGTCAATATATGTGCTGTGTGTTACTACTAACCTTCCCAAAACATTTAATCCCTTTTAGTGGCAAAAAATCTTGAATTTAGCTACGACATTATAGGAGCTTTTATCGACCATGCTTTGTTCAGTCAACCTTCTCAAGAATAGGGTCTTAGGCCCACTTGAAAAGGCCTGTGGAGATACCCCCAGATTGCTTAGCGTGGAACTCCATGGTGATGATGTTCAGGGCCTAGCCTTGGTTCCTGGCAAGGTTGTTCGATATGTATTTGAATCAGAAACACATACTTTTAGAGTCTCTGAGCTGCTCTCGCTCATAAAGACCAAGTCATAGCTAATCACCATATTGTTATCATTTGATATTTATTCAAAATCGAACCAGATACTTATATGCCAACTATTTTTATGTTCTTTCTATGGGGGCCATAGTTAATCCTTCTGCTGCTAGTTGTTGATGATATAGCTCAGCTTGTTCCAAGGGTCCGCACCAAACTTCTGCAGCCCCCTCTTTGTCAATACGATTCGCAAGTGCCCAGGCTTTTTCTTCTCCCATTCCTGGAATTATCTTCATTAGGCATTTTACTACGTGTTCAAAGGTATTTACATCATCATCTAAGACGATCACACGTGCTTCTGGGTATTTCTGCGTAACTCGAATGTTTTCCAGTAGTGGTGATGATGATGACTTTGTATACGTCATGATCGAGGGTCCCAGAAACGTGTAACCTGATAAGAGCCTAAAGGCTACCTCTCATAACCTTAAATCCTATGTTATTCGCTCTTGCATGGGCTTCACTAGCAGCTGTTTTTACTTTTTCCATTGCAATGGTTGTATGGGGGCGTAATGGTGATGGCTCTATCGATTTCTGATTTTCAGACCTATTTAGAATTGGCATCTGTAAATGACTATTTGCAATTATTAGCAATAGTTCTTTTAGTCTTTGTGACTATTTCAGTTCTCTATCTTTCTTTAATAGAAAGAAGAGATAAAAAAAGAAAGAAGAAATAAAAATCTTAAATATCAATTATTACTAGATGTCTATAGTTGCGTAAACATTCTTTTTCAAGTGTTTTGTGATTGTTCATCTTCTTTAGGTATTTCTTCTTTGTTTGAGACCTTTTCTCTCTTTCTCTTTTCAGATATAACAGCTTCGTTCATGAGTTCGACAGCTTGCTTTAGCTTTTCAATGTTTGAATTGAATAGATTAATATCTTTTTCCACTCTTTTCTCGGGCATTCCTAAGCTTGAGGATAATTTGATACTGGCCAAGAAATCTAGCTCTTGCTGGTTTCTCGCTGGTTTATCTTTTGAGGAATTGTTTATCATTGTTAGAAGACCTATCGCCATAAGTCTTGTATAGTAATTATTATTTATGTTAGGTTCAGTTTGCCACCTGCTTATATCAAATTCATTGGTAATTATAGATTCAACCTTATCTGATTCGATCAATTTTGCTCGTTCTATTGCTTTATTTGCCTCTGAATTAATCTTTGCTGGATCAAAACCGTTGCTTTTGCATAATGAATCGAATAGAGGTTTTAGATGTTCCTCTGGCTTGTAGCCGAGGGTGAATGAATTAAAAACATGCTTGAGGCCAAGAGAAAATAAAATATTATGTTTAAAACTTTTTTGATGTCCTAGTAAGTGTAATTCAACTAGTAATTCATCCGCAATCCTTCTATATAAGGGAGGAATTACGTATGGGAATGATTTGTGAAACTCTCTTTTGCTGTCAGCAATGGTTCGTCTTTCACTCATTGCGTATTCCCCTTTTAGGACTAGGTGACTGTAACTTTTTAGAAGTTCCTACTAAGATAGAGGAAAAGGAGCAAATCAGCATGATCCCCATTGTTATTGAAGAGTCAGGTCGTGGGGAAAGGGCTTTTGATATCTATTCTAGGTTGCTCAGAGAGAGAATAATTTTCTTAGGAGAACCTGTAACTAGTGATTCAGCCAACAGAATTGTTGCTCAGCTTCTTTTTTTAGAAGCTGAAGATCCTGAAAAAGACATTTATCTCTATATCAATTCACCTGGCGGTTCGGTTTATGACGGACTTGGCATATTTGACACCATGCAGCACGTTAAGCCTGATGTTCATACGGTTTGTGTTGGTTTAGCTGCAAGTATGGGTGCTTTCCTCTTGTGTGCAGGTGCTAAAGGCAAAAGAAGTAGTCTCCAGCACTCCAGAATAATGATTCATCAACCGTTAGGAGGAGCTCGTGGCCAAGCTAGTGATATTAGAATTCAGGCTGATGAGATTTTGTATTTAAAAGGTAGGCTCAATAAAGAGCTTTCAATTCGAACTGGTCAACCTTTATCTCAAATTGAGAATGATACAGATAGAGATTTCTTCATGTCACCAAAGGAGGCTATGGAATATGGAATTGTTGATGCTGTACTTGATAAAAGACCTGTACATTCTGTTAATTAATAAATAGTTTATAGCAAAGGTATTGTTCTTTCCTTGTCTGGGATAGTAGTAAACTCAGCAACTATTTTACAAAATTCTTCCCCATCCATTGTTTCTTTTTCTATTAGTATTTCAACTAATTTATCCATAGCTTCTCTATGTTTTTGAACTATTGACACAGTTTCTTTATAACAACTTTTTACCATTGCTCTAACCTGTTCATCAATTTGTCTTGTGATTGCATCTGATACATCACTTCTTGTCATTAAATCTCTACCTAAAAAGACTTCTTGGCTGCCATTTTCTAAAGAAACTGGTCCTAATTCACTCATCCCAAACCTTGTAACCATTTGTCGAGCTAGTGAAGCAACTTGCTGAATGTCTCCACCCGCACCTGTAGTTATTTCGGTATGCCCGAATACAACATCTTCTGCAGCTCTTCCACCCAGCGCACCCATGATTCTTGCTTTTAATTGGGCCCTACTTACAAGTGATTGTTCGTCATCTGGGGAGAACCAAGTTAACCCCTTTGCTTGTCCTCTTGGGATTAGTGTTACCTTCTGAACGGGATCATGGTCTTTTATAAGAGTTCCAATTAGTGCATGTCCTACTTCGTGATATGCAATTAATCTTTTACTTCTTCCATCAGTAAGTGGTTGTCCTTCCATACCTGCAATTATCCTATCTACAGCATCATCAATTTCTCCTATTGTAATTGAATCTTTTTTTCTTCTTGCAGTAAGAATTGCAGCTTCATTTAAAAGATTGGCTAGATCAGCACCAGTAAAACCTGGTGTTCTTCTTGCAATATTTTCTAATGATAGTGATTGTTCAAGCTTCTTATTTCTAGAATGTACTTTAAGAATTGAAAGTCTACCTTTAATATCTGGTGCATCTACAGTCACCTGCCTGTCAAACCTGCCAGGCCTCATTAAGGCAGAATCTAGTACATCAGGTCTATTTGTAGCTGCAATTATTATAATTCCACTATTTCCTTCAAAGCCATCCATTTCTGTCAATAGTTGGTTTAATGTTTGCTCTCTTTCGTCATTTCCTCCTCCTATTCCTGCTCCTCTTTGACGGCCAACTGCATCGATTTCATCAATAAAAATAATGCATGGATTATTTTCTTTAGCTCTTTTAAATAGATCTCGAACTCGACTTGCACCAACCCCTACGAACATCTCTACAAATTCTGAACCAGAAAGTGAAAAGAATGGAACACCGGCTTCACCTGCTATAGCTTTTGCAAGGAGTGTTTTCCCTGTTCCAGGAGGTCCAACAAGAAGAACTCCTTTAGGGATCTGAGCTCCTACAGAAGTAAACCTTTCTGGTTGCTTTAAAAAAGTCACTACTTCTTGTAGGTCTTGTTTTGCCTCTGATATACCTGCAACATCATCAAATTTCACGCCTGTTTCAGCTTCCATTGCAAATCTCGCTTTTGTTTTGCCAAATTGCATTGCTTGACCCGGTCCTCCAGGCATTGAGTTTCCTCTTCGCGCAAGGAGTATCAAACCTCCGATTAAGAGAAGAGGGAATAGAAGGTTCCCAAAGACACCTAGCGCTGGTGTCGTTTTTCTTGGGGGATGAATGTCGAAACTTATGCCTTCTTCCTTGAGGGTATTAATAAGTTCAGGTGCAAGTCCGGGAAGATCAACTCTTATTCTTTGAACTCTATTGTCTAGTTCTGGGTCTATTGCCTCAACAACAGCATTTCTACCTCCGTCATAAATGTCTACAGCGGTTACTCTTCCTGCCTCTACGTAGTCGAGAAATCTTCCATAGCTCATTCTTGCTACAGCAGTATTTTTAGGAGCAAACGAGGTACTTTCTGTGTTTAAGGAGGTTGGCTTGCTCCCTCCTAGGATTTGCCAAGCTAGAAGCAAGGCTACGATTATTGGCAAAAGCCAGAGTGCAATAAAACGCCAGCGGTTATTCATTTGATATCTGAAACCTGTAGAACTTTAATAGCTTTAATTTCAAAACGTTGCCTAAAGCCCTTTTAGAGATGAGCCTAATACATTTTATAGGCTTCTTAAAGCGACTATCGGGTCAAGTCTTGCGGCCCTTCTAGCAGGGACAACTCCAAAAAATAGACCAATAGCACCAGAAAGTGTGACAGTAGTTAGAACGGTTACAGCGCTAATTGTGGCAGGTAGTGGTGTCAGCGCAGCGACAAGGCTAATTGTTCCTATCCCTACTGTTGTGCCAATTGCACCACCTAAGCTTGCCAATATCAATGATTCGACAAGAAATTGAATCAAAACATCCGTACTTCTAGCGCCTAAGGCTTTTCTCAGCCCTATTTCCTCTGTTCTTTCACTTACAGAAACCAACATAATATTCATTATTCCAATTCCACCTACTAAAAGTGATACACCACCAATTGCACCTAACATTAAAGTTAAACCTCCAGTTATAGTACTAACTATTGTGAGGGCATCTTTTTGCGAACGTACTGCAAAATCATCATCTCTAAGTATCTTATGACGTTGTCTTAGAAGATTTGTTATCTGAAATTTTGCTTTCCCAGTACTGTTTTCATCTTGAGCTTCAACACTAATAAAACTAAGGCTTACTCCATATGTAGGATCTCTACCTTTAATACGGCTCACCATAGTTGTTAAAGGTATGTATGCATTTTCGTCTTGGTTGTTTCCAAAAACTGCTCCCTTTGGAGCCATGATTCCAATAACTTGAAAGGCTTGGTCTTTTATTCTTATTATTTCTCCAATTGCATTTCTATTGTTGAATAATTTATCTTTTAGGTCTGGACCAATCACTACTACACTTCTAGCTGAGCGAAGATCTTCTGGGCTTATAAATCTACCTCTTGCTATTTCAAAACTACGTACCGGGAGAAAATTTGATGTAATACCTGAAATTGAACTGCTAGTACTTTTTGCTCCAGCCTGAATCACTTCACTAGTTGATATTTGTGGAGCTACTCTTTTTACACTTGGCACTTGTTCAGAAATAGCAATTGCATCTTCTAGGACTAAATTTCTGGGGAAGGCAACTCCTCGTCTTCTGGTGTCGTTATTACCAGGCACTACAAATAGAACGTTTGCTCCAAGATTGCTAAGCTGACCTTCGGCAAGGTTTTGGGCTCCTCTACCCACACCTACAAGGGTTATGACGGATGCATTTCCTATTACTATTCCCAGCATTGTCAAAAGACTTCGCAACCTATTTGCGCGCAAGGTACTGATAGCCATTACGAGGGTTTCCGATATTGGTAATTTCTTTGCCATTTTTGATTAGGTTGTTTTTTTGTGTTTATTTTTATCTTTCACTACGGCTAACTCTTCAATTCCAGTTGAACTATTCGCATTACCTTGTGTATCACTTTTGATGTCCTTTACTATTTCGACCTTTAAAAGGTCTGTTGAACCACTTACTCCTGAAAGTGTTCCAGCAGTTTGAACAGCTAAATCTCCAACTTTGAGAATCCCCATTTTTTGTGCAGTACCCATTGCAATGTTGAATGTATTACTAGTACTTTCTTGATTAGCTATTAATAGCGGGGTTACACCCCATACTAATTGAAGTCTTCTTGCAACTTCAATCTCATTTGTAATTGCAAGGATTGGTGTTGGAGGTCGGAATTTACTTACATTGTGAGCTGTAGCCCCACTTTTTGTTAATGGCAATATGGCGGCTGCATTTAATTGCCTTGCAATGCTGCTTACTGCTGCACTAATAGCATTAGGAATTGTGCTTGAGAGATGACTCTCAATAGCTTTTTGTGGATAATCTCTTTCGATTCTTCTTGCGATTGTTGCCATAGTTGATACAGCTTCTACAGGGTATTCTCCAACGGCTGTCTCGTTTGAAAGCATCACTGCATCAGTTCCATCAAGTATTGCATTTGCGACATCACTTACCTCAGCTCTTGTTGGCCTTGGGCATGAGGCCATCGAATCCAACATCTGAGTGGCTGTGATAATAGGAATACCCAGACTGTTCGATTTCCTGATTAGATCTTTTTGTATAAGAGGTACTTCTTCTGCTGGCATTTCTACTCCTAGATCACCACGCGCAACCATTACTCCATCACATAGAGGAAGGATTGCATCTATTTGATCAATAGCCTCAAACTTTTCTATTTTCGCTACTACAGGTGTTGTATATCCATGCAATTTTATTAAGTTCCGAATTTCTTCGATGTCAGAAGGATTGCGGACAAAACTAAGAGCCACCCAATCCACATCTTGCTTCAATCCAAACGCAAGGTCTTCTTTGTCTTTAGCTGTTAAGGCTCTTACAGATAGTTGAACATCTGGAAAATTTACACCTTTGTTGTTAGATAGCACACCTCCAACTGTTACTTCACATTGAAGGGTTTGTTCATTGATATCAACACCTTTTACAATCATTTCCACTCTTCCATCGTCAAGTAAAATTCTGCTTCCCTGATTTACTTCATCAGCGAGCTTGTCATATGTAACTGTGGCAATTTCTCTGTTACATGGAACTTTCTTTGAAGTTAGAGAAAATTTATCTCCTTTTGAAACGGTAATAGGACCTTTTTCAAATCTTCCCAACCTGATTTTTGGTCCTTGAAGGTCCTGCAGTATTCCTACATGTACTTTCAGTTCTTTTGAGGCTTTGCGTATTGTCTCTATTCGCTTTTTATGCTCACTGTGGTCACCATGAGAAAAATTCAGTCTGAATGTGGTCGCACCAGCTTGAATTAAGTCTTTTATAGAATCAAGGGTTTCCGTAGCAGGACCGATAGTCGCAACTATCTTTGTTCTTCGAGCCAGATCAAACTTGGCCATTGCAGGTACTTGTGACATCTCGGAAATTACCACTCAAGCTTCTCCATTTTTCTTTATAACTGTTTTTTCAGAAAAACCATGCATTTAAATTATTACCAGGAACAAGCCAGAACCACAGCTCTCTATCCAAATGTTGGCGATAACCTTATTTACCCCACCCTTGGATTAACTGGAGAGGCAGGAGAGGTTGCTGACAAAGTCAAAAAGGTTTTACGCGATCATGAAGGGGTCTTTGATGAAGTGGTTCGAAAATCAATAATGCTCGAGCTTGGTGATGTTCTTTGGTACGTGGCTCAATTAAGTTCTGAACTAGGCTTTGACTTGGAGGAAGTTGCATCCTCTAATCTCAAAAAACTAGCTAGCAGGGCTGACAGGGGTCGCTTGGGAGGCGATGGTGATACAAGATGAGAGGGAGATGTATCTTGCTAGTAAATAACACTTATTATATTTCCCTATAGATAATTATTATTAGCTTTTTTCTTCTGCGTTATTCAAATTTAGTTAGCTGTAGTAACCAACTGTGCCAGCTAGAAACGTAATACTAGCGGTATTAAGTAGTTGTTGAAGTAGATTTAAAACAATAAAGGCTAGGATTGCTGATAGGTCAAGGCCTCCAATAGGAGGTATTATTCCACGAAATGCATTTAAGTAAGGATCAGTAATAGAGCTTATTGTTCCCATGATGGGATTACTCCAATCTAGATTTGGGAACCAACTAAGTAATACCCTGACAATGAGGACTAAGGAGTAAATCTCTAATGTCTGAGCCAGCACCTGAAGGAATGTTGCAATGATTTCCATTTTTTTTCTTTGGATTGTTAGAACTCTATGCAGCTTTAGTGGATTCTGCTTCACCAATATCGGGAATTACAGAAAAAGTTCTATGAAATTTTTCTGAAAGGGTTATCCAATAGGAGCGGCCTTCGCTTTGACGTTTTCGTTCAATAAAGTTTTGATCAATTAACTCTTTTATATGGTCGTATGCCCCTGAACCTCTTAAATCAACGAGATCCGACTGAAGGATCCTTTTCTTTAATGCAATAGTGGCAAGTGTTCTAAGTGTTGCTGTAGAGAGGTCAACCGGTAGAAGATTTTGCACTAGTTCGCCAAGTCCTGGTCTTAATTGGAGGCTGTAACGCCCTTTGATTTCCTCTATCTCTAAAGCAGTGTCTCTTTGGGCATAACCAGCCATAAGGGTTAAAAGAGCTTGTTCTACCAACTTTTCTGATTCATTTGACAATTCTGCAATCTCTTTGAGGCTCACTGGCCTTCCTTTGAGGTAGAGAATTGCCTCTATTCGGGCTGGGAGAGGCACTCTTGAGCCCTCCTCGATTGGTTTAGAGGATTCGTTAGCCATGTATAGGCCAGCTAAATCTGATTTAATTTACCTTGATAACAACCTCTATGCACCTAAGAAGAGCTGATAAGCAGGATTGTTGGTTTCTTCGTGATTTGGGTATCCCACCGAATTAATAAATTCGAGCCATTCATCAATTGCGTCTTCTTTAACTAATACGCCAACTACTATTCGCCCAACATCTGCTCCATGATTTCTGTAATGAAAGATGCTGATACTCCAGCCAAGGTGAAGGCTTTTGACGAATTCCATTAACGCACCTGGTCTTTCGGGGAATTCAAATCTGTAAAAAAGTTCTCTATAACCTTTTTTACACAAATTCCTGGCTGACGATGGGAGTCTTCCTCCCACCATATGCCGGAGGTGTAATTTAGATAATTCGTCCTTTGTTAGATCTGAACAAGGAAAACTACCCTTTTCTAATTCTTCTATCAGATTATTTTGATCATCAGGTCCATCGACTTCTATACCTATAAATATTTGTGCTTTTGTTCCATCTGCCATGCGATAGCTGAATTCTGTAAGGCTTCGATCTCCAAGTTTTTCGCAAAGTTTTTTGAGACTTCCTGGGCTTTCTGGTATTTCAATTGCAAAAATTGCTTCTTTTTCTTCACCAAGTTCTGCTCTTTCAGCGACAAACCTTAATCGCTCAAAGTTCATATTTGCCCCGCAAGCTACAGCTATAAGTTTTTCGCCTGTTCTTTTTTTCATTGCTATGTCAGATTTCATCCCTGCAATGGCAAGAGCGCCAGCTGGTTCAAGTATTGATCTGGTGTCTTCAAAAACATCTTTTATTGCTGCACAAATTTCGTCAGTCGAGACAGTAACCATATGATCAACATATTTTTTTGCTAGTTCAAAGGTTTTTTCTCCGACCTTTCTAACTGCTACTCCATCCGCAAATAAACCAACTTGCTTCAATTCAACTCTTCTATTCTCAATTAATGATTTGGACATAGCATCTGCATCAATTGGTTCCACTCCGATTATTTCTACTTGGGGCCAAAGATTTTTTACATACGCTGCGATACCTGCAATAAGTCCACCTCCTCCCACGGCAACATAAATTGCGTTGGGAGCTTCCTTACATTGTCTAAGGATTTCCATTGCGATAGTCCCTTGTCCGGCTATTACATCTGGATCGTCAAAGGGATGAATGAACGTAAGACCTTCTTCTTCGCTTCTTTTCTTTGCCTCTGTATAAGATTCATCATAGTTGTCCCCAAAGAGAATAACTTCTGCATTGAGGGCTTCCACAGCCTTTATTTTTACTAGTGGAGTAGTAATAGGCATAACAATTACAGCTCTACAGTTCAACTTCGCTGCACTTAAAGCAACCCCTTGTGCATGATTTCCTGCACTTGAGGCAATTACACCTTGGTTCAGTTCTCTATGGGTTAGGTGGGCCATACGGTTATAAGCCCCACGAATTTTGAACGAGAAGACTGGCTGAAGGTCTTCTCTTTTTAGCCATATCTGATTGTTAAGCCGCTGACTAAGATTTTTAGCCAGCTCTAATGGGGTCTCATCCGCAACGTCATAGACACGTGCTCGCAGAATTCTTTGTAAGTAATCATCCATACCTATCAGTTTGCCAATAATTTTGCCTTTTCAATAACAAGACTGCATCGAGTCATGGAATTTTTTCGTTAAATCCTTCGTAGAAGCTTTAGATTGAGTAAAAAGCAAGACGATTGGTATGCGTCTCAGCGAATTAACCCATCCAAATCAACTCCATGGACTTAGTACTGCTGAGCTCGAAGATGTTGCTTGCCAAATAAGAGAACGGCATTTACAAGTCGTTTCTACTAGTGGTGGCCACTTAGGTCCTGGTTTAGGTGTTGTAGAGCTGACAATTGCTTTGTACCAAACTCTGGACTTAGATCATGACCGAGTTGTTTGGGATGTTGGCCATCAGGCCTATCCACATAAATTGCTAACTGGCAGGTTTTCCAGATTTGACACTCTCCGACAGCAAAATGGAGTTGCTGGATACCTAAAGAGAACAGAAAGTCCATTTGATCATTTTGGAGCGGGTCATGCCAGCACATCTATTTCTGCTGCGCTTGGAATGGCCTTGGCTAGAGATCAACGTGGAGAAAACTTTAAATGTGTTGCTGTCATAGGAGACGGTGCTTTGACCGGGGGAATGGCTTTAGAAGCTATTAATCATGCAGGGCATCTACCCAATACCCCCCTTCTTGTTGTCTTGAATGACAACGATATGTCCATTTCACCGCCTGTAGGGGCCCTATCTTCTTACTTAAATAAGATCAGACATAGCCCTCCTCTACAGTTTTTGACTGACAGTGTTGAGGAAAGCGTAAAAAATCTTCCATTTATGGGAGGCGAGCTTCCTGCCGAGCTCAAGTCAATCAAAGGAAGCATGCGAAGACTCGCAGTGCCAAAACTGGGCGCTGTTTTCGAAGAGCTTGGATTTACATATATGGGTCCAGTAGATGGACATGATATTGCTGAAATGAAACGTTCTTTTGAGGCAGCTCATCGATTAGGAAGCCCCGTTTTAGTTCATGTATTAACTACAAAAGGAAAAGGTTATCCATATGCAGAAGCAGATCAGGTTGGTTATCACGCACAGTCAGCATTTGATCTCACAACTGGAAAATCAATTCCTTCTAATAGTCCCAAACCGCCTAGTTACAGCAAAGTTTTTGGCCAAACATTGGTCAAGATCTGCCAAGATGACCCTTTGGTTGTTGGTATTACAGCAGCAATGGCAACAGGTACAGGACTTGACTTGTTGCAAAAAGCTGTACCTAAGCAATATGTAGACGTAGGAATTGCTGAACAACACGCAGTTACTCTTGCTGCTGGTATGGCCTGTGAAGGCCTAAAACCTGTTGTTGCTATTTACAGCACTTTTTTGCAGCGTGCATATGACCAGGTGATTCATGATGTTGGTATTCAAAACCTTCCTGTAACTTTTGTTTTAGATAGAGCAGGCATAGTTGGTGCTGATGGACCCACTCATCAAGGCCAATATGACATTAGTTATTTACGGGCTGTTCCTAATTTCACAGTAATGGCGCCGAAAGATGAAGCTGAGCTTCAAAAAATGCTAGTTACATCCCTTGAGCATCCAGGCCCTTGTGCCTTAAGGATCCCAAGGGGATCTGGAGCAGGTGTTCCATTAATTGAAGAGGGCTGGGAATCATTAAAGATTGGTAGGGGAGAAATTCTTATAGAAGGAGATGATCTTTTAATTGTTGCTTATGGTTCAATGGTTCAACCAGCAGTTCAAACATCAAAATTGCTAGGTGAATTTGGTATCAACTCAACAGTTATAAATGCAAGATTTCTGAGACCATTGGATCAAGCTTTGATTAATCCATTAGCAAGACGCATTGGTAAAGTTGTGACAATGGAAGAGGGTGCTTTAGCAGGCGGTTTTGGATCTGCTGTTATTGAATCACTTGTAGATCAAGATATTCATGTAAGGACCCTACGGATTGGAATCCCAGATAAGCTTGTTGATCATGCCAGTCCTCAGCAAAGTAAGGATTCCTTGGGATTAACTCCATCACAAATGAGAGAAAAGATTATTGAATTCTTCCAGTACAATACAAATATAGTTTCAAACACCTCTAACCAGCCCTTAAATACAAAATTATAATTGCGTATTCTCATTGCGGGAGCAGGTCCCTCTGGCTCAAGACTTGCCAGAAAGCTGTCTAAGAATGGCATAAATGTAATTTTAGTAGATTCTTTAAACTCACCTCATAAGAATGCATTTTCCAGTGCTGTAGTCCCAAGCGAAGTCCTTTCTAAGTTTTCTATACCTTCTAGTGTTATTTCCGCTAATTGGAACTCCTGGCAGCTTATAGATCCTTACTCTAAGATTTTTGATTGGGAAGCAAAATGTAATTTAGGAAGCATACTTGACTTTGGTAAACTTCGAGAGTTTTTATGGAAAGAGGCTCAACTATCAGGTGTAGATCTACTTCTTGGTTGGAAAGTTATCTCTGTAACTTCTTTTGACTCTTATGCGGAGGTCTTACTTAAAGATCCTCATGGATTTCAATATAAAAGATCAGTTGATTGGCTTGTTGATGCAACAGGAAGTAATCGTAGATTTATAGGAAAACCACATGAATCAATAAATTCAGATTATGATCCTTTGTTGAAGGGTGTTGGCTTAGAGTTTTTGATAAGGACTAATGAGACAGAATTTAGAAAATGGGTTAAAAAAATTACTTTTTTCCTTGGTTCGGAATGGATCCCACATGGTTATGGATGGGTGTTTCCAATGTCAGATTTCTGTTTGAAAGTTGGCGTTTGTATGCTGCCACCTAACAAATGCGGAAAGATTCCGCCATTAAGTTTTTTTCTGAATAAGCTCTTACTTAAGACTAAACTTAGTTCCTTTGAAGTGATTGATAAACATGGTGGGGTATTAAGTAGCACAATATCTAGAAGTGAAGCACACGTGAAGCAGCGAGTTATTGGTGTTGGAGATGCTGTTAGTACTGCAAATCTTTTAGGGGGTGAGGGGATTAGGCATGCATTTAAAAGTGCAGATGTTCTTGCAGAAATACTTGCAAAGTCTCTAACGGTAGATTCACCTACCAGTGCAATGAAAGATGCAAAAATCGCTTATCTTTATAGTGAAGAGTTAAAAAGAGAATTGGGCTGGAGGTGGAATCTCTCAGGGAGAATTGCAAAAAAAACCTATTGGCAATTATCAAAGGATAGATCTGATAGGAGAATTTCTAAATTAATTAGAGGTTTAGAAAAAAAAATGAGCGCTGAAGATATCAGCGCTCTTTTGTTTGATTATCGCTTTGAGCGATACGGATTTCGCTTATTGCCCTATTTAATGGGGTGGAAATAGTCCTTCCTTAACTGGCCTGCTTTTAGAGGACTCCTCTTGAAGCTAGACCCAAAATGGTACCTATACCTAAAACATGTCCAAGGCAGTTTGCAGCTACTACAGAGGCATGGCTTAAACCACCAAAATACTGAGAGTTAGGAATCTCAAAGCCTTCGTTTGGTTTAGCGATGTTTGCTCGTGCGATGGCATATGCCAATACGTTACAGGCGATCATCACTACCGCCACTTTTGGAGACCATGAAAAAGTGGCCGGAGCAGCGGCTGCAGCAGCCAGTAGGGTTGTCATCATGAAAATATTGGGGGTAGTCAGTTCTATTTTCCTCGATAGTTAGCACTTAGGGGCTATGTATTAATTCCTCTTAAGAGTTATTTACTAGAGATTTTCCAGCGAATCTTAAAAAACCAAGTGCTACCAAGGCATCACTAAGGGTGAGGAAGGCTTCTGCTGTTCCATGAAGAGTATCAACATTTGTTAGATCTTCGCCATATGCGAGTTTTGCAACGATTGCTAAAAGAATTGTCATTGCAACAAATAAGAGAGTCAATCTGAATCCAATAAGGGATATGCGCGGTATCGCCTTGCTTTTTTGTGCCCAGTACAGAAAGGCTAAATATGGAAACAGGGAGAGTATAAAAAATGGACTTGGGTCAATAGCACCCAGATAGTCAAGTATTTTTTGGAGTTCTAGAGCATTTGTCATGCTTTAATCTCCTCGTTTTTTAAAAGATTCAATGCTGCAGCGGCCAGACAGCAGTTCCCGAGAGTAGTTAGTACCGATTGAATTAAAACCAATCCTTTTAATGAATCTGGATTATCGAAGATGTGCCAGATTATTGCTGCCATTGCACTGGCAAGGTTTGGCAGCATTGCCAGTGCAAGCCAGGCAAAAGCAGGATTACGATTGGAAATGCCCCAACGGCTTATCAATACAATTGCTAAGGACCACTCGAATAGTGTCGTGACATGTATCCACCAAGTGCCGAGGGAAAGAGCGTGCAAGTCTTCAGATTGATAGTTAGAGCTTGATCAGGATATCTTCTAATGGATAGTCCTGATGAAAAAGCTTTTTCGTTTCCTCTACAGATTAGAGCGTCAACAGCTCTTTTATGTGGCTACTATGGTGAGAATAATTTAGGAGATGACCTTTTACTGGATTTACTTCTTAGAAGTCTTCCTAAAAAAATTTCTCCGACTATAACAATTAATAATAAACCTAATCGACTAACTTCAACCGAGAATGTAAGCCTAGTAAGAAGGAGAAATATATTTGAGGTGATGCTTACATTAAGTAAAGTAGATTTATTGATTTTAGGCGGCGGCACATTACTTCAAGACATAACTAGTTTCAGAAGCTTAGTTTATTATTTATTTATAATAAAATTTGCTGTCATTAACAAAATTCCAGTAATTTTATGGGCACAGGGTTTTGGACCTTTCAAATCCAAAATAAGTTCTTTTCTTGTTAGATACATTTTGAAAGATGTTCAGCTTATAACTTGGAGAGATAATGATTCATTGCAAACAGCAAATCAACTAGGAATTGATATACCTATGTTCTCCGCTCCAGATCCTTTATGGCAATACCCAATAATTCCATGGAACGGTGGCGGACCAATTACTATTTGTTGGAGTAGAAGCAGGTTCTCCAATAATAAAAATAATTCAAAACTACTATATGCTTTAGAATTATTGTCTGATGAATTAAGAGTTCCAATCTTATGGCTAGCTTTTCATAAAGAACAAGACTCTATTTTTTTTGAGGAATTATATAAAAGTAATCTCATGAATGCTAGACTTAAATCTAGAATAATATTTGAGAAAGCAATTGATTATAATTTAGTTAAACAAACATTTAGTGAATCTTCCCTTGTTATACCTATGAGATTGCATGCCTTTATATTAAGTGTATTAGGTCAATGTCCAACTTCTCCATTAAGTCATGACCCTAAGCTTACCTCTGCTGCAAGATATGTAAATATTCCGTGCATGAATTTAAATAACCTACCATCAGCGGAAGAAATATTTACTTTATGGCAAGAATCTATTTTAAATCGAACTAATCCATTCCAGATTAGTAAAATAAGAAAAGATTCATTTCTACATTCTGGAATCCTTGAAAATATTAGATAGAGCTTTAAACAAATACCTAAAGAGATAATAGTATTTTATTATTTAAATATTTATTCTCTTTCCAGTTTTTCGATCAAAGTTAAATTCTTTATCTTTATCCCAACTTATGTTTATTCTTTGGGGAATACAAACATCTGAAGTGCACATCATTCTTAAATTTCCAAGTTTAGTACTTAATAGAAGAACTTGATTCATTCCATACCATTCCTTAGCAATTAGTTCAGATGGTATTCCATTTGGATCAAATCTAATTTCCTCTGGTCTTATTGCAGTAATAATACTTTCCTTCGAGGAAAATGAGTTGATTTTTGGACTGCCAATGAACTTAGAAACAAAGTAAGAGGATGGATTCTGGTAAATCTCTTTTGGTGTTCCTATTTGCTCTACTTGACCATTATTTAGTATTACTATTTTGGTTGCTAATGCCATTGCTTCATGTTGATCATGAGTTACATATAAAACTGGTTTATTTTGCTTCAATATTAATGATCTTAACTCAGGTCTTAAGTCCTCTCTTAATTGAGCATCAAGATTACTCATTGGTTCATCTAATAAAAAGAGTAATGGATCTCTTAGCAGTGCCCTTGCTAATGCAACTCTTTGACGTTGTCCGCCAGATAACATAGAAGGCAAACTATTTTGTTGCTCTTCAAGCTTCATTAATGACAAGATTCCAGAGGTTCTAATCTTGATTTCCTCTGCTGAAGCGCCTCTAACCGATAGGCCTAATGAAAGATTTTGATGAACAGTTAGATGAGGAAATAGTGCATAACTTTGAAAAACCATTCCTACTCTTCGTTTCATTGGAGGAGTATTTGTTATATCTACCCCATCTATATAAATATTTCCTTCATCTGGTTTGTCTAGTCCAGCTATTAATCTAAGAGTTGTGCTTTTACCACATCCACTAGGCCCTAGTATTGCGGCTATTTCACCATTATTGACTTCAATACTAATATTACGAATAATCCAATCTCGCTTAATTCTTTTGCCAATGTTGTTGATTGATAATGTCATCCTTTTAGCGCTCCTTGTGTTAAACCATTCACAATTTGTTTTTGAAAGACTAAGGTAACCATTAAAAGTGGAATAGCACCAATTACAGTAGCGGCTGCATATGCCCCATAAGGTACAGAGTAAACAGATGATCCTGCTAATCGTGCAATTGCGACAGGAAGTGTTAGTTGCTCAGTCTTACTAAGCCATGTGAGTGCAATTGGGTATTCGTTCCATGAAAAAATAAATACTAATATTGAAGTACTTGATAAAGCTGGCTTCATTAAAGGTAATAAAACTACTCTAAGTCTTTGTAGCAGATTTAGTCCTTCCATTTTTGCAGCTTCTTCAAGTTCAATAGGTATATCATTTAAGCTCGATGAAAGTATCAGTATTGCTAAAGGCATAGATAATGCTGAATATGGCAAGCTTAATAGGAATAGATTGTTGGCAAGGTTATAACTTTTAGCCAGCTCCAGTAATGCTAGAAATAGAAGTACGTAAGGAAATAAAGCTGTTAACAGTAGGATTGATCTTGTTAAACTACGAAGTTCTTTTCTTAACTTAATTAGCGCGTACGAGGCGGGTACCGCTAATAACAAAGTTGTTAATGTTGTATATACACCTAAGAGAGTGCTATTAGTTATATACCTAAAGATGGAAGGGTTTGCAGAAAGTACTTGAATATAGTTATCAAGAGTCCATCTATTTAAAGTTGTTCCTATTGGCTCAGTAAGTGATGCTGGTGTACTAAATGATGTATATATTTGCCATATCAATGGACTAAGTGACCAAAATAATATTATTGAAATAAATATTTTCCTAGTAGAATTCTTCATTTCTGTATTGAAATTTTTGTCATTTTAAATATACAATAAACAGTTAAGCATCCCATTATAAGTAGTACGAAACTTCCAAGCATGATTGTTGAGCTATAGCCAAAATCTAGAAATCTCATGGCATTTAAATATGCATATAACCCAAGACTTTCTGTGCTTCCAGCAGGGCCACCTGAGGTCATTACTTGTATTAAATCAAAGACCCCAAATGCTTGTGCTAATCTAAAAACAACACTTATTAGAATATAAGGAATTATCATTGGTAATGTTATCTTGTATAGAGCTTTAAACTGTGTTCCTCCTTCTAACTCAAATGCTTCATAAAGATCTTTTGGAATAGTTTGTAGTCCAGCTAATATAATCAATGCAATGAAAGGAGTTGTTTTCCAGGTATCTGCTATTACTGTAGCAATCCAAGTGATCTTTGGATTGGAAAGTAAGTTTAGGCTCTCTCCAGTTAGATTATTGTAAATTCTGTCTATTGGACCATATGGAGAATTAAATATCCACCTCCATCCTAGTGCCATAATAGTTGTTGGTAATGCCCACGGAAGTATAGAAACTGCTCTTATTATTCCTTTTCCTTTAAATGGTTGATTAAGGAACAATGCTATAGCTATAGCTAAAACTAATTCTAAACTCACTGACACAAAGGCAAATCTTGATGTCTGTAATACATCTTGCCAAAAGCGTGCATCATTAATTAAACGTGACCAATTTATACCATGGTTAAACTGTGGAATAAGTCCATTTGCAACAGAGGATGTGTGAAAGCTAATCCAGATATATCTAAGGATTGGATAACCAAAAATGAAGCCTATAAGTATTAATGCTGGCAATATGAGTACTATCACTTTTTATATATCCCTGCTGAGATCATTACTTTTTCTGTATTTTCTTGGGCTTTGTATATTTCTTTTTTGACATCTTTAGAATCTGTAAATATTGCACTTAAATGTCTTTGTAAGATGTCACTAATTTGAGCATATGCTGCTACCATTGGTCTTGGCTTTGATGCACTTAGTGAAATTCTAAGGTTATTTAATATACCATTTTCTTCTGAGTCAGCATAATCATTAAAGACTTTACTTGCTGTAGGTGTATAACCAAATTCTGAATATAATTTCCTTTGCGAATCTTCATTTGTCAGATACTTTATTACTTCTGCAACTTCATTCTGATGAATTGAACTTTTAGTAATAGCTAGACCCCAACTCCCGAGTGTTGCTGTTTTATTCTCTTTATTTTCTGCAACCATAGTTGAGACTCCTACCTTGCCTTTTACTTTGCTATCCGCTTTCTGTAATTCTTTCCAGGCATATGGCCAATTCCTCATAAATGCTGCATTGCCAGACTTGAAACTTTGAAGAGCCTCAGGTTCAGAAAAGTTAGTAACAGATTTAGGAGTAACTCCTTCTTTGATTAGGTTATTCATCCAGGTAACTGCTCTTATGTTTGAATTTTCATTTAACTGCACCTTCCCATTCTCATCTATCCATTCACCTCCAAAGCCTGTGATGACTTCCAGAAATACACAACTAAGCCCTTCATATTGCCTCCCTTGCCAAACGTATCCATATTTGACTTTTCCTTCTTTTTGTAGCTCTTTACTAATTTCTACAAGTTCATATGGTGTATCAGGTGGTTTCTTCATTAAGTCTGTTCTCCAGTAGAGCATCCCTATATCTGCAACTAATGGCCATCTATATAACACTCCTTTATAAGTATTCCCTCTTTGGGCCCCTTCTTCTACTTTACTTATTTCATTAGTAGTAAACCATTCATCCAATGGTGTCAACCAACCTGCTTCTACATATTTTGGGAGCCATGTCACGTCCATTAAAATGGCATCGTATGGACTTTTCCCAAGTATCAAACTACTTATAGCTAGATCAGAAACAGCCTCTGTTTCCCGCGGACCTCTCGTTATATTGACCTCTATCTTTCTTTGGTTCTCTTTATTAAATTGTCTTATAATTTCTCTTGTTGAATCATCAAATGGTGCGGGCATTAGAATATTAACTTTGACTGTATTTTGATCAGCTGCCAAACTAACTATCAGCCATGAACTCATGATTAATACAGCTATTAAACCATATAAATATTTTCTTAGCGAGGTCACAATGATTTTAGTCCTGATTTCCTATTAATGAATTAATTTGCTCATTAGCCCAATCTTTTACTGTGTAGGCTTCTACAGCTTTTACCATTAATTCCATCCTTGCAATTTGTTCGTCTTCATCCATTAAAATTGCCTGCTCTATAGACTCATCCATTCTTTTATGTGAATAGGGATTTGTAAGTAATGCACCATTTAATATAACTGATGCACCGGTAAACTCAGAAAGTACAAGGACCCCTCCCTTGGATTTCCTTGCGGCTGCATATTCTTTCGCAACTAGGTTCAATCCATCTCTCAATGGAGTTATCCAACAGATATTAGCTTCTGTAAACCAAGCTACCATTTCTTCATAAGGTATTCTCCGCGTAGATAATCTTATAGGTACCCAGTCAATAAGACTAAATCTGCCATTTATTCTCCCAACCATTTCTTCTATTGACCGCTGGGTATCCTCATAGATTTTCATTCCACTAGCAGCTGATACACAAGCCAACATAAGAACTACTTTTCCATGCAAATCTTTTCTTCTTTCTAGCAATCTTTCAAATGCTAGTAACAACTCTTCGTTTCCTTTTGTATAATCAACACGGCTTGCAGATAAGATTAGCTTCCTACCTTTTTTTGTACCTTTCCTTATTTCATCTACGTGAGCCATTACTTTCTCACTTTTAGCAATCATTTGTATTAGGTCTGGTGATGTTCCAACGGGAGAACTAACTAATTTGATTCTTCTACCTGCATGACTTAACCAGGGAGTGATAAAAGGTTCTGTTAAGGCACTTCCTACCGCTATAAATTTTTTGTCCACTTCTGTTCTCGGTCCTCTTTTCGCGCCTACTAAACAATTTGCTGCTCTTGCAAAGTTTTCGGTATATCTAGGTATATGAAACCCTACTAAGTCACAGCACAATAAGCTCTCAATGATTTGTCTTCTCCATGGAAGTATTGCAAATACATCATTGCCAGGGAATGGTGTGTGGTGAAAGAATGCTATTTTGACGTCTTTTCTTTTTTGTCTTATATAGTGAGGTACTAGCCAAAGGTTGTAGTCATGTACCCATACAGTGGCCCCATCCTCGGCTTCAATACAAGCTGCTTCTGCAAATCTTTTATTAACTTCATTAAACGTAGACCAATTAGCATTATTTACATCAAAATACGTTGGGAATGTATGTAATATTGGCCAGAATGATTCTTTAGAGGTTACATGATAGAAACTGGATACCTCTTCTTCAGAAAGAGGTATTCGACGAAGCAAAAATGGAGCGGGGTGATCCATTTCAATTGCCTCATCTTCTGCTGTTTCTATTTCATCTACTTCCCTCCATGCGATCCAAGTACCATTTTTTCTATCTCTAAATAGATTTCTTAAGGTAGGTATTATTCCATTAGGACTTTTTTGGTCAACCCATATTCGCTCCCCAGCATCATTTGTGCTCTCATCAAATGGTGTTCTATGATATAAAAGAATAAAACTGCTTTTTTTCATATTTAGGATAATATATGTAGAATGGATTCTATAATTAGTTTTATAAAGTTACTCTACTACAAGTTTTTGATAGAGAGCTAATCTGTTGAGATACTTTAATAAGTAAAATATGATTAGTTTTTCAAAGATAATTGTAATGACTATGAGAAACTAGCAAATATTTTATCTAGATTTTACTGAGATCGATACCTAGTGATTTTGCATATGGTCCAAGTCCTTTTTTCTGGATAGTTTTTAGAGCTCTTGTTGTCACTCTTAGATTTACCCAGCGTTTACCTTCAGCCCACCAGAGCCGCCTTTGCTGCAAATTTGCTTGTTGGAGTTTCTTGGTACGAATATGCGAGTGGCTGACTGACATTCCATTGTTTGCTCTGGTTCCTGTCAGTTGGCAAACCCTAGACATGGTTGTTCTCCTAGCTCATATATCACTACAGCCTAGTACATTGTGTTATCTATGCACTTATTAGATTTTTTCGAGTAGTTGTCCCATAAGCCTTGAAGAACTTGTTTGTAATCCCAATACTTCTTCTGGCTCCAGCCCCCCTACTCCAAGTCTTGCCATGTCATATAGATTTTTGGCAATTTCCTTTGCTAACTCTTTACTTGGAGAGCTTTCGGTTGCTGACATCACGATTGTTCCAGAATGAAGTTTGACTAACCCCTTAATTACAGGGTGATTCTGGTTGATAACTAAAACATGGTTTTCAGGCAACCCAGGAAGCTTTTGTTCCATAAGTGCACCAATGTCATTAATTCTTCGCATTTGCTCTGGTAGCAGAATTATTGCAGGTGGAGCTTCTGCTCCCTTTAGGTCTTTAACTTGAATAGTAACTTTATCGTTTCCTAGTGATTCTTTAATCAATTTGATGAGCTTTTCTGATTTTTTCTCACCATCTTTTTCTGTTAATTCTTCTGTGGCTTCATTTTGACTTTCACCCAAATCTGAGTCGACCCTTATAAAGCTTATGTTTTCATACTTTTCTTCCAGCCAAGGTATAAATTGAGCATCTATGACCGTTTCTGCTTTTAGTACCTCTACTTCTTTTGATGTCCACAGGCTTAAGGCACTAGCTTGTGAGATTTCGTCAGTACAATAAAGGACTTTTTTATCAGTTTCATCCTGTATTCGATTTATATACTTCTGAAGTGTTGTGTACTTCTTATTGTTGTACTCAATTACATCTGTTCCATTTGCCTCCGCTTTAGTAGTAGTACCGAAAATAATCAGTTCATCTACTTGGTCAGCAAACTTTGAATCTTCCATAGCTCCTATCTTTATAAAAGGTGATATTGCTTCCCATGCTTCAACATAGAAATCAGGAGTCTCTGTCTTTATTGCTTTAAGTCTATCTGAAACCTTTTTTGCTACAAAACTGCCGATTGATCGAACTCTTCTGTCTGTCTGAAGTGCACTTCTACTAACGTTTAAAGGTATATCCTGAGAATCTAATACTCCTCTTAATGCCATCAAATATCGTGGAACAATTTCTTTAATTGAATCACTTACAAATACTTGATTACAAAAAAGCTTGATCTCACCTTTTTCCCAGTCCGCTCTACCTACACTTCTAGGAAAATACAGTATTCCTTGCAGGTTATATGGATAGTCAGTATTTAGATGTACCCAAAGTAATGGGTCTCCTTGAAAGGGATATAGGTATCTATAAAAATCTATGTAGTCTTGATTTGACAGTTCTTTTGGCTGTTTTCTCCATGGAGCTTCCCTTTTGTTTATTGACTCATCTTCTAATTTTATAGTAACGGGCATGAAATCACAATATTTTTGGATTAGATTTTTTACTCTTGACGGGTCAATATATTCAACTTCTTCTTCAAGTATGTGTAAGATTACATCTGTTCCTGGCTGATCTCTTGAGCATTCATCAATTGAGAACTTAGGTGATCCATCACATTTCCAGATAACAGCTTTACTATTCTCCTTAGCAGATAGCGTTATTAACTCTACTTCTTTAGCAACCATAAATGATGAATAAAAACCAAGCCCAAAATGTCCGATTATTTCTTCATTTCCTTTTTTATATTTTTCAAGAAAGTCTTCAGCACTTGAAAATGCGACTTGATTAATGTATTTTTTGACTTCATCTGATGTCATGCCAATTCCATTGTCAGTTATTTTTATTGTCTTTTTTTCTGGATCTATAGTTATGTTTATTTGCCCATCATCACCTTCTATGCAATCACCTGAAATAGCAGCCATTCTTCTTTTTGCAATAGCATCTACTGAATTACTTATGAGCTCTCTTAAAAATATTTCATGGTCTGAGTAGACTGCTTTTTTAATAATCGGAAAAATATTCTCCGTATGAATTTGGATTTGCCCTTCTTCCATTTTTTGTTTTTAGCTTAGATAGAAATTTAAAACTAACTTAGAATAATTTAAATAACTAGTAGGGTTGTCCGAATCTATTCTTGCTTAAGTGATTTTCTGAAGGTCATTTCGCTCTTCAGCTATTACAGCACCATCAACTGGACAGACGGTTAGACAGATACCACAATCAATACATGTATTGAAATCTATCCACCAGTAATCATTACCCTTCTCATTTTTCGATCCAGCTTTTTTTATACACCCAACAGGGCAAGCAGGTGCACAATCTGCTACTCCCATACAAGTTTCAGTAACTATGCTGTGGGGCATAAGATTAAATTATGATTACTGCCTATTCATTTAACCATTCCAACTCAGAACAATTCCTTATTTCCTGTCTTTTTTTAGCTTCATTCATATCTTTACAGCATTCTAGTTCTAGTTGAGCTGTTATACCTTCTTGATGGAGTTTTGATTGAAATAAGAGTGCACTTTCAAGTGTTTTTTTAGGACCATATGTTATTAATGTCTTTTTATCAGGTTCAATATATTCGATCTTAGCTGTATTAACTTGTTCTCTAATAGATTCAATTGCAAAACTAAACCCAACTCCAGCTGATTCATCTTCCTTAGCTCCACAATGCTTTACAAGCTGGTCATATCTACCTCCTCTTGCTATAACTACAGGCCCAGAAGTTCCTTGACATACTAACTGAAAAACAATCCCTGTGTATAATTCAAAATGGGGCTGGAATGTAGGGTCTAACTGTACTTCAACACCCTTCTTTTCTGCTATTGGTTCAAGTAATGTAAACAACCTATTTAAATTAGATATAACATCACTATCTCCATAGAGTGACTTAAGAGTGCTAATTATAACTTTTGATGCGCCCCTGGTTTCCAGCACTTTAATTAATAAACTCTTTTGTTCTCTAGCTTTTTCTATTTCTTCAAGCCCGATTCGATCGTATTCAATTAAACATCGTTTTATTGCTTCTTTAATTTTGCCTTCATATGGCTTTAGAATTAATTTCATTATATCGGTATGTCCAATAAGTAATTTAGGTTTTAGGGAAGTGTCTAAACCTAGCGATGATAATGATTCCATTAACAATGTAAATAATTCTAGTTCAGCACTTATGCCTGAGACACCAAATAGTTCAACTCCACTTTGCAGATTTTCTTCAATATGTAGACCCCCTTCTGCTGCTGTTCTGCTTTCAAACACTGTTCCACATGCCCATAGCCTTAAGGGTCTTGGTTTATTGCTAAGGCGATTACAGGCCGCTCTTGCTATAGAAGCCGTCATTTCTGGTCTTAGACCAAGTGGCTCGTCTGCCACTAATTTGACTATGTCACGGTTATCTATTGCTCCTCCTGCAGTAAGGGTGTCTAACCTTTCAACTCGAGGTGGAGAAACTTCTTCGTACCCCCAACGTCGATATACATCGGCTAAGCGACTGGTAAGAAAATGGTTTCGTTCAACTTGTTGTGGATTTAAGTCACGTGCACCAGCTGCTGGTTGCAAAGCCATTACGTTTATCTCTAAACAAAATATATATCAGGATCCCATGGAATCTATTCCAGGGAACCCATAAGTAGCTCCAGGCAATGGTTTTATATTTCCAAGCTCTTTAAGCAAGGGTTTTTTAAGAGCAGCATTACAAGCTAAAACCCTTCCAGTCTCTATGTTGAAATTTCCTCCTTTGTAATCTGCGATTTCTGCTCCAGCTACCGAGGCTATAGCAACTCCTGCTGCTAGATCCCAAGGGGACAAACCCCTTTCCCAATAACCATCTATTCGTCCAGCCGCTACATAAGCTAGGTCGACAGATGCTGCACCTGCTCTTCTTACCCCCCTTGTTAGATGAGTAAGTTTGCAAAATTCCGCATAATTATTGTCGGAAGTTGTTTGCCTGTCATAAGCAAAACCAGTTACCAAAAGAGAATCAACTAACTCACTGACAATCGAGACAGATATGGGGGTGTCATTACAGTAAGAACCTTTTCCAGGGATACACCAAAATTCTTCATTTAAAGCTGGCGCATATATGGCACCCAGAATTGGCTTCATTTCCCAAAGTAGTCCAATTGATGTTGCGAAGAATGGATACCCGTGGGCATAGTTTGTTGTCCCATCAAGTGGGTCAATACACCATGTGAGCAAGTTAGTCTCTCCTTTAGATCCGCTTTCCTCAGCTAGAATTGATAATTCTGGACATTCATTATTGAGATAATCAATAACAACTTTTTCCGCTTCTAAATCAGCATTAGTAACAAGATCTCCAATCCTACCTTTGCTTTTAATTGAACTTATTTTACCAAAATTTTTATTGAGTACCTCACCGCCTTTATAGGCAGCCTTGCGAGCAACTGCACTAAAATAGTGTATATCCTTAATACCTAAGGATGCCTGTTTGGCGACAATTTCTGGATTGTAATTATGCATTAGATGACATGGCGGATAAAAAAGTCTAATTAGTAAATAGGCATCTTTATAATTGATTCTACACTTTAACTTCTATTTAAATTAATATCTTCCAATTAATGTTAGCCTTAATGCCAAGTACGCTTTCAAGTTATTCTAGACAACCTTCTGCTAAATTGTTTATAATTAATTACTGCTCTGGAGAGATGGCCGAGCGGTTGAAGGCGCAGCACTGGAAATGCTGTATAGGGGCAACCCTATCGAGGGTTCGAATCCCTCTCTCTCCGTTCTTTGTACTTTCGTGAAATGCTGGCTTTACAGCCTGCACTTCATTCTTTTCCTGCTAACTCATAATCTAATATTTATTTCTCATCCAAAGCGACCAGAAACATAATCTTGAGTAGCCTTCTGAGAGGGGGAATTAAAGATTTTTTCAGTATTGTTAAACTCTACTAAGTAGCCTACTTTTCCACTTCCACCTTTTTGAGGTTCTGCATTAAAAAATGCTGTCTTATCACTAACCCTAAGTGCTTGTTGCATGTTATGTGTAACTATTACTATAGTGAACTCTCTCTTTAGTTCATGAATAGTTTCTTCGATTTTTAGTGTTGAAATTGGGTCAAGTGCAGAGCAAGGCTCATCCATAAGAATGACCTCAGGCTTTGTGGCGATTGTTCTGGCAATGCAAAGTCTTTGTTGTTGACCACCTGATAATGAATAACCACTTTCTTTTAACTTGTCTTTGCACTCATCCCATACAGCTGCTTGTTTAAGTGAAGTTTCTACTAAGAAGTCCATATCTCCTTTATATCCGTTAATTCTCGCTCCGAAAGCAATATTTTCATAAATACTTTTAGGAAAAGGGTTTGGTTGTTGGAAAACCATGCCAATACGCCTTCTTACTTCTACTGGATCTATATTTATTCCATAAAGATCATTTCCATTGAATAAGACTCTTCCCTTAAGTGAACAGGAGTCTATTAGATCGTTCATTCGATTGATTGCTCTAAGTACTGTTGATTTTCCACATCCACTAGGTCCTATAAGTGCAGTTACCTTTCCTGATGGTATTTCTAGAAAGACATTCTTAACTGCCTCCATAGCACCATAACTGATGGTAACGTTTTGAAAGGAGACACAAGATTCAATCAATTTTGAAATGAAGATCTAACTTCTAGTTTAGTGAAATTGTTTTATTTTGGGGCAAATCGTCCTAAAAATCTAGCTAACGAGTTTGTTAACAAAAGCATAAGTACAAGAATAAAGGATGCAGCCCAGGCCAATTGATTTTGTGCCTCATAGGGTTCAAGAGCAAAGTTGTATATCAAAACCGATAATGAAGCTATCGGGTTTAATAAAGCTTCTGGACCTGAAGACCAGTAAAAGGAAAATAAACCAGTGAAAATCAAAGGGGCTGTTTCACCTGCTGCCCTTGATATTGCAAGTACAATTCCAGTAGCTATTGGATTGATTGCAGCCGGTAAAGTTATTCGTGTCACCATGGTGAACTTTGATGCTCCAACCGCTAATGCTCCTGTTCTTAAACCATCTGAGACAAGTTTAAGACCTTCATCAGTTGTTTTTATGACTGTAGGAAGCATTAAAATGGATAAGGCAAGCCCTCCTGCTAAGGCACTGAAATTGGTGCCAAATAATATTTTGGTAGAAACAATTGCTCCATAAATAAATATTCCTGCGATTATTGATGGGACTCCAGCAAGTACATTTGTGCCAAACCTTATGAATTTGGAGAACTTCCCATCTTGGGAGTATTCCGCAAGAAATATTCCTCCTCCCACGCCAATTGGAACTGATATAAATGTAGCAATAAAAGTGACAATAAATGTACCTGCGATAGCATTTCCAATTCCACCAGCATTCAAATCATCGCCAGGTGGCTCTGGTAGTTGAGTTAACAATTCCAGATTAATCTGGGAGCTCCCTTTAACTAAAATATAAATTAGGACTAGGATTAATGGCAAGATAGTAATTATAGAAAAACAAGCTGAAATAACATTTAATAGCTTGTTCCAGATATTCCTGGAACTGACTCTGGTATAGTTAAGGCTTCCTTTGGAATTGTATGGAATATTATTCATTATTAGTATTTTAGGCTAAGTTTCTTTACCATCCATTGGGCAAATATATTTACTAATAAAGTTAACAACATAAGGATTAGTGCAGCAAACATTAATGAAGAAACTTGGCTGCCATCAGCTTCTCCAAATTGATTTGCTAGCATTGCTGCAATAGTATTTCCAGGAGATAATATTGACCAATTAAAGTTGTTAGAGTTGCCAATAATCATTGTTACTGCCATTGTTTCTCCCATTGCCCTGCCTAGCGAAAGTAACACCCCGCCAGCTATCCCAGATATAGCCGCTGGCAGTATTACATTAGTTATTGATGCCCATCTTGTTGCTCCTACACCATATGCTGCTTCTCTTAGTTTTTTAGGAACTTGATTTAATGAATCCCTTGAGATTGCAGTAATAATAGGAAGTATCATTACAACCAGGATTAGGATGGCAGGTGCCATGCCAGGACCAACTGGTTGAGTACTAAAGAATGGAATCCAGCTAAAACTATTATTCAAGTAAATCAAGAATGGCCTTATAAAAGGCTCCATTACAAAAATCGCCCAAAGACCAAGTACAACTGAAGGTATAGCTGCAAGTAATTCGACCATTCCTCCAATTAGAAATCTCAGTTTTGCTGGAATTACATCTTCAGTAATAAATATTGCTGTTCCTACTCCAAGTGGAACAGCAATGAAAAGGGAAAGTATTGATGTTAGGAGTGTTCCATATATTGCAGTAAAAGCCCCATATTTATCTGTTACTGGATTCCACTCAGAGGTAACTAGAAATGCCAAGCCATATCTGCCGATTGATTCTATAGATCCACCAAATACAACTAAAAAAATGCCAAAAAGTAGTATTGCAACCATTGACGCCATTAGAATAACTAAGCTTTTAAAGCCTTTATCAACAATCTTTTCTGAATTAGACCGTCTTCTAAGGAGAAAAGGATCTGATTTAAACTCAGGCACCTTTTAACTCAGCGTTTGTCTGAACATTATTCTGGAATTTCATTAATTTCAGCTTTTTCCTACTCAGATGGTCAAAACCACACCTTTTAGGACTTGGAGGGTAGGACTTTGGAAGTTACTTTAGGTAATCAGTTCGTACAGCCATGGGGAGGATAGTAGGAATTGATCTTGGAACCACAAACTCCGTATTAGGAGTTCTGGAGGCTGGTCGTCCTCAAGTGATTGCTAATGCTGAGGGATGCAGGACAACTCCTTCTGTTGTTGGATATACAAAAGATTCTGAGCTTCTTGTTGGTCAATTAGCAAGAAGGCAATTGGTTCTTAGTCCTAGAAATACTTTTTCTAATCTCAAAAGGTTTGTTGGCCGAAGTTGGGATGAGCTCGAAGAGAACAGTCTTGCTGTCCCTTACACAGTAAGAGCTAATCAACAAGGGAACGTTCGGGTTACTTGTCCTTTTACGGAACGTGAATATGCCCCAGAGGAACTTGTTGCATGCATTTTACGAAAACTAATTGATGATGCTGAAACCTATTTAGGAGAGTCTGTTGAAGCAGCTGTTATAACTGTTCCTGCTTATTTCAACGACTCTCAAAGGCAAGCAACTCGAGATGCAGGAAGGTTAGCAGGTGTTTCAGTAGAAAGAATTCTCAATGAACCTACTGCTGCTGCTCTTGCATATGGTTTTGATAGAAGTTCTCGAAAAAGAGTCCTTGTATTTGATCTGGGTGGAGGAACCTTTGATGTTTCGTTAATGTCAATAGCTAACGGGGTTTTTGACGTCAAGGCAACCTCTGGTGACACTCAGTTAGGAGGAAATGATTTTGATCAGAGAATTGTTGATTGGTTATCAGAAAATTTCAACAAAGAACATGGTGTAGATCTTCGCAGAGACAGACAGGCACTTCAACGTTTGACTGAAGCAGCAGAAAAAGCCAAACAAGAGTTATCAGGAGTTAAAAAAACTCCTATTTCTTTGCCTTTTATTGCTACAGGTCCATCAGGCCCTCTTCATATAGAAACTGAGATTGAACGCTCAATTTTTGAATCATTATGTCCTGATCTTCTGGATAGGCTTTTGATACCAGTTCAACGAGCCATTCAGGATTCAGGTTGGGAACCCGAACAAGTAGATGATGTTGTTTTAGTGGGGGGCAGCACCCGGATGCCAATGGTTCAACAATTGGTAAGGACTCTTGTTCCTAAGCAGCCTTGTCAATCAGTTAATCCCGATGAAGTTGTTGCAATTGGAGCGGCTGTTCAAGCTGGAATTCTTACTGGTGAGCTTCGTGACCTAATGCTTAATGATGTAACTCCACTTTCTTTAGGGTTAGAAACTGTGGGTGGTCTCATGAAAGTTCTAATACCTAGAAACACACCTATACCTGTACGTCAGGCGGATGTATTTAGTACGTCTGAATCAAATCAATCCTCTGTTGAAATACATGTATGGCAGGGGGAGCGCCAACTTGCTTCCGACAATAAATCACTAGGTCGTTTTAGATTATCTGGCATACCTCCTGCTCCACGAGGTGTTCCACAAGTACAGGTAGCTTTTGATATAGATTCAAATGGTTTGTTAGAAGTAAGCGCAACTGATAGAACAACAGGTCGTAAACAAACAGTAAGCATTCAAGGTGATTCCACACTTAATGAGGATGAATTAAAAGCTTTATTAGCAGAGGCAGAATCTAAAGCTGATGAGGATCGACAACGTCGAGCTTCAATTGACAGAAGAAATACAGCTTTGACTCTTGTTGCTCAAGCAGAACGTCGACTAAGAGATGCTGCTTTAGAACTTGGTCCATATGGAGCAGAACGCCAACAACGTGCAGTAGAAATATCCTTACGAGATGTCCAAGATCAACTTGAGACAAATGATTTGCAAGAGTTGGAACTTGTAGTCGCTTCTCTACAAGAAGCTTTGTTTGGTCTTAATAGGAGACTTGCTTCTGAGAGAAGGAATGAATCAAATCCTTTAAAAGGTATTCGAAATACTTTTGGGTCGTTAAAGGATGAACTTTTTTCAGATGACTATTGGGATGATGATCCTTGGAATAATTCACAAGGCTCTTATCCATCTAGGAGGGGACCTGGAAGACGAAATGTAGACCCTTGGGATGATGACTTCTACCGCTAAGCCAGACTATTGGTCATTATTAGGACTAAGTCCTGGTAGTGATCAACAACAATTAAAAAGAGCCTTTCGAAGGGAAGCAAGGAAGTGGCATCCTGATCTAAATGCTAATGATAGAAATGCTGAAGAACGTTTCAAGCTTGTAAACGAAGCTTATGTAGTCTTAAGTGATCCTCGAAAACGAGCTGCTTGGGAAGACGATCAAGACACTTTTAGAAATATTGATATCCCTTTTGCGGAAGGTTTCCCTTCCTTTCAGGAATATCTGAGAGTTGTTTTAGGTCAAGAATATGAAATTAATGAAGAGGACATGGATATCGGCTTAGACCCAGAAGAAGATACTTATCAAAAGAACAATCAATGGCCAGCAACATCGCCACCACCCCCCCCTCCTCCAGTTCAGGCCTTCCAGGATTTAGAAACACTTGTTCCACTGTCTCCAGAGCAAGGCTTAAATGGGACTACTGTTCAAATTGAATTGGATGATGGAACGCTAATTGAAATTGATACGCCCCCCATGGCAGGAGATGGTTGGAGATTAAGACTTGCAGGTGTAGCACCTGGAGGAAAAGATCATTTTATTCAACTTCGAATTCAAACAGATGAAGGCTTGAGGATAGATGGTCTTCGCGTGCTTTTTAAGTTGGAATTATTCCCAGCAGATGCAGTACTTGGTTGCGCAGTTGATGTTCCAACACTTGATGGACCTGTAACACTTCAGGTCCCTCCCGGCTCATCAAGTGGACGCTTGTTGCGACTTCGTGGAAGAGGTCTTGAGCTCGAAGGATATCGGGGAGATCAGTTGGTCGAGATAGTTGTTGTTATTCCTGCAGAGTTAGGAGAAGCTGAAAGAGCTTTATATGGACGTTTACAAGAGTTGGCTCTAGATCCTTATTCAGGCTAAAAAAACAAATAGATGCCAGACTTTATCTTCGGATCCTCTATTAAAATGCGTGTACATGTTCTTCTTTATGATACAGGGAAGGAAAGTGAGGGAATTCATTCACTTGAATTAAGTGGCAAGGTTGTTGTCCTCATGTTCGAAAATTCTGATGATGCCGAGCGTTATAGCGGACTTTTAGAGGCTCAAGATTTCCCTACACCAACTGTGGAAGCAATGGATAGGAAGGAGATAGAAGCTTTTTGTACCGAAGCTGGTTATGAGGCCCGATTTGTTGAATCGGGATTTGTTCCAGCGACAGATGAAGACCGCCTTTTGCTTTCTCCACCTGTTAGGAATAAAGATGTTAGTAGTTGGAATGATGAAGATGTAAATAAGAACTCATCAGGAGAGACAAAAACAGATTCAGTATCAACAGATTTAGATGATATTAGAAAACGCCTTGAAGGTCTTTTGTGAAGATGAATGATAACCATTCACGCCGTATTCAAGATATTGATTCTATAGAAGATCGAGGCTTTCTGATCACTGAGAAATCTAATAAGTCAAGCAGAAACTTAGATGAACTTTCCACATCTCAACTCGTTGAATTATTTACTACTGAAGATCTAAAACCACAACAAGCTGTTAAATTGTCTTCTCCTGAACTTGTAATTGCAATTGATAATATTTCAGAAAAACTCCAGCTAGGAGGAAGAATATTTTATTTGGGTGCTGGAACATCAGGTAGGCTTGGTATTCTCGATGCTACAGAATGCCCACCTACCTTTTGTACCCCACCAGAACTAGTCACAGGGATAATTGCTGGAGGAATTAATTCATTGATTAAAAGTTCTGAGGGCCTAGAAGATGATTCTGAACTAGGGGTAAATGATCTCAAGAAGCATAATTTTAATAGCAAGGATTGTTTGATAGGAATAACCGCTGGTGGAACTACTCCATATGTATTAGGAGGGTTAGATTATGCAAAGACAATTAATGCATTAGCAATAGCAATTTCTTGTGTGCCTAATAGTCAGGCAATAATTCCTAGTGATATTGATATTCGATTAGTTACCGGTCCAGAAATTCTAACTGGATCTACAAGGTTAAAAGCAGGTACTGCAACAAAAATGGCTTTAAACATAATCTCAACTTCAGTTATGGTTAAGCTTGGAAAGGTATTTAAGAATCAAATGGTAGATGTATCAGCCTCTAATAATAAATTGTTTGACCGATCAGTACGAATACTTCATGATTTACTTGGATTAAATAGAAAAGAAGCCTCTTCTCTTATCAATGAATGTGGAGGATCCGTTAAGTTATCATTACTCGTTTCAATTTCAAAACTACCTGTAAATAAAGCAAAAATGCTCCTAGACTCTAAAGATTCAAACCTGCGGCTTGCTTTAAGTTCATTAGATCTAAATATATAGCGACTACTCCATACACCTTTCATTTTATTATGTGTGTTTAACTATTTTTAGCTCAGATTGATTAAAATGCTTTAGAATAAAATTATTCACTACTTTTGCTAATTATCATGACTAAGGTAATCATGGAAACAGATGCGGGTAATGTTGAAATTGAACTCTTTGATAATGACGCACCGAATACTGTTAATAACTTTGTTAAATTAATAAATGAGGGGTTTTACAATGAGCTTTCATTTCATCGCGTTATTGATGGTTTTATGGCTCAAGGTGGTTGTCCTAATACACGTCCAGGTGCAAAAGGAGTTCCAGGAACCGGTGGACCTGGATATTCTATAAAATGTGAAATTAATTCTCGTAAACATCTGGCAGGTTCTCTTTCAATGGCTCACGCAGGCAAAGACACTGGCGGCAGTCAATTTTTTCTTGTTCATGAGCCCCAGCCACATTTAGATGGTGTACATACTGTATTTGGACAAGCAAAAGATATTCAGGTTGTATTAGCCATTAAAAATGGAACCAAAATAAATAAGGTATCAGTTATTAGTTAGTTTACGTGTGACTAGTTCGCCTCACTAACAACTATTTGCGGATAATATTATCATTAGTATTTGTTTACTATACATTTGAACAAATTATTTTATATATTTAGTGCCTAAAGCTCATATGATTCAATTTACTTAAATGTATTCCCGAAAAAATAATCTAGCTCCAGCTTACTAATGTTGGGCGTTGTTGATTCACTAGACTACGAAATAAATCCTTCTCCTCATTTTGCCTTAGGAACTTAATTGGTTTATCAATGTGAACCAGACCAACTGATGGATGTAGAGCCTGTTGCTGATTGTCTGTTAGTAAAAGACTTATTCTTTTAGTACTTTTACTGTTAGCTAATTTAAATATTAGATAATTTATCGATTGGTCAAACATTACTTCTTCTAGATTGGCTCCTGTAATTCTCCAAATAAATTGTGGTTGCTCTAATAGAGCATTTATTCGTCCCGAATGTTCAGTTTTTAATAACAGGCCAGCTTCACTTGCAGCATTTTCTGCAACAATCTTCATTGCAGCTAGTTTTTCAATATCAGTATTAACATGTAAACCTAAAAGGTTCCAAGAGACTTTTTTAAACTTTTTATGATTCTCAGGCTCTACATTTTCGAATAAATGACCTAATTTATTTTTTTTAACGGCTAGATAAGCTGCATTATGGTCCCCAGGACAAATAACAAGAGGAATTCTACTTTCGACCTTAAGGCCATAACCTCCTAAACCTGCTATTTTCCTTGGATTATTTGTTAATAACTTTAGGCGATGTATACCTAGATCTGTGAGGATTTGTGCCCCTACACCATAGTTGCGTAAGTCCGCTGGAAATCCAAGTTTTTCGTTTGCCTCAACGGTATCTAGGCCACCATCTTGGAGGCTATATGCTTTTAATTTGTTCAACAAGCCAATTCCCCGACCCTCTTGTCGTAAATAAACGACAACACCTTCCCCTTCTTGTTCAATTCTTGCAAGTGCAGCTTCAAGCTGAGGTCTGCAATCACATCTTAATGATCCAAACGCATCTCCTGTTAAACATTCTGAATGCATTCTTACTAGTACAGGCTCTTTTAGCTCTCTTGGATTTCCTTTTACCAGAGCAACATGCTCTGAACCATCCAATTTATTTAAATACCCAAATGCTTTAAATCCGCCAAATAATGTTGGTAATTCAGCGGATGCTTGCTTAATTACAAATCGCTCATTTTCAAGTCTGTATCTGATCAAGTCAGCGATGCTAATTAACTTCAGCCCCCATTCTTTAGAGTATTTATATAGCTCAGGAAGTCTTGCCATAGAACCGTCTTGATTTTGTATTTCACAGATAACTCCAGCTGGCACTAGTCCTGCTAGCTGAGATAAATCAACGGCAGCTTCTGTATGTCCAGCTCTTTTCAATACTCCACCATCCCTGGCTTTCAGCGGAAAGATGTGGCCAGGACGTCTGAGGTCTATAGGTTTTGATATGGGATTTATTGCAACTTGGATTGTTCTCGCCCTGTCTTCTGCCGATATCCCAGTTGAGACACCATTCTCTGGTCCTGCATCGATACTTACTGTGAAAGCTGTTTCATTTGCATCTGTATTTCTATCTACCATTAAGGGAAGATCAAGTTTTTCCAGACGATCTCCTTGCATTGCAAGACATATCAGCCCTCTAGCCTCAGTGGCCATGAAATTTATCTGCTCAGGAGTAGCGAACTGGGCTGCACAAATGAGATCACCCTCGTTCTCTCTCCTCTCATCATCAACTACCACTACGCATTCACCATTTCTTATTGCTGCGAGGCCATCTGTGATGGGATCAAAAACGATCTCTTCGCTTTGAAAGGTTTTGCCTGAGTTATTCAGCTCATTAATGTTTGATCTCTCTTGATTCATTATTCTTGCCAGTACGATTGTTAGGTATACAGAAATTTATGGATAAGAAAACTCCTTTATCAGAGGAAGGCGGAGATCAGGTTCATGCTAATCGTGTCGCGATTATTGGTGCATCTGGATACGGCGGTCTTCAATCAATAAGACTATTGCAGAACCACCCGTTCTTTGAGATTACCTTCCTTGGCGGAAAGCGCACAACAGGAGAAAAATGGAATGATATCTGCCCTTATTTACCGCTACAGAATGATTTGGTTATACAACCCCCTCATCCTGAAAAGATTTCAGAAGTGGCAGATTTTGCGGTCCTTAGTCTCCCGAATGGAGAAGCCTGTCAATTAGTGCCAGAACTACTAGACAATAATGTACGTGTTGTTGACCTTTCTGCTGACTTTAGATACAGCTCACTGGATCAATGGTCAAAAACCTATGTTCACGAAGCTCAAAAATTGAATCGCACAGACTCTGATCTTTGTTCTGAGGCTGTCTATGGGATTCCGGAATGGAAAGCTAATTCAATTTCAGAAGCAAGATTGGTTGCATCACCAGGATGCTTCCCCACTGCTTCTCTTTTACCTTTGTTGCCTTTTCTAAATCAAGGGCTTATTGAGCAAGAAGGGCTAATTATTGATGCTAAAACAGGTACCTCTGGGGGAGGTAGAAGTCCCAAGGAAGTTTTTTTATTAGCTGAAGCCTCTGAGTCAATTTCCCCTTATGGGGTTGTTGGTCACCGTCATACATCAGAAATTGAGCAAATAGCGAGTGAAGTTGCAGGGCATGAAATCAAACTTCAATTCACCCCACATTTAGTTCCTATGGTTAGGGGCTTGCTATCAACTGTCTATGCGAGGCTTAGAGACCCTGGCTTGACAGCAGAGGATTGCACAACTGTTTTAAAGGCTATTTATAGAGATAAACCTTCAATTGAGGTCCTTCCTGTAGGAACTTATCCTGCAACAAAGTGGGTAAAACATACTAATAAGGCAATGTTGTCTGTTCAAGTAGATACACGAACAAGTCGTTTGATTCTTATGTCTGCAATAGATAATCTTGTTAAGGGACAAGCTGGCCAAGCAATTCAATGTTTAAACCTTATGGCAGGATTAGAATCTGAGACAGGCATGCCTCTTTACCCCTTTTATCCTTGATAAAGTTATTTATTCTCTCCATATTTCACCTGCTATTGATATTGCCTTAGGTAAGATATCATGCTCAAGTTCTTGTAAGCGTATAGTTAATGATTTTTTATCATCTTCTTTATATATTGGCAATGCAGCTTGATAGATAATTGGGCCAGAGTCAACACTTTCAGAAACAAAATGCACTGTGCAACCAGTTATACATACCTTAGAATTTAATGCTTGTGAGATGGCATCAGTCCCTTTAAAACTTGGTAGTATTGAGGGGTGTATATTAATTATTCTCCCTGGAAATGCATTAATTAATGTTGAGGTTACTATCCGCATCCATCCAGCCATGACAATTCCTTCGACCTTTATGAATTTAAGAGTATCTACTAATACTTTGTCAAAATCAGTTCTTTTAGGATAATCTCGGTGATCATGTACTATACATTTTATATTTAACCGTTCAGCTCTTTCCTTGGCTTTACAGTTGGGATTATTTACAATCAATGCTATTACTGAGGCTTTAAGTTTTTTATTTATAATTGCATTTACTATGGCTTCGAAATTGCTACCGTTACCTGAAGCCATGACAGCCAAACGGAGAGGTGGGTTAAAATCTTTTTTTGAGTAACCATCAGGACTAATTAAAGAATTCTCCAGGTTTTCAGAATTGTCGCAAATCTCTTTTTTTGGATTTAGTGAGGTCATTTTGGTTTGATATCACTTGCTGGCTTAGGCGGTAATTCTGATTTTAAAAATCATTAAAAGTTTTCCTTTAAATGAATTCATGAACATAATAGACCAGCTATGCATCTCAATTTTATTTAATTAAGTAAATATGCCAAGTATTAATTGATCTTTGTTATAGTATTAACAAAAATAAGTAGTTCGATAGAAAATGTTGTCTCAAGATAATAGTGTCAGATATAAGCTTGATTTATTACAGCCAAGCACGCAGAAATTTTCTGTAACGGTTAATTGGAACCCTGAACATCTTGATCAAACTATTATAATGCCACTCTGGACACCAGGTTCTTATACCATTAGAGATTATGTGCAATATTTACACAAATTTAAGGTCATTCAAAATGGCCAGGAAATAGAAGCTGATAGAACTGCCACTAATGAGTGGAAAGTAAAACTTATAACTCTAGATTCTATAGAAGTGAAATATGAAATAGAGGCTCATCAAAATACAGTTAGAACATGTTATATAGATAGTAAATTTGCTTCAATCTGCTCAGCGGCAGCTTTTGTTCAAATACTTGAAAAGAAGGACCAATGTCATTTGATATCAGTAGATAAGCCAAAAGATTGGGTTTTGCATACCCCTCTAATTTTTGATAAATATTATAGAGCAGCTAATTATGATGAACTTGTAGACTCTCCGTTCCTTTCAGGTAATTCAGAAGTTTATAACTTTATAATAAAGGGTTATAATCATCAGTTAATTGTATTTGGTAATGAAATATATAAACTTCCTAGTTCAATATACGATGACATTATAGCTATTTGTAATTCCACCTGTGACTTGTTGAATATGCCTCCGCCTTCTGAGAATAGATATCAATTTTATCTGCAATTATTAGATAAAGGTTATGGTGGACTTGAGCATGATAACTGTTGTGTACTTGAATATTCATGGAAACAGATATATGATTCTAATGGTTATAGAAAGCTTCTACAACTAATTGGCCATGAGTACTTACATCAGTGGAATATACGAAGATTAAGACCACATGTATTTTTACAATATAACTACTCAGAACCTGTATTGAGTAATTGTTTGTGGTTTGCAGAAGGTGTCACTAGCTACTTTGATCTAACTCTTCCCTATATTTCAGGGATTTCAAGTGAAGCTGATTTAAGAGCTGATCTATCCAAAGAAATAGACAAATATTTGAAGACCCCAGCTCGCTATCATCATAGTCTTTTAGATAGTTCTAAAGAAGCCTGGGTGAAATTATATAGGCAAAATCCTGCCAGTTTTAATTATCAAATTAGTTATTATTTATTAGGTACATTAGTTTCTCTGTGCCTTGACATAAGATTAAGATCCTTCAACTCTTCTCTTGCAGAAGTGCTTAGAAAATTGTGGGATAAATTTTCTTCTCCAGGAAATGGATATACACTTTCTGACATACTAAAACTAGTTGGTGAAGTTGATATTAGATTGTCCGATGAATTGTCGGAATGGCTTAAAGTACCAAACTCATTAGAACTTGAAAGCCATCTATCATTGCTTGGCTATACATTAATCCATGAAGAATGTGAAGAATTTGATTTAGGTCTTTCCTTAAAAGAATCTCAGAATAGTTTCTATGTTAAGTCAATCCATGAGGAAGGTTCTGCAAGTTTTTCTGATCTAGCTATTAATGATGAAATAATCTCTATAGGACAAATAAGGATTACATCTCTAAAAGATTTAAATAGCTATTTTATAAAATATAATCAAGCAGAAATTATATATTCTAGAAATGGGATTATAAATAAAACGAACATAATAAACAAATCGGTTAAATCAGGAGATTGGAAAATACTACCCAATCTAGAATCAACTAGTTCTGCACTGCAATTGCGTAATAGATGGTTGACATTTGTCTGATAACAAAATAATAGAAACCTTTATAAATGCTTTTTTGCGGCTGCTTTTTGTATTTACTCAAATATAATTGATATTTTGTGCTTAAGGTCTGATATCATTAAAAAAACAAATCCTAAAATCTAAACTCCTTTCCAATGACATGGGCCTTTTAATTTTTGTAATACGTCTTTACTAATGGATTTTCCAGATTTTTCCTTAGAGAACAAGAACCTGCAATGGCAAAGATTCTGTGACCTTCAGTGGTATTCAGAAAAACTCGGATTTTGGTTGGATGTAAGTCGTATGCATTTAAATTCCAATCAACTTATCTCACTCGAAAAACGATTTACGAAAGCATTTGAAGCAATTCAGCAACTTGAAAAGGGTGAATTTTCAAACATAGATGAGAACCGACAGGTAGGACACTATTGGCTGAGAAATAACCAACTAGCACCATCTGTCACTATTAAAGAATCTATTGCTGATGAGATAGATGAAATTGAATGCTTTTCTCAATCAATTTTATCTTCTGAATTAAACAGTTTTAATAATGAAAAATTTACAGACGTAATCTGGATTGGTATTGGTGGAAGTAGCCTTGGTCCCGTTCTATTGATTAACGCTCTTGCTTCAGCCCCAACAAAACTCAGATTTCACTTCTTAGATAATGTAGATCCAGATGGGATAAGTGATACTCTTAATAATTTAGATGATCGGCTAAAAACAACACTGTTCGTTGTAGTTAGTAAGTCGGGCGGTACTCCAGAACCAAGAATAACAATGGATCAAATTAGAAATAAATTCGAATCTATTGGGGGGCCATGGAATAAGCATGCAATAGCAATTACTATGAAAGGTAGCAAGTTAGATTTAAAAGCACAGAATGAAAATTGGCTAGCCAGTTTTGACTGTCCTATTTGGGTAGGCGGTAGAACTAGTATAACCAGTGCTGTCGGCCTTCTACCTGCATGTCTTACAGGAATTGATATACGTAAATTTCTTAGTGGATCATCTCTAATGGATGAATATACAAGGAATCAGTCAATTCTTAAAAATCCAGCTGCTTTACTAGCTTCCGTTTGGTATTTTGCTGGAGATGGTAAAGGCCTTAAAGATATGGTTGTATTACCATACAAAGATAAATTAGAGGTTTTTAGTCGTTATTTACAACAGCTTGTTATGGAGTCATTAGGCAAAGAATATGATCGTTCTGGTCAACGAGTAAATCAAGGTATTGCAGTTTATGGTAATAAGGGCTCAACAGATCAGCACGCATACGTTCAACAGTTAAGAGATGGAATAGATAACTTTTTTGTTACCTTTGTAGAAGTTTTAAAGGATTCAAATCAAATCCCTCAAGTTAATGGTGATTTACCTGGAGACTATTTATCAGGTTTTTTACATGGCACAAGAGACGCCTTATCTGAAGGTGGTCGTCAGAGTATTACACTTACCCTTAATCAACTAGATGCTGAATCCTTAGGCGCATTAATTGCTTTATTTGAACGAGCCGTAGGCCTATATGCTGAATTAATAAACGTAAATGCATACAATCAACCAGGAGTAGAGGCAGGTAAAAATGCAGCTGCTGACTTACTTAAACTGCAAGATTCAATAATTGATCTTCTATCTGATAATAAAAAGAGATCTTTAAAGGAAATATGTCTAGATATTCCGCACTCTTCAATTGAATCAACATATTTAATTTTAAGACATCTTATTGCTAACAATAAAAGTTACAATCAGGAAGGGAATATAAGTAACCCATCTGGTTTGATTTTTTATAAAACTAACAAACTATATTAATTAACTTTTGGGGAATATAGATTACCTTCTTAATTCTTCCATCTGCAATCCATTTTTTGCCAATATCACTTTCGGTTACTAATTTTTTTATCTGTTCTTGTTCTAATTTTGTGTTGACATTTATTTTACCTCTTACTTTGCCATTTATTTGTATTACAAGTTCGAATGTATCCTTAACTAGTGCTGATTTATCGTAAATAGGCCAGGCTTCTTGATGTATAGATGTTTTATTACCAAGCGTGATCCAAAATTCTTCAGAGATGTGTGGTGCAAATGGAGCTAGTAATGATACAAGTGTATATATTGCTTCTTTTAAAATCGGCTGTGATACCTTATGGTAATATTGATTGATCGAATTAGTTAATTTCATTAGCTCTGATATTGCTGTATTAAACTGAGGATTTTCTCTTAAATCTTTTGTTGTCTCATTAATAGCAGTGTGGACAAGTGCTCTTAGCAATTTATCATCTTTGCTTGTATCTTTAGTTATGATTCCACTACTATCAATGACATATTGATTCACTAGTTTCCAAAGTCGATTTATAAATCTGTATTGACCCTCTACATCGGCATCATCCCACTCAAGATCTTTTTCTGGTGGTGCTTTGAATAGAATAAACAATCTTGCAGTATCTGCTCCATATTTATCAATTACAGATGCTGGATCTATACCGTTATATTTGGACTTAGACATCTTCTCGTATATTATACTTAGTGATTCACCTGTGACAGGATCTTTTGGATTGATAGGATCTGCAATGTCCTCTAATTTGACATAACTTCCTGTTTGTATGTTTTTATAGGTTATACCCTGAACCATGCCTTGTGTTAGAAGTCGTTTAAATGGCTCCTTAAAACTTACTAAACTTTGGTCATATAACACTTTTGTAAAAAACCTAGAATAGAGAAGGTGAAGGATTGCATGCTCTATACCTCCTACATACTGATCTACAGGTAGCCATGTATTAGCTTTATTAGTTTCAAATGGATTGTTTATATTTGTGGGATCTGTATATCTTAAGTAATACCATGATGAACAGATAAATGTATCCATTGTGTCTTCTTCTGGTGATGCTTCTTTATTACATTTTGGACAATTTACAGATGGTTGATGATTGGTAGAAATTTGATCTTTTTCGTGTGAAACCGAATCCATATTTCTGCTATTCCTAACAAGAACTGGTAATTGATCTTCTGGTACAGGTACTGGGCCACAATCTTTACAATGAATAATTGGTATAGGGCAACCCCATCTCCTTTGCCTAGATATTAACCAGTCTCTTAGCCTGTATTGTGTTTTATTACTTGCCCAGGCTTCTTCTGCTCCTTTTATTATTATCCTTTTACTGGCTGTCTGAGAATCCAGACCGGTAAAATCACCAGAATTTATTGTTATTCCAGATTCTATATAAGGAAGAGACACTTCTGATTCTTTATTCGAATCTGTACTTATAACTTGAGATATTTTTAGGTTATTTCTCTTGGCAAATTCATAGTCTCTAGTATCATGTGCTGGGACTCCCATAACAGCACCTGAACCGTAATCATCTAAAACATAGTCTCCTATCCATATAGGTATTTCTTCATTTGAAAGGGGATTTATAACATATGTACCTAATGGAACACCCTGTTTCTCTGTGGTATCTGAAGTTCTCTCAAGTTCAGTCATTGCCGAAACTTTTGAAATAAATTTATTTACTACCTGTTTGTTAGCTGATGTGGTTAACTCTTTTACTAGTGAATTTTCTGGTGCTAATGCTATGTATGAAACTCCATAGAGAGTGTCTGGGCGTGTAGTAAAAACTGTTATTTTTTTTTGTTCATGGCCCCTGACTTTGAAATCTATGCATGCCCCTTTTGACCTACCTATCCAATTAGCTTGCATTGTTTTTACTCTTTCGGGCCAACCTTCTAATTCATTAAGATCATTTATTAGCCTCTCTCCATATGATGTAATTTTAAGAAACCACTGCTTTAGTAATTTTTTTTCGACTATGGCTCCAGACCTCCATGATTTTCCTTCTGAGTCCACCTGTTCATTCGCTAGTACAGTTTTATCAACTGGATCCCAATTGACATATGCTTCTTTTTGATAGGCAAGTCCAGCTTTATAGAATTTAAGAAATATAGCTTGAGTCCACTTGTAATAGTCTGGTTTGCATGTGGTTATTTCCTTTGACCAATCAACGGATAATCCTAATCGCTTTAACTGAGCTTTCATTTGTTTTATATTGATATCAGTCCATTCTTCGGGGTTTATGCCTCTCTGAATAGCAGCATTTTCAGCTGGCAAACCAAAAGCGTCCCAACCCATTGGCTGTAAAACCTTATAACCTGACATTTTGTAATGTCTACTTAGTACGTCAGTAATTACATAATTTCTAACATGTCCCATATGTAATGTCCCAGATGGGTATGGGAACATAGACAGGGCATAATATTTTTTCTCATCTGGCTTTGGTTCTTCGGTTAAGTCCGCTTTATTGTCCTCCCAAGTTTTCTGCCATTTCTCCTCTATATGCTTATGGTCATAGCGTTGGCCAGATTCACTTGTGCCTTCATTACCATTTACTGCTTTGATCACGTTTCAGACAGTAAGTTCAACAGTGTTATTAAAATCCTTTATAAGGATTTTAATAATCTTACTCGCTGTTGAGCAATATGACTTATTAAGTTTTGACATCCTTATATAGATGTACTAAGTTTTAGTTGGATTTCTATAAGCTGAATAATTGATTTAGACGATGAATTACCTGAAGATCAAAATGTTTCTAAGGAGATTTGCAAACAATACTACTACTAGTATTGTTGTTAGTAATGCAGAAGCTAAAACATCCAAAGTAATAGAGGCTGAGAACCTTCAGAGAAAAATCCAAGAATTAGATACTAAAATTGAGTTTTATACTAAATGTTTTACTGAGGCACAAGGAATTAACATAAGATCTTATCTGAATCAGAATAATGGACTTTTCAATAGGATGCAGACACAGTTCTACAGAAAGATGGCACAAAACTCATCTAGTTGGTATTTATCAGAACTAAAGGATTTACTCAATAAACGCTCAAAATTTCAGAAACAATACGATATTTTAATAGGTGTTTATTGGATCAAACTTATCAAGAGACTATTTTCATTATTGCTTTTAGCAATAAGTCTTATGTCCCTGTTGTTTCTAGTTTTAATGGGAATTATCACTGCGCTTTACTTATTGCCAATTATTATTATATTTAGTATTATCTTCTTTTACCTTAAGAAAAAAAATATATTCTAGTGTATTCGAATCCGCTTGGCTCATATTACCTGCTATAGTATGAGGTATATTATTAATTAGATAATGCAGAATATTATCCCCTTCTTTAAGTATACCGGAATTGGAAATGATTTCGTCATTTTTAATTGTCTTGAATTTGACGATAAGACAATTGAATCATTAGAGAATAAATCTTTTGCAAAAAGAATATGTAATAGACATTTTGGGATAGGTTCAGATGGGATTCTTCTTTTAAGGAATCCTACAACTAATTCTCACTATAGAATGTCAGTTATCAACTCTGATGGTACTCATGCCGAGATGTGCGGGAATGGAATACGTTGTCTTGCTAAATACATAATTGATTATGGTCTATGCGAGGATAACAGTGAACTAGTCATAGAAACATCATCAGGATTAAAATCTATATCAGTCAACCCCGATAAACAGATTACAGTAGATATGGGTAAACCTTATCTAGATCCAGTTAACATTCCAACCCTTTTTGCACAAATTAATGGACTACCACAAGGTGAATTAATTTTTAATGGCAAATCATATAAAGCTGCAGCTGTAGGAATGGGAAATCCTCATTTAGTAATACCTATTCCGAATTTCGAGAGTATAGATTTAACAGTATTAGGCCCATTATTTGAAGTCCACTCTGCTTTTCCATCCAAGACCAATGTTCATTTTGTCCAAATTACAGATAAGAATCAAGTAAAAGTTAAAGTATGGGAGAGAGGATCAGGTCCAACCCTTGCCTGTGGTACAGGAGCATGTGCAACCCTAGTGGCTTGTTATTTATTAGGTCTTACAGAAAACTCTTCAAATATAATTCTGCCAGGCGGTAAATTATTTGTAAGTTGGCCAACTATTGATTCGGCAGTTCAGATGACTGGTTCAGCAGAGTATCTTTTCCGAGGTGAAATAAACTTGTAAATATTATTTGATTATAATCACTAGTATTTCCTATTAATAAGCAATAGATGACAACAAGCAATTTTTAGATATTACTTGCCTATTCATACTAATTTCCTGTATTATTAGCTTAATGGTCCTAACCAGATGCTTAGAGAGATTTACTGTGATGCAAGTGCTACAACTCCACCATTGAAAGAAGTTATAGAACAAGTTTCCCTAGTACAAAGGGATTTTTGGGCTAACCCCTCCAGTATTCATAATCAAGGGCTATTAGCCGCAGAGATTCTAGAAAGAAGTCGTTTGTCTATAGCGAATAATTTAGGAGCTTATCCAGAACAGGTTTTATTCACTTCTGGAGCTACTGAGTCAATTAACCTTGCTTTGCTTCGAGCAACAGAAAATTTAGATAAAGGGAGGCTTATCATTTCTTCGGTAGAACATTCATCCGTTGAAATTGTCTCCACAAAACTAAAGAAAAATGGATGGGAAGTATCTCATTGGCCTGTAGATCATTTTGGACGAGTTAAATTGTCCTTATTAGATGATATTCTTTCAGCACCAACTAAGTTGGTTTCCATGATTTGGGGCCAGTCAGAAATTGGTACCATTCAACCAATACACCAGATTGGAAGAGAATGTCGAAAAAGAGGAATCATATTTCACGTCGATGCCTCTCAAGTTTTGAGCCAAGGTTATTTTAACTGGAATAGTCTACCTATAGACTTGTTAAGTGCCTCTGGTCACAAGATTAGAGGTCCTAAAGGAATTGGTCTTTTATTAATAAGAAATCCTGAAATTATATTTCCTCAATATTTTAAAGGTAGCCAAAAAGCTAACTTTCGTCCAGGAACTGAATCTGTCTCCTTAATATCGGGGCTTTCTTTAGCTATATCGAATTTGTGTAAAACTACATCCATAATTACTCCAGAATGTATTCCTGGCAACCATAATGTAAATAATCTGACCCTAGGCTTACGAAGACAACTTGAAAATATTAGCAATCTTTCCTTTACAGGCGATCCTATTAATAGATTGCCTCACCATATTTCATTTGTTTTAGTTGATTGCAATTCAAAGCCTATTAATGGGAGAGGTTTTGTGCGCTTACTATCAAAATTAGGGGTATACGCAAGTAATGGCTCAGCGTGTGATTCAAGTTCCAATGATCCTAGCCGCATACTTGAAGCAATTAAAGTTGATAGGTCACTTTGGAAATCTGGGGTAAGACTTAGTTTGGGCGACTGGCTAACTTATGAGGATACACAACAGCTTCCTAAGCTTATATGTACTGCTATTGGCAATGCTAGTAAGATAGAAAATAGTAAATACTATTAGAGGATTGTGCAAGGATTACCAAAAGACTTAGATGAAGCGAAAAAGATGCTTTTTCTATCCTCTAAAAACTCATTACAATCGTCGTCTAATAAAAGATGGGAAGTAAATCTCAAATTTGAGGGTTTAAAGATATCTTCTTTAATTAATACTTTGAGCAAAGAATTAGTTAATTCTAATTATAACCATATTTTATCATATCCAGATATGGGTGCTACCGCATTGTCAAAACGAGATTATCCAGAGATGAAAGACTTAACATATACCTTTAAGGAGCTCAGTAAAGCATTACCTAATGAGAAACTTCCAAAGATCCTTATAGCAGTAAACCCTCAACCCTTTGATTACGAGGAATTTGAAGAACTAGTTACTAACTTTGAGGGAACAGTATTAATGGTAAATGGACGTCTTGAAGATACTATTGTTGGTGTCGGAAGCGTAGCTAGAGAACGCCGAAAAAGATTTACTAACTCCTGGAAAAATTCATTTTGGCTAGAACCACTAAAAGACGGCGCTTTAATGCATGCATATCCAGACGAATGGTCATTATTTAAGAATACTCAGCTAGGTTATAAATTCATTTCATCATTTTCTAGTAAGCCGAATTCTGAAGAAGTATTCGAGTCACTTATTGATTCACCATAGATGACAGTCCATCTCTTCACTTCTATAATGATTTTATTACTGAAACAAACTGAATTGTTATGTTAAATATAAAAAAGTTAATCTCACATCCTCTAGATATTGCAGCTATTTCTCTTACTGTGATTTCTATAATAGGAGTTTTATGGAGTCCTAAGATTAGTAATTATATAAAGACACTAAATTATGAAGAAAAATCATTGTCTATAAAGGTAGATCTCTCCCATTCACCTATAGCTAACCCAATGGAATTTATTGAAACTGTAAAAGACGAAAAAGATATTTCAATCGTGATACGAAATCAACCTTCAGGCCAAATAATAGTGGAGGATATCTTAATTATTCATAGTCCATATGTATTAACTCCTGGGTTGTCAAATACCCCGATAATTGATAGTAATATTACACACAATCAAACGTTAAGGTTTGATCTTAGAACATCAGGATATTTCACCAAAAAAGGTTATATAGTAAGTGGTACTGCTTTAAAGATTGGTTCACCTATTACCTTAGAGGGAGATTCATTTAGATTAAAAGGATTCGTTAGTGAGATCAAGTCATACTAATGAAGTTATTATTTATGAAGATATCTAAAATTAATTTTTTATTCTATCCAACCTTAATTATCTTTACATTACCAGGTATCACTTCTCTATTATTTCCGAAATCCAATAGCTTAATATCGTCCCTTGCAAATGTTTCTTATGTAGACAATTCAAGTTGCGCTAATCTTGAGTCCTCAATCTCCTCACTATTGGGTCCTAAAAGCTCTAGATTTAGTGTTAGTATTTTAGATCACGATGGTGTGGAAATTGTCTCAATAAATTCTCTTAAACCTCGTGTTCCTGCATCAAATCAAAAAATTCTTTCATCAGCCTATGCTCTAGAGAGGCTTGGACCTAAATTTCTATTGACAACAGATCTGAATAAACTAACTAATAATACTATTGAAATCATTGGAAATGGCGATCCTGATTATGATTCTTATAAGATCAAACAACTAGCAAAATTTATCAAGCAGTTTACAAACAAAAATTTACCTCCAGACAAAACTATTAATATAATTGTTCGGGATAATTCCAGAACTAATTGGTGGCCAGAAGGTTGGAATACTGAAGACAAGAAAGAATCCTACGGAGCACCTATAACTCAATTGGCAATCTCAAGTAATGAAAGTGAATATGCTATATCAAACCCCACTAGCAATTTCGTAAATACATTAAGAAGAGAATTATCCTCTATTGGAGTGGAAGCCGATTTTGTTTTTGGTTTAAATAGACAGATGCCTTATAGATGGCCTAATTCAAAACCTTTATATACCCAATATTCAGGTCCAATGAATGCTCTACTTAGTCTTTCCAATTCCCAAAGTCATAACTTTACATCTGAGGTTCTACTACGCAAGGCAGCTAATACCTGGGAATCTAAACTAGCATCACAGAAACTAACCTCATGGCTTAAAAGGAATGGGATTTCAACTGTAAATTTAACGATAAAAGATGGTAGTGGTCTTTCTAGGCAAAATAGATTGACTACAAAAACGATATCGGATGTTTTGTTTTACATGTTAAATCACAAATACCATGCATATTACTTTTCATCTATGGCTATTGTTGGCCAAAGGGGTACATTGAAGGAATTTTCTGAAGATAAATCCTTGTATGGACGCTTTTATGGTAAAACTGGAACCCTTGATGGGGTTAAATCTATTAGTGGTTATTTAGAAACACCTAGAGGTTATTATATACTCAGTGTTATATCAAATGGTCTCCCAACTCCCCTTTCAATAATCGAGAAAATTTTGCTTAAGACTCATAATTATTCGATATGCATGAATTAGAATTATTTATTCTTTTATTTAAACTAAAATCAATTTAAGCTACATAGTCAAATTTGTTTGGTATATTAATGTATCTAGTTTATGTATAAAGATGTTTTAAATCCTTCGCAACTATAGATGGAACCATATGGCTTACATCACCTCCAAATTGGGCTACTTCTTTAACTACTGAACTGCTTAAAAAGCTGTGTTGAGCTGAAGTTGCAAGAAATATAGTTTCAAACTGCTCCCCTAATGTTTTATTTGTATGAGCTATTTGTAGTTCATATTCGAAGTCACTTAGGGCCCTTAGCCCTCTTAGAATTATGGAGCATTTCATTTCTGCGGCGCAACTGACTGTTAGACCTTCAAAGCTAATAATATGTACATCTTTGATTCCTTTTGTTGCTTCATTAATTTGATTTAATCTTGTATCGAGACTAAAAGTCGCTGTTTTCTCTGGGTTGTTCAGAACAGCTACGACAACCTCTCCAAACATCCTCCTCCCTCTCTTGATTAGGTCAAGATGTCCGAAGGTTAATGGGTCAAAACTGCCTGGATAGAGAACTCGCATAGTTTTATGGAAATAAAAGTTATATGGTCGTGTTAGCTTTAATGTTGGTTTAACCCAAAAAAGCTCAGATGGCAATTGATTCAGAAGCAAAGAAGGTTCTGTTGAGGAAAATCCCCCATGGGCTCTTCATTTGTGGTGTTCGCGATGGGGACATAATCAATGGATTTACAGCAAGTTGGGTTACGCAAGGCTCTTTTGATCCACCTTTGGTAGTAATGGCTGTTAGGTCAGAGGGTTCCAGCCACGACATTATAAAAAACACAAGAAAATTTTCTTTAAACGTTTTACGAGCAGACCAGAAAGAATTAGCAGCAGTATTTTTTAAACCACAGTCAGCTTTAGGAGGGCGTTTTGAAGCCTCACCATTCACATATGGTGAATTAGGACTCCCTATTCTTGATGATGCTATAGGTGGTATTGAATGTGAAGTTATAGGTAGCGTTATTCACGGAGACCATAGTGTCTTCGTCGCTGAGGTTAAATCTGCCAAATTGATAAATGATACCGAAGCCCTCAATTTAGCCTCAACAGGTTGGTCATACGGCGGCTGAAAACATAAATAGGAAATACTTGATAACTAATACATACATAAACCAGCCTGACAAACTCAAAAATAGGCTTAAGGATATCCCTAATGAGCCAGGCTGTTATTTGATGATAGATGCTAAACAGGATGTTATTTATATTGGAAAATCCAAGAATTTACGTTCACGTGTAGGCAGTTATTTCAGATCAAGCGGAGACTTGACTCCAAGGATTAAACTTATGGTAAGGCAAATTCAAGATATTGAGTTTATAGTTACAGATACAGAATCTGAGGCATTAGTCTTGGAATCTAACTTGATTAAAGAAAAAAAACCTTATTTCAATATTCTCTTAAAAGATGATAAGAAGTATCCATATCTATGTATCACATGGAGTGATGACTACCCAAGATTATTTATAACAAGACGTCGTCGAAATAGAAATAACAAGGATAGATATTATGGTCCATATGTAGATGTAGGTCTTCTAAGGAAGACACTATTTTTAGTTAAGAGAGCTTTTCCTCTAAGGCAAAGGCCTATACCTTTGTATAAAGATAAGACATGTTTAAATTACTCTATAGGTAGATGCCCAGGTGTCTGTCAAGAATATATCTCTCCGTCTGAATATCATAAAACAATTCAAAAAGTAGAGATGGTTTTTCAAGGACGTAGTAACGAGTTGAAAGAGCTTTTGGAAAAGCAAATGCATAAATATTCTGTGAGATTGGATTTTGAATCTGCAGCGGTGATCAGAGATCAATTAAAGGGGCTTGAGGAATTAACAACAAACCAAAAAATGGCATTGCCTGATACTTCGATATCTATAGATGTTTTGGCTTTATCTTCTAATAGCAAGTTAGCTGCAGTGCAATTATTTCAAATGCGTGCTGGGAAATTAGTTGGAAGATTAGGTTTCACTGTTGATTGTAAAGAGCAAACAAAATCACAAACTTTACAAAAAGTGATTGAGGAACATTATAGTCAGTTAGAAAATGTAGAAATACCGCAAGAGATCGTTATACAGTATGAACTACCTCAACAAAAATTAATTTCTGAATGGCTTAGTGAAATTAAGGGTAAAAGAGTTAACTTAAAGAAGCCCATTCGCTCACAAAAAGCAGAACTCATTGAATTAGTAGAACGTAACTCTAAGTATGAATTAGATAGAGTTCAAAAGGGCATCGAAGAAACAGCACTTGCTGTTGAAGATCTTGCACAATTATTAGACATGACAACTACTCCTACTCGCATAGAAGGTTTTGATATTAGCCATATACATGGTACTGACCCTGTTGCTTCTCAAGTTGTTTTTATAGATGGATTACCAGCAAAACATCATTATCGAAAGTACAAGATAAAAGACTTAAATATAAATATAGGACACAGTGATGACTATAGAGCCTTGGCAGAGGTTATTCGCAGAAGGTTTAAGCGATGGTCTCTACTAATTAAATCAGGTGTAGATCTAGATCAATATAAGTCAAAGCCAAAAAGTTTTTTGGATCAAAACCAGTTAAACGATTGGCCGGACCTAATTATGATTGATGGAGGAAAAGGTCAGCTAAGTTCTGTATATACAGCGCTAGAAGAAATTGGTTTAAGTGAATATATTTGTATATGTTCCTTGGCTAAACGAAAAGAGGAAATCTTCCTTCCATGGAGAAAAAAACCATTGTCAACAGACCCAAATCAAATTGGTGTACGTTTACTTAGAAGGATTAGAGATGAAGCTCACCGGTTCGCTGTTGGTTTCCATAGGCAAAAACGTAGTGAGAGGATGAGACGATCAAGCCTAACTGAAATTCCAGGAGTTGGTCCTAAAAGGATTCGGGACGTTCTATCTCATTTCAATTCAGTTCAGGCAATACAAATAGCGACTATCCCCCAATTGCTAGAGGTTAAGGGGCTTGGTAAATCGAGTGCAAAGCAAATTTATGATTATTTCCATCCTCAAGACTCTATCCAATAATTAGAGACTCTCATCTGAAACGTTTAAGAATATTTTAGATTATGTGAATTTTCATACCTATTATCAAACCTATAATCCTTAAACTCAGCTAAAATTAATTTAATGCCTTATAAATCCTACGTTTTCCAAAACAAAACATTTTTATTATATGACCTTTCCTGCAAGCGCTTACCTATGGTTCAAAGCACTTCATATAGTTGGTGTAGTAGTTTGGTTTGCAGGTCTCTTTTATCTAGTTCGGCTATTCATATATCATGTTGAAGCTAAAGAATTAGAACCAGATCTTCAGAAGGCTTTTGAAGATCAATATTCATTAATGGAGAAAAGATTAGCAAATATCATAACCACGCCTGGAATGATCCTTACTGTATCAATGGCAACTGGATTATTAATAGTTGAGCCTTCATGGCTCCAACAAACTTGGATGCAAGTTAAGTTGGCCTTTGTAGCAGCATTACTTTTTTATCATTTCTTCTGTTACCGAATAATGAGACAGCTAGATGTAGGAACATTCAACTGGTCAGGTCAACAGTTAAGAGCATTAAATGAACTCCCAACATTATTCCTTGTTATTGTAGTAATGCTTGTAGTCTTTAAGAATCAGTTCCCTACAAATGCTGCTACTTGGTTTATTGTCCTCTTAGTTATTTTAATGGCAGCAACTATTCAACTTTATGCACGTTATAGACGTCTTCGCAAAGATCAATAAAGTTATATCAGATGATTATTAATGAATCTAGTAAGTTAAAGAATATTCTTGAGAAGATAAATCCATCAAGTTGCCCATTTCAGTTTAATCTTCATACTCATACTACTTTTAGTGATGGAAGTATGACACCATTAGAATTGATTAAACAGGCGGCTGATCTGAAGGTAAAATATATTTCCATAACAGATCATCATTCAACAGAATCATATCCTGTTATAAGTGACTGGATAAAAACAAGAATTTCCAGAGATTTATATACCCCTAATTTGATTAGCGGCATTGAAGTTAGTTGTTTACTCAATAAGTGTCTTGTTCATGTATTAGGTTACGGGTTTGATGTCAATCATCCCTCAATACGTCCTTATACACTAGGTGAGGCTCCTTCAGGAAGCTATCTACAGGCTTCAAGTTTTTGCAAAGCAATCCATAAAGCAAACGGTATCGTTTTTCTAGCACATCCTGCTAGATATAGATTACCATTTAATACTCTAATAGAGGCGGCTAAAATTAACGGGTTTGATGGAATTGAAGTTTGGTATGATTATAATTTCAATACAACATGGACTCCTTCCCCAGTAATATGTTCTGATATTAAAAATCTATCAGATAAATTAAACCTATTATCTTCGTGTGGCACCGATACTCATGGCTATAGCTTGACGGGAAGATAAATAAATTTATTAAATGTAATTTATTATCAGTTAAGTAAGTCCCCATTTTCTATTTTAGAGTCAATACTTATTAACTGAGACTTAAGTCTGTCAATAACCTCCAATGGAGCTTCTCTCCATAACCCTCTATTATATGCTTCTATTAATCTTTCTATAATATCTCTAAGCGCCCATGGGTTATTGTTTAGGAGGAATTCATTGTTTATTTGATCATCTACCCAGTCTTTATTTATAGAACTGTAGCACCAACTTGGTACAAGGTTTGTAGTTGCGTCGTAAGCAAATAAATAATCTAATGTTGCGGCCATCTCAAATGCCCCTTTATAAGAATGATCTCTCATCCCTTCGATCCACTTTGGATTTAATACTCTACTTCTAACTACTTTATCTATTTCATCAGTCAACTTCTTTACTTTTATATTATCTATATTTGAGTGATCACCAAATATAACTAGTGGTTTTTTACTTGATAAGCATTCTACCGAGGCTGCCATACCACCATGAAACTGATAATAATCATCTGAGTCTAATATATCATGCTCTCTATTATCTTGATTATGTAAGACCATTTCAACTTTACTTAGCGTGTCTTCAAATCCTTTTTGATCAAGTGTAGGAATTACATCTTCGTCATATGCCCACTTACTCCAAGAAATATATGCTTTCGCTAAGTCATCTTTTGTTTCCCAGTTTCCTGATGAAATAAGTTCTTGTAATCCCGCTCCGTATGAGCCTGGAGCCGATCCATATATTCTATTCTGATGTCCATCTTTCTTTACTATATAGGCATAAGGATTATCTTTTTTGGTCTCGTTTAAATTAGCAACCAATTTTTGAGCCCTGTATACCATTTTTACTAGATTAGGAAATGAGTCTCTAAATAATCCGGAGATTCTTAGTGTTACATCAACCCTTGGCCTTTCTAAGACAGATAATGGTATTACCTCCAGATCAACAACTCTTCGTGTTTTTCCATCCCATATAGGCTTTACCCCAATTAAACTCAATAATTGAGCGATTTCTTCCCCACCATTTCTCATTGTTGATGTTCCCCACACAGATACTCCTAGAGAAACTAAATGTTGACCTTTTTCCAAAAGGTTTAACTCAAGTACTTTGTTTGCACTTTTAACTCCTAAATCCCATGCTGCTTCAGTCGGAATACCTCTTAAATCTATTGAATAAAAATTTCTACCTGTTGGTAATACATCTTCCCTACCTCTCGTGGGAGCTCCTGATGGACCGCTTTCTACATAATGTCCACAAAGTGATTCCATAAAACTTATTTTTTCAACTTGTGGAGATGCATATAGCTTATTCCATAAAGTAGATTTTATTTCTGTAAGGTAGCTATGTCGATTTTTATCTATAAGAATATTTTGAATTTCTTTTGGTAATATACTTAAATTATGCTTTTTAAGATCGAGTAAAATTTCTAATACTAACTTTGATACTTCTTCTATCCATGCTATTACGTCACCAACTTTTGATACTGGTGATTTAATATAGCCTTTAAGTATTTTTACGTCTTTTGATTCTAATTGGTTATCCAAATCGTCACACCAGGGATCCATTCTCAAATTCATCTGCTTAGCAATAAACTGAGTTAGTCCAATTCTCTTATTATTTGGTGACCTGCTAATAGAAAGCATTAGATCAATCAACTTATCTGTCTTCGGCCTTTTACCAAAAGTATGTAAACCAGTTCTGATTTGTGCTTCTTTCAACTCACATAGGTAAGAATCAGTTTCTAATATGAGTTTCTCCATAACTTTACTATCAGTTGTATCTAGATCCTTTGAATTGGTCATTTCTAGATCTTTAATTAATTGAACAGCCTTATTCCTTAAAAAATCACTTCGATTTGACCCAAGTTGTAAAGAAGAGAAGTATTCATCTAGTACTCCCTCTAATTCATATAATTTTCCGTACAATTCTGCTCGAGCTAATGGTGGTGTTAGATGGTCAATAATTAATGCATTTGTTCTTCTTTTAGCTTGGGAGCCTTCGCCTGGATCATTAACGATAAACGGGTATATATTAGGAATTGACTCTAGTATTAGGCTAGGAAAGCAATTCGGGCTTAATCCAACCGCTTTTCCTGGTAACCACTCTAAAGTCCCATGTTTGCCAACATGAACGATACAATGGGATTTGTGAAAATCTCTTACCCATAGGTATTGAGCTATATATCTATGGGGAGGAGCAAGATCTGGGGAATGAATGTCGTTTTCGCTGAATGGATCATATCCACGTGGTGGTTGGATAAGAATTACTATATTGCCAAATTCAATTCCATGAATTGGAAATCCGTTGTTTTCTAATTCATGTGAATTTGACGGTTCGTTCCATCGACTAATTAATTTATTCCTTGATTCATTGGATTGTTGTCTCCACCAAGTTAAATAACTTTCTAGTGGATAATAACTCAGAGGATTGTTATTTTGTGTGTCAGGAGAATTTGTTCTGGATGATATAAGCATTTTGATTAACTCCCTACTGTTATTAGGTAACTTGTCTGGGCCTAAATTATATCCTTCTTCTTTCAACCACTTAATCATCTGAATAATACTACTTGGGGTATCAAGACCAACTCCATTTGCAATTCTTGAATCTCTAATTGGATAATTAGCAAGTATTAAAGCTATTTTCTTCTCTCTATTATCAGTATACCTTAGACTTATCCACTTCTTAATATGGCTTATCAACCATAAAATTGAATCATTATAGGGCTGCATTTCTTTTATGGCTGTATATAAGTAATTATCCTTCTTCGTTATATTTCTAAAAGCACATGGTTTAGTTATTATACGACCATCGATCTCAGGAAGTACTACCTGCATACAAAGGTCAACATTGTCTAGCCCTATTGAGCTTCTCTCCCAACTATCTTTGCTATTTAAGCTAGTAATAATTTGAAAAATGGGTAGGTTGATATTTTTCCAGAACTCTGATCCTGTTGCTAAATCATCTGGGTTTATAGAAGAAAATGATGTAGCACATACTATTGCTTCTATTTTTTCTCGTTTAACAAATAACTTTATCTGATTTTGAATTTCAGGATCCCTTAGACTACTAATGAAGATAGACTTTGGACTAATAAGGTTATCTCTCATTAGTTTATTCAGAGTGGAAGGTAGTTTTAATTCACCAGATTTATATAATGATGTATAGTATACAATTAGCACTTTCATCCCAGCTTCTGACTTTATATCCCACTTTAAAAATGTTGAGATTCTATCTATAGTTAAACTATTTTGTTTTATATGTCCATATTTTATTAGTGAACTGCAAAGAGATAATATTGTTATTGTGTTTTTTACTCCACCTTCTCTAAAGAGTTCAGAAAAATACTGAGTAATATGATTTTCAATGTTTCCTATGGCATGTAGGCTTTCTTCGTTGTCTTTTGTACCAGATAAAACTATTAAGTATCTATCGTCCGTTTCTGAAGACCATGACTCTATTTTTTCTAAGCCGTAACTCCAGTATCCCCTATCGCCATAGATTCTGACTATTACTAATTTGGCTTTTTGGACAGTGGTTGAAATGTAGTGATCAACCTGCGCAGGATGCAAGATAGATGAAAGTTGTAATGCTCTTATTTGACTTCGCCATTTGGAGCCTTCTTCTAAATTTAAGGTAGAGGATAAAGTATAAATATCTGTACTTGCACTAGTTAAAAGTAGTATTGGAGCACTAGGCTGTTCTACTAGAGAGATGTCCTCTGGTTGATCAGCTCCTGGAACACTTGCTATACGATGCATGTTGGTATTCTGCTCACCACTTACTACTTTGGGTATGGACTGAGCCCAATCCTTGACATGGCATAGTTAAAAAATGCATACGTTTTTGCCCTACGCATGGTTCAAAGGAGAATGTGTCCCATTCGAGGACGCAAAAGTTTCAATAGCTACCCACTCCCTTCACTATGGGACTGCAGCATTTGGTGGAATGAGGGCTATTCCAGATCCTTTTGATAAGGATACTTTCCTTTTGTTTAGAGCAGACCGTCATGCTAGGAGGCTTTCACAGAGTGCCAGGCTTCTATTGGCTGAGCTAGATGAAGAGACAATATTACAAGCCCTAACTGCGTTTCTAGTTAAGAATCATCCTAAGAAACCAATTTACCTCAGACCATTTGTTTATACATCAGACCTTGGGATTGCTCCCCGTTTACATGATATAGAAACAGATTTTCTTATATATGGGTTAGAACTAGGAGATTATCTATCTCCCGATGGCGTTAGTTGCAGGTTTAGTAGTTGGACTCGTCAAGAAGACCGTTCACTTCCATTGAGAGGAAAAATTAGTGGTGCTTATATTACTAGTTCCCTAGCCAAAACAGAGGCTGTTCTAAGTGGCTTTGATGAAGCCTTACTTATGAACAGCAGGGGTAAAGTGTCTGAAGCTAGTGGCATGAATCTTTTTTTAGTTCGTGATGGTGAATTGATAACTCCTTCAGTCGATCAGGATATTCTTGAGGGTATAACTAGAGCGAGTGTTATAGAATTAGCAAAGTCAATGGACATACCAATTCATGAACGATCAGTAGACAAATCGGAATTGTTTATTGCCCAAGAAGTGTTTCTTACTGGCACGGCTGCAAAAATTACACCAATTCGGCAGATTGAATCAACCAAGCTTCCAACAAACCGTCCTATTATGGATGTGTTAAGAAAGAAACTCATTTCCATAACAGAAGGTAGAGAAAAATCATACAGTCATTGGATTACAAAAATAAACCTCAACCCTTGATTAATTTAAATAATCATGAATAGCATATTAAATAACACAGAAAATTTATTTTGTTTAAATAGAAAAAAAATTGTTGACAACTAAACCAAATATATGAATTTCCTCAAAAGAATCCACTCAAAAAATAGCAAAGTTTTAGTATTTGATGGTGCTACAGGTACATCATTCCAAAAATTAGATCTTACGCCAGATGATTTTGGTGGTGCGGAGTATGAAGGATGTAATGAACACCTTGTTTTGACAAGACCTGATGTTGTCGAACAAGTGCATAATGATTATTTAAAAGCAGGATGTGATGTTATTGAAACAAACACCTTTGGAGCTGCATCAATTGTATTGTCCGAATATAGTTTAGAGGACAAAGCTTATGAGATAAATAAAAAAGCAGCTTTAATTGCAAAAAAAGCTGCCTCTATTTATTCTACTCCGGAAAAACCCAGATATGTAGCTGGATCAATAGGACCAACAACAAAAATCCCGACATTAGGACATATTTCATTTGCTGAGATGAGGGATTCCTTTAAAGAACAAGTTAGAGGTCTTATAGATGGTGGAGTTGATTTATTTATAGTGGAGACATGTCAAGATGTTCTACAGATAAAGTCAGCATTGCAAGCTATTGAATTCCATAAAAAGGATTTAAATCAGAGAATTCCAATTATGGTTTCAGTAACTATAGAGACTACAGGTACTATGTTGATAGGTAGTGATATAGCAGCAGTAGTTTCAATATTAGAGCCTTTCCAAATTGATATATTGGGCCTTAATTGTGCAACAGGACCTGAGCAAATGAAATCGCATATTAAGTACTTACATGAACACTCCCCGTTTGTAATAAGCTGTATTCCAAATGCAGGACTACCAGAAAATATTGGTGGTAAGGCACACTATCGATTAACTCCTATAGAACTTAAAATGCAATTAATGCATTTTGTAGAAGATCTTGGTGTTAGGGTCATTGGTGGCTGCTGTGGAACTACTCCTGAACATATAAAACAATTATCTGATCTTTCGTCTGAGTTGCTACCAACAAGTCGAATTTGTCGTCAATATGATCAATTAAAAATAATAGATTCTCAACAATATTATGTCCCATCAGCTGCATCTATATATACCACGACAAAATATGATCAAGATACATCAATATTAATAATTGGAGAAAGGCTTAATGCAAGTGGTTCTAAAAAAGTTAGAACTTTACTTCAAGAAGAGGATTGGGATGGACTTGTTTCAATAGCTAAATCACAAGTAAATGAAAATTCCCATATTTTAGATGTAAACGTCGATTATGTCGGAAGAGATGGTGTAAGTGATATGAAGGAATTAGTTTCAAGACTGGTTACCAATATCAATATCCCTTTAATGATTGATTCTACTGAGTCTGACAAGATGGAGAGCGGACTCATGGTTTCTGGCGGTAAAAATATCATTAACTCTACTAATTATGAAGACGGGGATGATAGATTTTATTCTGTATTAAATCTAGCAAAATCATACGGTGCTGGAATTGTAATCGGAACTATAGATGAAGATGGAATGGCAAGAACCTCTTCTAAGAAAGTTTCTATAGCTAAAAGAGCATATAAGGATATTCTTGGAAATGGATTGCCTGCCTATGAAATATTTTATGATCCATTAGCACTGCCTATCTCAACAGGAATTGAAGAAGATAGAAAAAATGCTAGTGAGACTATTAAAGCCATAAAGGAAATAAAAAGGATAGATACTAATGTTCATATTATACTTGGGATATCAAATATTAGTTTTGGATTATCACCTGCTGCTCGGATAGCACTAAATTCTGTATTCCTAGATGAATGTGTAAAGGCAGGATTAGATACAGCTATAGTTTCACCATCAAAGATTTTACCTTTAAATAAAATTGGAGATAAGGAAAAACAAACATGTTTAGATTTAATCTACGATTCTAGAAAATTTGACAAAGGTGTATGCACTTATGACCCACTGACAACTCTTACTAGTCTTTTTGAAGGTATTACCTCTAAGGAATCTAGGTCCTCTCAAAAAGAACTAATTAATTTACCTATTGAACAACGTTTGATTAAGCATATTATTGATGGAGAGAAGGTTGGATTAGACGAATGTCTCGAAAATGCTCTTACAAAATATAAACCCTTAGAAATAATAAATACATACCTATTAGAAGGAATGAAAGTTGTTGGGGAACTATTTGGTTCAGGGCAAATGCAATTGCCTTTTGTTTTGCAATCAGCCCAAACAATGAAATCAGCTGTGTCATTCCTAGAACCATTTATGGAAAAATCTGACACTGAAAATACATCCAAGGGTAAATTTCTTATCGCAACCGTTAAGGGAGATGTCCACGATATCGGTAAGAATTTAGTTGATATTATACTCTCCAATAATGGATATGAAGTTATAAACTTAGGTATCAAGCAAGATGTTGAATCTATAATAAATGCATATAAAGAGTATAAACCTGACTGTATAGCTATGAGTGGTTTATTAGTGAAGTCAACAGCATTTATGAAAGATAATCTATCAGCCTTTAATGACAATGGAATTACGATTCCAGTAATTTTAGGTGGAGCAGCTCTTACTCCACGATTTGTCTCAGTAGATTGCTCGAATGCTTATAACGGAGCAGTTATATATGGTAAGGATGCTTTTACAGACTTAAAGTTTATGGATTCATATATGTCAGCATTAAAAAATAGTAAATGGACAGACTCTTACGGATTTTCAGATGGACAAAATGAAAGATTTAAGATTAACTTAATTGAAAGTAATCAAGACATTAATGTCACTGAAGAAGAAGGAGAGACAGAAAAATCAAAATCTAATTCTTCTAATGAACAGATGTTGATCTCCAATACACGCTCTTCTTCTGTATCTCTATGTAATCCATCATTGCCACCATTTCTTGGAACTAAGGTAGTAAAATCTACAGAAATTAACCTATCAGATATTATAAAATATATTGATAAAAATGCCTTATATTCTGGTCAGTGGCAGTTTAAACGTCAAAAAGGGTTAACTAAAGAGGAATATCAAAAGTATCTTTTATCTGAAGCCGAGCCTATATTTGACTATTGGATAAATCAAATTCAGGAATTTAATTTACTACACCCATCATTTGTTTATGGTTACTTTCCCTGCTCAAGAACTAATAACTCATTAAATATATATAGCTTTAATAAGAGTGACATATTAGGAAGTTTTAAATTTCCAAGGCAGAAATCGGGCAATAAATATTGTATATCTGACTTTTTCAGTGATCCTGTCAATAATAAACCAGTTGATTTCATACCTATGCAAGCCGTTACTATGGGCGAATATGCTAGTGAATATTCTCAAAAACTCTTCAAGGAAGATAAGTATCAAGAATATCTTTTCTTTCATGGTTTGTCTGTACAGCTAGCAGAAGCATTGGCTGAATATGTACACTCGCTTATAAGGGTTGAATCTGGCTTTCTAGAGGAAGAGCCGTCTGACATCAGAGGTGTACTAGCACAAAGGTACAGAGGATGTAGATATTCATTTGGTTATCCTGCTTGTCCTAATGTTTCTGATTCTTATAAACAATTAGAATGGTTGGATGCTCAACGTATAGGGTTATTTATGGATGAAAGTGAACAATTATATCCGGAGCAAAGCACAACCGCAATTGTTAGCCTTCATCCTGATGCAAAGTACTTTAGTGCTTGATTGATTATACTTTTACTGACAGATGGCTATGCAAGAAGATTTATCCCTAGAGGCTAGGCATAAATGTTAATTCATACTTGGATGAACTTCTCGGCCAGAATTCATTAATCCTGGCAGAGTGTTTCCATTGTGTCGATGACATTCTGCTGGAAATCATCTAGAGCGTTTGAATCACCAAGGTCAATACCTTCGCCAGCGGCGTTCTGGGTGAGTTCTTGAAAATGAAACGCTCCCTCACCATTGGCTAAGAACTCTATAGCCGAGGTTTCACCGCTTTCTCTAAAGGCATCGCATAGTGCGAGGAAGGCGGCGTCTTCTGTGAACTCCCAATCCATTGAGGAGATATAACTGATTGACGTTTAACTCCTTCCCCCCTGTATCCGTCAACCGTCTATGTACATATTGTGGCAGTATTTATTTAGGTACAACTGTGTCATATCCCTGAAAACCATTCCTGTAAAAGGGTTCTTGGGTGGTTAAACGAATTCATGAAAAAAGTTGTTTCTAGAAATTATTGTTTGTAAATGAAAATTTTTCAGCGAGAAAAACGTCGCTCATAATTCCGGGATTTTCAACCTCAGTTTCCTGAACGCGCAGGATAAAGCTGAAAGCATATGAAACTTTCCCTTACGGCCTCTGACGCCTCCCAATCGTCCTAAAGGAGGCCGTTTGATGCTTTGCCCTGTGTTTCCCCTTGTTAGCCCATTTTGATGGCCCTGGAGAGATCCTGGTGGCTGGCCCTTTGGTGAAGAGGGAACAAGATCAAATGATGATGCTGAATTAGAGTTCACTATTTTTCTGGAACAAAACCTTTTCCCGAGAGGCTTTGAGTTATGTTAAATATTTCTTTTTTGCTAATAAGTAATAATTACTTCATGGTAAAAGTTCATAACTAATTCATTTATGGAATATAAGTGAATTAATATCTTGTAAAACAGTATCCTATAAGATAGAATTTAGAAGTAGCTAGTGAGCAAGTGCTTAAGGAGTTTTATTGGAATAAGTCTCTTGAACTAACTATTCGAGCGGAGACATGTCATGCTTTGGTACCTTTAAAAACAACCTATAAAGAATTATTAGATTTTAATGATAGAATTTTTGAATTAAGGTTTTTAATAGATCGGTTTCCAAATGTAATTACCCACGGTCCCAGAAATAATCCATTTAACCCTTGGGACAATAGGTTGGAAGTTTCAAGTATTGGTAATGAGCATGTACTTATTTTGAATAAATATCCAGTACAAAAGGGTCACATGCTATTAATTACAAAGGATTGGCAACCTCAGTCAGGATGGTTATCAAAAAGCGATTGGAACGCAGTTTCATTAGTGGAGAAAGATACTCAAGGGTTGTGGTTTTTTAACTCAGGTAAAAAATCTGGAGCAAGTCAACCACATAGACATATACAATTATTACCTAGAAGTTCTTCAGAAATAGTTTGTCCTAGAGATTACTGGTTTCGCCAACTAATTGATAATGGGAATAGGCATAATTCTATATTAGAGAGAAGTACATCTGTAAAGAGATTAAAATATAATGTAAACAGACGGTCATTATCATTGTACGAGTCTTATTTAGAGCTAACCGATAAAGTTGGTATAGGAAATCCAACTAAGAATTCACAGCCCTTAAGCCCATATAATATTATCCTTACGCGTGATTGGATGTCAATTATCAAGCGTAAGAAAGAATCCTCTGCCGGATTTAGTATTAATGCACTTGGATTTGCAGGTTACTTATTGTCTACTAGTACTTCAAATAATAATTATTTGGATAAGTATGGACCAGACAAACTTCTTGAAGAAGTAGTAGAAACCTATTTATAGAGTTCAATAATTAACAAGATTAATTATTGTCGTCTCTACTTATTTGATTTTTTAAAGTTTCAATTGATGCATCTAGAGCAGCAAGTTTTCGTTCAAGTCTATCTCTAAGGTAGTTTAAAGTACGCAATTTACGAGCTTGAAACCTTTTCCTAGCCTCTATTGGATCATAATTAGATGAATTACAAATGTCGGATAGAATCATTGAAGTATGGAGTTTTATACATCATGCCGTATTTTAGATGAAAATGCGAAATTAAGTCTGTATTTACAAATTTTTGATGTTTAAAATCATAATTCTTAGAATTCTTGAATATTAAGTCTAGGGACCTTTTTCTGCAAATTGTCATTATTTCCAAACTAGTGATGCGATTCTAATGTTTTAATATTCTCATCAAGTTAACAGGTGATTTTTATATATATTTAGGTATCCTCGTTTATTATCTGATTATAGATAATAAATTTATATATGTTTATTTGACCTAGGTAAGCAATAATAAGATATGATTTACATAAGAGCATTTTCGTCGTGACAGAGTCCGAAGAGAAAAAGAACAGAAGAATATCCGCTGACCTACCAGATGAGTTAATCTCTCGTTTGGATGAATTAAAAAAGGAATGGGGAATAAGATCAAGAGGCGGAGTATTGAAACGATTACTAGAGGAGGTATTATCTGATGATTTAAACAATTATAATTATTCTAATGACATATACACTAATGATAATAATAATCCTGAGAATATAACCGGACAAATTGGTAACGAACAACAAACATTTGGGTTTGAAGAGAACAAAGCACTAGTCTTAATTTCACGGCCTCATGATCCATCTAAACTAAATTATGATGAATTAAATTCCTTTGAGGAAGAAAATAGCATTACTAATAATAAAAGCAAACAAAAGTCCAGTGGAATAGATTTACCAGGTTTTGTTAGTAAAAGAAGCGAGAGGCTTCGTAACAGTTTACGTTCTAATGATAAATCTACCAATAGAGATAAGGAGCCTATCGTACCTATTGTTAAGGAAATCCATGTAAGAAATAGTTGCGAAAAGGCCTCTAAGCACTGGCTATCCCTATATGGTCATCCTCCCGGCGAAACAGTAGTCGAAGCAGCAATGAACTGGTTAGCATGTGATATTTGGCCACATGCTGAGGATTCCGAATCCAGCTCATTTACCTGGAGTGCATCTAACAGACTGATGAAAAAATATTGTCCTGCATGGGAAGTACAAAACCCCTCTTTCGAATTAGTAATGGTTGTAGCTGGAGTTATAGAGGATCCATATGCCAGTGAGAATCTTATTCAACGGATTCCAACGTTGATTAGACGCTTTGTAAACAAATTTAGGAGAAGTAAAAACGTAACTTCATTTGAGACTATTCAATCAACAATGACAGTTCATGGTGCATTGAGACTTTTGGGTCTTCCAACAACAGCAGGATCGGCACTTACACTAAATAAAATACGGGATGCTTATAAAAATCAGGCTTTAGAAGATCATCCTGACTCCGGTGGCTCAACAGACGCCATGAGGAGAGTAAATGAGGCTTATCAATTATTAAAAGAGCTCTACAGAAAAAAATAGTCTCATAATTCTAATATAAGACTAATGCTAGTCTTAGACTGAGTCTTGCATAAGACTCTTAATTCACTTATAGAATTTATCGTTCGACCTCTGAGGAATTCACTGCTGCTTTCAAGGAATAAGAAAACCTATTTTTTTGATATTATTAAATGCGAATTTGATTAAAAGAACGGAGACCGTAAGTAAGTTTATGTTGTCCAGACCCTGTCCAAAGATTATTCGAACTTTATCAAAACCTTTGAATTACTGCTCTTTGCGCAATTGAGTAACTGCTTTAGAGACAGGTACTCAGGATTAGTTGTTTGCTGAATATCACAGGGTTACAAGGTTTGCTAAGCGGTCTTATTTGTCTTAGTCTAGACCCATCTCAGACTTAGAATTAGTCTTAAATTAGAAATAAGAGATAGTTTAAGCTGAAGTTTGTTTTCTGTGATTTCTAGATTTCTTGATACGTACCTAACTTTATTTCTCCAATTAGGGACACAAGTTTTGGCCGCAGTTTTCCTGTATCAACTATCTTATATGATTCTTTCAATAAGTCTAGAATTAGTCTTATTAGAGATACATGATACAACATCCTAGCCAATTAGAATTGCCGTAAAGAGGAGTTTGTGGATTTAGGTAACTCAGATTCAGATCTATACGTAGGAAAGGTAATTAGTGGTTTATGTGTGGATTTAGACCATACAGGAAATGGGATTATAAGGGCATCAAATGGAATTATTGTCGCACCAGGCCTTCTTCCAGGTGAAACAGCTCAGGTTGAACTTGTTTACAAGAAATCTAGCCTTTGGGTATCAAGAATACTTGATATAGAGAATTTTTCAGATTATAGAAGAACCCCTAAATGCCAAGTATTCGATATTTGTGGGGGGTGTTCAATTCAGCATCTCGATGAAAATGAACAATTAAAGTTAAAGCATAGACATTTATCTGAAACTATTAAAAGGATAGGTTTTATCGATATTGTAGTAAACAGCTTTCCAATTCACTCAAATTACTATAAATATAGAAATAAGACTATAATTCCTATGAAAAGAAGTTCAAATGGAAATGTATCTATTGGATATTTTAGAAGAGGTACTCATGATATTGTCGACATTAATTCCTGCCCGATATTAGATGACCGTTTGTCGCTTTTAATTTCTGTTATTAAAGAAGATTTAGATTCAACAGATATTCCAATAGATTGTGATCAGAAATCAGCGATAGGTTTAAAACACCTAGTGATCAGACAATCATTCTCTACAAATGAAACACTAATAACGCTGGTGGCTGCTCATAGTAATATTTTAGGTATTCAAAAACTAGCAAGAAAGTGGACTAATAATCACACTAATATTGTTGGTGTTAGTCTAAATATTCAGCCAAATAAATCGAATAAAATATTAGGAGATAGTGAAGTTTGTCTAACAGGCAGAAATTATATAATAGAAGTATTTTTAGATTTAAAATTTTTAATTTTTTCTAATACATTTTTTCAAATAAACTATATTCCTGCAACAAATGCTGTTTCCCGTATAATCAAATGTCTTAAAGAGTTAAATGTAAAATCTGTTGTCGATTGCTACTGTGGAATCGGTACTATTGCTTTGCCACTAGCCAACAATGGTTTGGAAGTATTAGGAATTGAGTCAAATCATATATCCATTAAATCAGCTAGGGATAATGCTTTAATTAATAACATTGATAATGTAAAATTTAAAACTGGATTAGTCTCTAATATCTTATCTGAATACATAGACTTATACGAAGCAGTAGTTGTAGATCCTCCTCGTAAGGGTTTAGATTCAAATACACTCAGATTACTTTGTAACAAACCAACTAATGTACTTATATATTTAAGTTGTAACCCTAGTACATTGGCTAGGGATTTAAAAGTTCTAGTGACAGATAATTTGATTTATAGCTTATTAGAAATTACTCCATATGACTTTTTCCCCCAAACATCACATGTAGAGAGTCTTGCAATTCTTATAAAGTCTCATTAACTCCTTAATTCTGCTCTAAATACCCTTGTTAGTTCCTTTCTGATCTTTTCGTGTATCGGCTCTAAAATCTCATCAGTAAGTGTTTTGTCTTTTGAACGATATCTTATTCTGAATGCCTGACTACATTTATCATTAGGTAGATTATCCCCTTCATACCTGTCAATCAAGTCAACTTGTTCCAACAATGGCCTCCCTGCCTTTATAATTACATTTACTATGTCATTTGCTAATATATTATTATCAACAACTATAGAAATATCTCTTTCCATGAATGGTACTGTTGGAAAAGGTTTGAAAATTGGATTTAATTTAGATTTTCTTGTAGATGTATTTGTAATAGCATCAAGCTTTATTTCAAATATATATGTATTATCTAGCAACGAACTTTTTTGTCTAATCTTAGGATGTACCTCTCCAAATACTCCAACATCTTTACCCTCTATAGACAATGAGCAAGCTCTACCTGGATGAAGTCTATTATCATTTGTAATAGGTTTATCACTTAGTTCTACTTTTAAGGGAATTAAGGATTTGTTGATAAGTCCTCTGGCACTATAATAATCTAATGTATTCCTGTCCGAATCATGCTTCCAATAGCCCATAGTTCGATTTCCACATATTAAACCAGCCAATATTTCTTGTTCAATTAAAGAACCTTCAGATGACTTTTGATATATTTTGCCTATTTCATAAATCCAACAGTTCGTTTGAAATGATTTTAAATTTCTCTCAGCAATTCGTATGTGCTCCTCCCATAAGTTAGTTCTTAATGCACTAGCCTCCGCGAGTAATGGATTTATTACCTTTATCTGAGTATTTAGCTCTTCATTTCCAGGAACTAACGACATTGTCACAATCTCCTGAAGACCAGCAGCACAAAAATTACTTCTAATTTGTCTTGTGACCTTTTGAGTATTGTTAAGTCCTCCAGGAGCTATAGGATCTGGAAGATTACTGGAGAAATTGTCAAAACCTATCAATCGTGCAATTTCCTCAATTAGATCTATTTCCCTAGTGACATCTTTACGACGATGTATTGGTACATTAACTAACCATCCGCTTTCTATTTTCTTCAAATCAAAATGCAGTGATAGCAATGTGTCTTGAATTAGTTCATCGCTAATATTCTCATATCCAACTATTAACTTATTATCATTGTCTTGTGTTTTATTTTGATTTTCTGTCTTATTATTAATTCCTATTTCGACTGGTCCAAGTGTTGAATGAATAAAATCTCGCCGTAAATTTATTGGTTTACTGATATTTTGCATATCTTTTAGTTTATATACATTAACCACCTCTCCGCCTAGTAGATTCTTGATATATTGAGCAGCCAGCATTGCTGAGGTAAGAGTGTTTTCTTTTGGAACGCCTCGTTCAAATCTACTGCTTGACTCAGTTCTAATCCCAGCAATTCTAGAACTTTTTCTTATTATTTCCTGTGAAAATACTGCAGATTCTAGAAAGATACTCTTTGTATTCTTATTAACACCGCAATTTAGCGCTCCTATAACACCTGCTAGAGCGACTATCACGTTATTACAATAAACCACTAAATTTTCTGCTGTTAAAACAACTTCCTTGTGATCTAGACCAATAAATTTTTCACCTTTCCTAGCATATCCAACCTCAAAGCTATCTTTATCAACATTTTTTCTTGTTATTTCAGCAAGTAAGTCAACATCAAATGCATGCATAGGTTGGCCTTCTTGTAGCATTATCAAATTTGTTATATCAACTATAGGGTTTATAGAGTTGATTCCACACTTCTCCAATTTATGTCTAATCATATTAGGGGTCGAAATATTATTATTTATGTTTTTAACTTCGATTAAAGAATATGATTCACAATTTGCATACTTCGTGTTATTATAATTGATTACTAGTTCATTTAACTCATGGCTATTGTTATTATTAATAGTATTAATTTTACTGCCAACTAATGATGATACCTCGAGAGCAATCCCTTTTATTGACATGCCGTCTGGTCTATTTGCAGTTATAGCTATATCCAGAATTTGATCGTCAAGCCCGAATAGTTGAGCAACTGGTTCACCTGGAGTTAATTTTTCCTCACTGTTTTCATCAAATATATATATTCCATCAGAATTAGACTCTAATCCCAGTTCTTTTAGTGAACAAATCATTCCGTGACTTTCAACCCCTCTTAGCTTGCTACGTTTGATCTTTAAGTTAATTGCCTTTAACTCTGCTCCAATTAATGCCACTGGGACGTAAATTGATGCCTTTACGTTGGATGCTCCACAAACTATTTCTATTGGTTCCTGAGTCCCCACATTGACTTTGCACAGATTTAACTTATCTGCATTTGGATGAGGCTGTATCTCTTCTATAAACCCAACGACAACTCCAGCTGCATACGAGGATCTATCTATTATTTCCTCTACCTCAAACCCAGCCATAGAAAGCTTTTCAGCTAACTCCTCAACGTTGGAGTCCGTCTCTACAATCTCTTTTATCCATGACAGTGGTACCCGCATTTATTTAAAAAAGGTCTTCTGGTACATGATCCTACGAATATATGGACCTAATGGGGCTGACAGCCTAGTAGAATAAGTAGTTCGTTTAACTGGCTTCGCAAATTCGGCGAAACTCCTTTTATGGCAAAGAAAGGTACCAGGATAGTAGTGACCTTAGAATGCACTGAGTGTCGTTCAGTCCCCAGTGCTGAGAAGCGCTCTCCTGGAGTGTCAAGATACACAACCGAGAAGAACCGTAGAAACACTACTGAAAGGTTAGAGCTCAAGAAATTTTGTCCTCAACTTAATAAGATGACTGTTCACAAGGAAATCAAGTAGCCAGCACTTTCCAAAACCCTTCAGTTACTCATGTCTAACTCATTTTTTAAAAAAAGACTTTCCCCAATCAAACCTGGTGATCCTATTGATTACAAGGATGTTGACCTCCTAAAGAAGTTTATTACTGATAGAGGCAAGATTCTTCCTAGACGCCTAACAGGTTTAACTGCTAAGCAACAACGAGATCTCACTACTGCTGTTAAGCGCGCACGGATTGTGGCTCTCTTACCCTTCGTAAACCCAGAGGGTTGATACTTAAGGTTGCAAGCTTATTACACATCACCAATTGTGGTTCATTTGCCCCAACGCTTGATATGGACTGATTTTGGATACAGTTATTAGGACAATGTACATAAATAACCACAAATCGACTTTAGATAAAAATGTCTGAATTACCTATTTATAATTTCAATGAAGCAAAATCAACTTCATTTTCAGATAGTCATATTAACGAAGCAAAGTCAATAATTCAAAATTTTTCTCAGGAGAAACCTGGTGACAAAGACAGATTGGACCTTACTTCTCTTAAGACATATGCTATAGACGATGAAAAAACATACGAAATAGATGACGCCATTTCTCTTGAATTTAGTTCTAAAAAGCCTATAATATGGATACACATTGCTGACCCGTGTAGAGAGATAAAAGCAGGCTCATTCTTAGACGATGAAGCTCAAAAAAGGGTCTCTAGTCTTTATTTAGTAGATGGTATAAAGCCAATGTTTCCTTTGGAGCTGATAGATTCTGTCCTTGGTCTAAAAGCTGGATGCAAGAGAGCGGCTCTAAGTACTGCAATTACCTTAGACAAAGAAGCCAATATCTCCTCTGTAAGTATTCATCGAACATGGATAAGGCCTAGTTACTTCTTAACCTATAGCGAAACAGATGAGTTAATTGACTTAGATCCCCCAGAAGATAAGGAAGTCGGGATATTAAGTTCATTATTGCAAAAACGTTATAACAAAAGAGTAATGAATGGTGCTATACCTATAGAACAGACAGAAGGTAGATTTATTAGAGATTCCCAGAATCAACTAAAAGTAAAAATTATCGAAAATTCTCCATCAAGAAGAATGGTTAGCGAATCAATGATATTAATGGGAACAGCTATAGCAAATTTTGGTCGAATAAACAATATTTCATTACCTTATAGAACTCAACTTCCATCCTCATTGCCAGAATCAAGTCATTTACTTCGCCTACCGGTAGGACCTGTAAGGAACTCCGCCATAAAATTTAGGCTAAATAGAGGCTGTTTTGCTACAGAGCCAGATAGACACTTTAGTTTAGGTTTAGATGCATATGTTCAGATTACATCTCCCTTGAGAAGATATGTTGACTTACTCGCTCATAGACAGATTATAGCCTTTTTAGAGGACCAAATTGTCCTATCTAAAGAACAAATAAGGGATAAGATTAGAAATGTAGAGCAAGTAACTAGAGAATTAAATACGATAATGAGAGAAGATCAAAAAAAATACTTAATACGTTGGTTACTTACTAAACCTAACGATCTAATAACAATGGTATTTTTAAAATGGATGAAAATGGATGACAAAGTTGCACTTGTATATATCGAAAAAGTTGCTATTGAACTTATCTGTGAATTAGAAATTTTACATGCTGTAGAACCTGGTAGCAAAATGCAATTAAAAGTTTTATTAGCAGATGCAGATCATGGTAGCATTATCTTAACTGATCATTAGGATCTTGTAGAATATATGCAACCCAAATGTCAAAAAAAATCGAACTCACTCCTAATCACCTGTATATCCTCATATGACATTTACAATTACTACACCACTTTATTACGTAAATGACCGACCACATCTGGGAAGTACCTATACAACATTAGCAGCAGACACACTTGCACGGTTCCAGCGGTTGCTGGGTAAACAAGTTAATTTCATAACTGGAGTTGATGAGCATGGCCAGAAAATCGAAAGGACAGCAAATCAAAATAAAATAAGCCCTCTTGAACACTGTGATTACATAAGTGCAACATACATAGATTTATGGAAAGAGTGGAATATATCTCATGATAAGTTTGTTCGCACAACCTCTAGTTCTCATAAACAATTTGTCAAGAAATTCTTTGAAAGAGTTGTTTCTAGTGGAGATATTTATATGGGTAATCAACAAGGTTGGTATTGTGTAGGCTGTGAGGAATTCAAGGACGTTTCCAAAGATAATAACGATCCAATATGTGATATTCACAAAAAACCATTAGAGTGGAGAGACGAAGAAAATTTATTCTTTAGGCTATCAAAATATCAAGAGCAAATAGAACTACTTATTAATTCTAAAGATTTTATTCAACCTAAGGCTCGTCAGAATGAGGTAAGTAACTTTGTTTTATCTGGCTTAAAAGATTTTTCAATTTCCAGAGTAAATATATCGTGGGGTATTGAAGTGCCTGGACATAAAGGCCATACCTTTTACGTCTGGTTTGATGCACTCCTTGGATATATATCAGCTTTATATGATACAAGTAATTTAGATTCTATATCAGAGTTAAATATTGATGGTTGGCCAGCATCAATTCATATTATTGGGAAGGATATCTTGAGATTTCACGCCGTTTACTGGCCAGCTATGCTTCTTTCAGCTGGCTTACCTCTCCCAAAAAAGGTATTTGGACATGGTTTTCTAACTAGAGAAGGACAGAAAATGGGGAAATCTCTTGGGAATATTTTAGATCCTAAAGTACTAATAGATCAATATAATGCAGAAGCAGTCAGGTGGTATTTATTACGAGACTTTCAATTTGGGCAAGATGGTGACTTCCAACATAAAAGATTTGTAGACCTCGTAAATAATGATCTAGCTAATACTATTGGTAATTTACTTAATAGAACATCAACGATGGCTAGAAAATGGTTTAACAATTCTGTTCCAGATGTCAACCGGGAATCAATAGTTAATCATCAATTTTCTGCCGAAGTCAAAGAATATGTATCAAAATACTTATCAAGCATGGAAGAGTTACGATTTGACAAATCATGTCAGTATATTCTTAGTCTTGCGACTTCCGCAAATGTATATTTAAATGAGAATGCTCCATGGAAAAAGATTAAGGAGCCAGATTCAATATCAATTGTAGCTGTAGATCTATACGTGGTACTAGAGTCAGTCAGAATCGTTGGATATTTATTAGCTCCACTATTACCAAAGTTAAGTCAATCTATAAAATCTCAGCTCGCAATTAACGATCTAGATTCTAATTTTGTCGAATCACTTCGATGGGGAATATTAGTCCCTGGAACAATATTACCAATTCCTGAGCCAATAATAGAAAAGATAGATGTTCAAAAGTAATGAATAAACGAAATAAATATCCACTAAAGTTTCTAATTTCAATATTAATAACAAATATTTTAGTTTCAGCTTGCCAATCAAATCATGATGAAATAAATTTAGAGCCCTCACCTTTTGTATTATCTAAATTCCAATTAAGTAAAAAAAATGGCGAAGGTGAGACAGAGTGGACTATACGAAGTCCAGAAGCCAGATATCAATTAGGTAAACGTTTGATTAGAGCCATTAACTTTGAAGGTACAATATTTGAGAAATCATTACCTACATTCAACCTTAGTGCTAAATCAGCAAATGTAGTAAATGATGGGGATATAATCTTACTTGAAGGAGATGTATTCCTAAATAAACTTACAGGAAATAAAATAAAAGTAAAAGGTGATATGGTTGTATGGAATACATCAGATTCGATTCTGACAATCGAACAGCGACCTGTAGCTTTCGATAAGAATATTATATTAAAATCACAAAAAGCAAAATTTGATAATACTAAGAATATTCTTTACTTTTCTGGTTCAACAAATATATCGAGTAACTCTGAAGTTGATAGTGACTCTAGCGGTTCAAAATTTAATGTACAGTTTAATAACGGACAATGGAACTTCAAAACTGGAAATTTTAAAGCAGAAGGACCAGTCAGAGGAGTTAGATTATTTTTATCTAACCAAAAATATCAAAGGATTATTGGTAATTCCATTTACGGAAACACAAATTTTGGTCATATTGGCTTAACCCAATGCAAAGTATATCAATCAAATGATTATATTGAGTCACAAAAGTGTCAATGGGGTTGGAAGGATGAGTTAATACGATTTTCAGGGAAAGTTAAACTTATTAGAGGTATAAGTAATTCGCAGCTATCAAATGATAGCTTTACAACCAAACTCTCTGAAGATGGACTAATTATAATGGATTAAAATATTTATGTTATGATTATTGATCTAGTATTCGATTAAATTTTTCACATAGTGCTGTAATCCATTTTTCATCCGAAATAGTAAAACATCTTTCGGACCATCCTCCTACCATTAAAAATCCCTTTGATCCAACTGGAGCTATTATGACAGAGGGTATGTTATTAACAAATGAGTATAATTCGTCTTTTCCAGGAAATAAATCAGTTTTTACAAATGAAATTAATTTTTTAGTATTCTGTACCTGTTTGCAAATAGTTCCAGGAACGAAGTCACTGTTATTAATTATACCTCTCCTCAGAATTGTCCTGTCATCCCAATATAATAATATTGAGGCTGCTGGTGTAGAGGTCAATAATGCTTTTGATCCCCATGCAAGTTCTTCTGCTGTTGAACTTGATAAACTTGAATCTAAATTGAAACCCTCTATGCCATCCAGCGATATCTTATCAGATGGATTTGGATTGACTTCACTCCATAGAAAAGCTACAAGAATTAAGCCAACAGAGGTTAGGACTCCTAATACTTCAGCTCGTAGCAATGATGGTGTTATTGAATCTAACGCAAATGCGTTTAATAAAATCAAAAATAGAGAAGTTAGTCCAAGGCTAAAGGTAATTCGTGCTGCTGGCCTGAATGACTTAAGCACCTTATAAGAAACTTTTTATCATAATAGCTTATTCTCATATTAAATTCAATTAAAGATAATTTAGTCCGTCTTATCTGTTACAGCTCCTTGTGTACCATTACATGTATATTAGATTCTGTCTATTAACGAATAATTTTATTAGTGATCCGCATTCGTAATTCAACAACCAAAAACATGCAAAATAATAGCTTGCGTAAAAAAACCATCACACTAGTAACAGGCCCTACTGATAGTGGGAAAAGTCTTTTTGCGGAAAAACTTGTTGGTGGTATTACTCAGGTTCTATATATAGCCACTTTAAATAGTTCTAATCTAGATACTGAAATGAGAATTCGTGTCACTCAGCACCAACTTAGACGTAATCCAGATTGGGATCTTTTAGAAGCTTCATCCAATTTATACGAACTTGTTAATGCAGAATCTAGTTATAAAATGATTCTTCTTGATTCATTAGGCAGCTATGTCTCAGCTAATATTAATATGACAAATGAACAATGGCAAAATGAAAAATCACAGTTGATCATGTTATTAGATAACCTAACTTCAGGGATTATAATTGTCTCTGAAGAGGTTGGGTGGTCAGTATTTCCCTCAACAAAAATAGGAAACCTTTTTAGATCTAGATTAACTAAACTAAACCAACAAATAGCCCTTATGTGCCATGAAAGCTGGTTGGTAGTTCACAATAGGGCAATTGATCTTAACAAATACTCTACCAAAGTTTAATAATGATATGAACAATCTATCAGTTGTATTATTTGAACCTCGCATACCTCAAAATACAGGTAATATCGCTCGTACATGTGCAGCTTTCAGATTACCATTAATTTTAATTGAACCCCTTGGATTTAGCTTGGATGATCGCTATCTAAAGAGAGCTGGACTTGACTATTGGTCTTTATTGGATATAAGTATTTATACTAAATTTAGTAGTTTCAAACAAAATCTACAACCTAATCAACGAATCATTGGCACTAGTAGTAGAGGAGACACACCACTTAGCTCGATGCAATTTGAGAAAGGTGATGTACTTTTGTTTGGAAGAGAGGATAATGGTTTGCCAAAGTCAATACGTGATGAATGTTCTTATGTTACTAAAATTGGTATGCCTGGAGGCACCTCTTCCAGTAGTCCTCATGGTGTCAGAAGCCTTAATTTATCTGTAGCTACAGCTATCGTTTCTTTTCAGGCAGGACTCAATATTGGGCTTTGGTGAAAGATAGTCTTTTTAGTTTAGTTAATATTTTGATATTAAGTCTTTTTCATTCTCTCTAGAATAATATTATCAGAAGTTATAAATACCTTAAGCCAATTAATTCTCTGATGTATGTAAAATCACTTTATATGTTTGTACTAGCTGCCTATCGTATAAAGTTATCACTAACCTTTTGGCTCGGTAGCTCAGCCGGTTAGAGCGCGGGATTCATAACCCCGAGGTCGGGAGTTCAAGTCTCCCCCGAGCCATCCTTGCTCCATCTAAGGAAAACTTTGCTAGGTAGGGCCCACAGAACCTTGAGGATCTTCATAACTTCCTAAGGGCTGGGATTTGATGGTATCTATCTCATTCGTGGCTTTGAGGCAGTTGAGGATTTGTTTGAGTCCTTAATCCGAGTCTGTCTTTTTAGGGTTCTGGGCTCTTGACACTCGGGTTATTCGTGCTGGCCCACGATGAATAGGATTCAGCTTTAAATCGTTTTTAAGCTGCTTAAGTAGTCGAAAATGTCCTGTACTACTGAATTTCTTTAAAAGCACCTGGTCCCATGTCCAATTAGCCATCTGTTTCTTAGGTGGTTGTATTTTGTTTTCTTGAGTCCTAATAAAAGGCCACTAGAGATCTAATGCCATGATATCTTCCAGTTAATAGGACTTCTGAATTAACCAGAACAATTTCAGAATCCTCAAAAACCCCATGAATCATTATGACCAGTAACCACTGCCTTCAAGTAGGCCAGCTTGCACCTGATTTTTCGGCAACTGCTGTATTAGATCAAGAATTTAAAGACATTAGTCTCTCTCAATACAGGGGAAAGTACGTTGTACTTTTCTTCTACCCTCTAGATTTCACTTTTGTCTGCCCTACAGAAATAACAGCATTCAGCGACCGCTATTCAGATTTTTCAAGTAAAAATACCGAAGTACTTGCGGTTTCCGTAGACAGTAAATACAGCCACCTCGCCTGGATTCAGACTCCCAGAAATGAAGGAGGAATTGGAGATATTGCTTATCCTCTAATTGCAGATCTCAAGAAAGAAATCTGTTCTTCATATAATGTTCTAAACGAAGATGGGGAGGCAGATCGTGGATTATTTATAATTAACCCACAAGGTGTCATTATGCATTCAACAATTAACAAAGCACCTGTAGGAAGAAATGTCGATGAAACGTTGAGAGTCTTGCAAGCTTATCAATACGTTGAGTCTCATCCCAATGAAGTTTGCCCAGCCAACTGGACACCTGGAGACAAAACAATGATGGAAGATCCAGAAGGAAGTAAAGAATATTTTTCTACTCTTTAATTATTCAATACAAGTATATTTAATATTAAATTTTAACTAATTATCTAGTCTTGATTAGAGACTAAAAGCTTTAGTCCCTCAGACAGACTTTTAGCCATAATTATTTTACGGCCATCGCTAAGAACTACTCTAGTCAAAGTTGGTAGTCCACCCTTACTTGCTTTAAGGTATACAGGCTCTACATATAGTAGTGATCTGCCTAATGGCAGTACTAGAAGATTGCCCTGAATTACTTGTGATCCTGCTCTATCCCATAAACTAAATTGTTCACTTATTGTGGGGTTTTGGTTTATTAATGCCTGAATTTGTTCTGGACCATAAATAACCTTTTGACTTGGAAACCTTAATAAGACCAAATCACCATAATTAGACCCGTCGTTTCTAGCAGCAAGCCATGCTGACAAATTGGGCCTTGCAAGAGGAGAAATTGGTTGCAAGAGCAGAAATTCAGATGGATCTTTAGTTTGTAACTGAGCAGTAATATGATATGGAGCTACAGGAACTTGCTCTCGTCCATACAACTCCATTGGTATTTGCCAAACATCATCCCCGTTATAGAAGGTCCTTGAATCAGTCACATGATATCTGAGTAACTGCTGAACCTTATATGTAAATAATTCAGTTGGAACTTTTAAATGTGCTTTAATTGACTTAGGCATTTCTTGAATTGGCTTTAATAAATTAGGGAATAGTTTGCTCCAACCTAAAATCATGGGATCTTTAGGTTCACTTATATAAAGCTGAACATCTCCGTTATATGCATCTACTACAGCTTTTACAGAGTTTCTTATATATCTAGTATTTGCTCCATTAGGCATATCTGAACCATAAGGATATCTATTTGATTGTGTATAACCTTCTACAATCCAATATTGATTTTGATTACTATCGAAGTTTTTATCTCTCTCATTAATAACAACGGAAATCATATATGGATCACCTAACATCTTTACAAAAGGTGCTATTGCCTTTACTCTTTGTCGAACCTCTCTTCTAATTAAAAGTCTGGATTTTGGTGTTAATATTCCTGTATTTAAAAGTCTAGGTTCTTGGAGGTAAACTGATGCTGCTATTTTTTGGAATATTGTTGATAATGGTATACCCCCACTACCCTTATATCTATTATAAATATTCTGATCTCCTTCTGGATAATCAAGTTCATCTTGCTTTGTAGGGGCTATAGCATAAGGTGATGGATACATGCCAAAATAAAGGGCAGCTCTATTTATTGGTACAGAATTAATTACGTCAGACCTGCTTATTTTTAGTTGTTCACTTCCTTCAATTCGTCTTGATGAACCTAAGTCCCTAATAAAATAATCTGGTAAGCCATCATCAGCCATAGTGTTAACTGGACTTAAGGTAAAACCATAGCCATGAGTAAATACAAAATGGCGATTTAGCCATGTTCTTGAGCTTTTTGGAAGGGAGGCTTGATCTAATTCTCTTGCAGATATTATGACTTGTTGTCTCTCATTACTCTCTTTTTTTAACTTATACCTATCTACAGAAGCACTTGAAAAGCGATAATAAACTCTCAACTGTTGTAATTGACGATTAGTAGCTAATAATGGTTGACTATCCCAAAGTCTTATATTTCTTAGAGTGCTAGCTCCAAGAGTTAGATCCTTACTAGTAAGTTTTTGCCTAGGATTAATTAATTCTGTTTTAATAGAATCAAGTTGGAAAGCTCGCCTTGTAGCCTGAATTGATCTAGAAATATATGGAGTTTCAAGATTAAGTTCTCTGGGTCTTACAACAATCCACTGTAAGAGAGGAGAAATTGTGAATTCAAGTAAGTAGGTAAAAATAGATAATATTGCTGTATAAAATTTTATTTTCTTATTACTTTTGGACGTTTTGCCTAATATTAATAATGCTACAAATAAAAATATCAATAGTGTACTTATGCTTCTTAAAGGAATATTAAAATGAACATCTAGCCAGTTTGCACCTGCTGTAGCTCCATTTTGAGTCCATAGGTAGGAATGCCTGGAGAGCCAGAGGAGGCATCCGATACTTATAAGAAATAGGGATATAATAGGTTTTATATATTTGCTTTCAGAATCAGAAAAACCACTGGACATCCAATCTGAAACCCCTCCATTGACGGTTAACTTATTCCAAGCTGCTGTACTAATCAGAAGAGCTAAATAGGCAGTGATTAATATCAACCCTGTTTGCAATGCAGGAAATCTAGCCAACGCAAAGCTTACGTCAGCTCCATGCAGTGGTTCGATGATATTGCTATCTGGTATTGCTAATCCAAGCCCCCAGAGACCCCATAATCTACAGGTTATTATAGATAAAAGTATTCCAGCAAAGGACACACAATAAATTGCTGAATTTTTTTTTGTGATAAGCCATAAACTTATTAGTGATGAACATATAATTCCTATAATTCCCGACTTTGGATTCAAATGTAGAAGAATACTTTCATTTAAAAGGTCAAATGGATTTATTATTGATAAATATGCCAAATTTGATAGAAATATTGCAATTAATATTGTCGTACAATATGAAAATGTTATTGATAATGTGTATTTCCACCCTTTAATATTAGATTCGAGTGATGACTCTCTTTTATTGTTTACTAAGAAAAACCATTTATTTTGCCAAAACAGACTTGAGATAAGAATACTTAAGCCAAATAATAATCCAATAAATTGAAAAAGTAATCGTCTAATTAATACAGATTCGTAACCAAATTGTTTAAACCAAAGGAATTCAATATGCAATCGCATTGTAAAGCATACTATGATCAGTAATAATATCAACCATCTAGTTTTATAGAGAAGCTTTGGAATTTTAAGCAGCACCGCGTTCAATGGATTTTGTTATTTTTTCTACTTTATAACCTTTTTTCAAATAATGTAAATGTTCCTTAGGAGATCCCAGCTATTTCTAGGAAACGTTTGCTTTCTAGTGTTTCTTCCTGTATCAATGCATCAACAAGTAAATCCATAATCTCTCTTTTAGGGGTCAATGTTAATAATGCTTGTTCAAGAGCCTTCTTTGCTAGAAGCCTAACCTCTTCATCTATTGCTTTACCAGTTAAATCAGAATATTCTGATTTCTTACTAATAAGGTCCCTTCCTAGAAATATTTGTTCTTGTGATGAATCTAAAGCAATTGGCCCTAACGATGAAAACCCGTACTTTGTAACCATCTCTCTAGCTATCTGTCCAACATGGAATAGATCGCCACTTGCTCCTTGTGTAACCTCATTTGGCCCAAAAATCAGCAGTTCTGCAGCACGACCTCCCAGGGCGACAACTAAACACGAATAAAGGTAGTTCTTTGTTAAAAGTCCTGAATCAATTCTTTCCTCGTCAGGGAGAAATCGTGTAAAACCTCCCATTCCACCAGATCTCGGCAAAATACTTATTTTATCAACTTTATCTGAATGGGGAGTAAGGGCAGCAACTAATGCATGCCCAACTTCGTGATAAGCAATAAGTCTTTTTTTGGATGTATCAAGTAAGGGAGATGACGTAGACCCAAGAGTTACCCGTTCTAATGCTGATTGAATATGATTGTCTGTAATAGTACCTTGAGCATCTCTTGCTGTACTAATAGCCGCTTCATTTATCAAATTAGCAAGTTCAGCTCCAGAGAAGCCTGGTGTCCTTATAGCCCATTCCTTTAGGCAAACATTCTCTGAAAGTGGTCTAGTTCTAGCGTGAACAGAAAGAATTGCCTGACGTGCTTTTCTATCTGGGAGATAAAACTGTATACGTCTATCAAATCTTCCTGGTCTTGTTAAAGCAGAATCAAGTATATCTGCTCTATTTGTAGCAGCTAAGAGAATAACTCCTGAATTATCACTAAAACCATCCATTTCTGTTAGTAATTGATTTAGGGTTTGTTCTCGTTCATCATTACCACCCCCTATACCAGCGCCACGTTGTCTACCTATTGAGTCAATTTCGTCGATGAAGATTATGCATGGTGATTTTTGTTTTGCCTTTGCAAATAAATCTCTTACTCTACTTGCACCTACTCCAACAAATAGCTCTACAAATTCGGAGGCTGAAATTGAAAAGAAGGGAACACCTGCTTCGCCTGCAATGGCTTTAGCTAGGAGTGTTTTGCCGGTCCCGGGTGGGCCAACCAAAATAATACCTTTAGGAATTCGAGCTCCTAATTTTGTATAGTTTTCCGGTTGCTTTAGGAATGTAACTATTTCTCTTACTTCTTCAGTTTCTTCAAGCAAGCCTGCCACGTCCTCAAAATGAATATCTATGTCTTCAAGTGGTTTTATTCTTGCTTGAGAACGTCCAAATCCAATAGCTCGATTTGCAATATTTGCAGATCTTCTAACCAGAAAAATAAGAACAAATACAATAAAGAAAATTATGCCTACGTTTACAAAAGTTCCAGCCATTGCCTCCTCGGACCGACCATCTTTAACAGTTAGAGAGGTTCCAGATACTTGAGCTGTTCGTAGAATTAACTGGTCATTTCTCAGAATTGGTACAAGTGAAGTAGTTCCATCAGTAAATTCAACTCGTACCTCTCTGCGATATGGATTTAGAACGAGGGCTCGCACATTTCCAATTTCTATTTCCCTTAATAATTCGCTATAGGTTGGTGGATTAGGCCTTTTCATTGTAAATAGTGTGTTATTTATCTTGTTAGAGGGCATATTGAATTGGGTGAGAACCTAGACCAGAACCGGCAGCTTCGATTTTTTCAGAACTGGAAATAGATATACGGTGACACTCGGTTGACTCATGGTCATATAGAGTACGAAAATTATAGTTTGAATTGATCGCCTGAGATGGCTGTACCGAAGAAAAAAACCTCAAAAAGCAAGCGGAACCAGCGTCACGCTGTATGGAAGGCAAAGGCTGCAAGGGCAGCTGAAAAAGCTCTTTCAATAGGGAAGTCTGTTTTAACTGGGAGAGCGCAAGGCTTTGTTTATCCTATCGATGAAACTGAGGAAGCGGAAGACTAACTATCTATGTTTATAGATTATGCTAATTAATATTATCAAGTAAAATATTAAGACTAACTATTTAATGTGATCAATATATCATGACCCAAGCTTAAATGCTTCTAACACAACTGCGTATACAGCTCCTATTCTAAGGTTATCTACTACTATTGGGATATACAAATACCTTCTGTTTAGTAGAAATGACCTTGACCTTATAAGTAACTCGATGATTAATACCATTAATAAGGTGACAAAAGATCTTTGACCCAATTTTTCTAAGTAATACACAGTTAAATTGCTTCCTAAGTAAAATCCAAATAACAAGGAAATTAAACCAATTGATCTAATTTTCCATGGCCCTATAATAGATCCGCTAAGTTTTCCTAGTGCTTTATTTTGGAATGAATTGAATTTTGTTGTTTGCATGATTATTAGTTCAGATCGATTGGATGTAATTCAAATCAACTAGCCCCTTAGGACATTGAATTCCTCTATATACGGTTGTTAAACTAGATTCATCACCCAAATGATTTACAACTGCTCTAGCATTTAAAAATATACCATGATCTTCCTTGCTCCAAGGGGATAAAGTGACTATACAATTTAAATTTGCAGATAATGCAGCATTTAACCCTGCAATTGTGTCTTCAATAACCATTATATTTTCTTTTGGTATTAGTGAATAATTAATTGCCTTCAAGTAAGCCTCTGGATTTGGCTTAGGATAATTAACATCTTCTGATGTTATGTAACCACTAAATGGATTTGCAGTGTTTGAAAACATTGTTTTTACTAGTGGCTCAACGGCCAACAAACTACTAGTTGTAACTATATATTGCTCGATATTTGCAGCAGAGAGTTCTGATATTAAACGTTTAACCCCTGTTCGAAGTTTTATAGAGCCATTTTCTATTATTTTCGAGTAAAGTTCTTGTTTTTTATGGTGTATTTGTTTAATCCTATTATCGGATAAATCAATTTTATTATTTACGCAATAGAATTTTATTCTGTGAGTACCACCATGGATGGCTAGTAAATCAGAGTAACAATTCTCATCCCAATACACGTTAATACCTGATTCCTTAAATGCCGAGTTGAAGGCCAAACGATGTCCATACATCTCGGTGTCGGCAATAGTACCGTCAAGGTCCCAAAAAACTGCTTTAATCTCCATGTAATCTCAATGACGATGAGCTAAGTGAAAGTTGATAAGGCACATTTAACTCAATTCACACGTAAGGTAACACCTCCTAAAGAACAAGCTTTAGACGATGAATGGTCTGTTCCCGCATATATAGATATAAGCGCGCTCAAGGACTTCGAGCTACCTTTACCACTCAAGTCAGTTCTTTACAGACGAGGGTACAAATCTGCTAAGGAAATGGAGAATTTCCTTAACCCGGCGCCTATACCATCACCGATTAAGCATTATCCGCAATTGAAAATTGCAATAAACAGACTTGTGACAGCTTGTAGAAACAACGAAAAGATAGCTATCTGCGGCGATTATGACGCGGATGGAATGACTAGCACTGCCTTACTAATTAATGTTCTAAGTAAATTAGGTGCTGAAGTTCACGCAAACATACCTAACCGACAAGATGAAGGCTATGGATTAAACATTTCCATGGTTAAAATTATTGCAGAGAAAGGAATCAATTTAATAATCACAGTAGATAACGGTGTAAATGCTCTAGAAGCCCTCGAGTTATCAAAAAAACTAAGTATAGATATAATTCTCACAGATCACCATATAATTACAAGCCCATTACCAGAAGTATTAGCTCTAATACATCCCTCAACTACACCCACTAATTCTCCATTTAGAGAGTTAGCGGGTGTAGGTCTTGCTTACATACTTGCATTATCATTAGCCAAACAAATGAACTCTAGCGAGGTAACAAAAAATGCTCGTGATCTATTTTGTATAGGAACAATAGCAGATATGTCTCCATTAACAGGTGTTAATAGAACAATATTAGTTGAGGGATTCCATGAGTTTTATAATACTGAATGTAAAGGCCTTAAAGCATTGCAGAAATTATGCGATATCAAG